>NZ_JBICLK010000086.1:0-388880 GCF_043105275.1 Pseudomonas sp. TYF_14
TGAACACCGCTCCCAGCTACACTGTCTTATCGAATAGCCGTTGCAGTCCATCGCCCCTTACAAGAGCAGGACCACCCGCCATGTTCGATATCCGCAAATACCCCCAGGCACTGGCCGTCAGCCAGTCCGCCGCCCTCCCCCCCGAAGACTACCGCCGCCTCTACCGCCAGTCGGTCGAAGACCCAGACACCTTCTGGGCCGAACAGGCCAAACGCCTGGACTGGATCAAACCGTGGTCAAGCGTGCAGCAATGCGACCTGCATACCGGCAAGGCCCGCTGGTTCGACGGTGCGCAACTCAACGTCAGCTACAACTGCATCGACCGTCACCTGGCCCAGCGCGGCGAGCAAACGGCCCTGCTGTGGGAAGGCGACGATCCCAAGGACTCCAAGGCCATCACCTACCGCGAACTGCACCGTCAGGTCTGCCGCCTGGCCAATGCAATGAAAGCGCGCGGTGTGAAGAAAGGCGACCGGGTGTGCATCTACATGCCAATGATTCCCGAGGCCGCCTTCGCCATGCTCGCCTGCACTCGCATCGGCGCCATCCACTCGGTGGTGTTCGGCGGTTTCTCCCCCGATGCCTTGCGAGACCGCATTCTCGATGCCGACTGCCGCACCGTGATCACCGCCGATGAAGGCGTGCGTGGCGGCAAACGCATCCCGCTGAAACAGAACGTCGACAAGGCCCTGGCCAGCTGCCCAGCGGTCAGTAGCGTGTTGGTGGTGCGCCGCACTGGCGGCGATGTTGCCTGGACCGAGGGCCGCGACCTCTGGTATCACGAAGCGACGAAGGATGCCGGCGACGACTGCCCCCCAGAACCGATGGAGGCCGAAGACCCGCTGTTCATCCTCTACACCTCCGGCAGCACCGGCAAACCCAAAGGGGTGCTGCATACCACCGGCGGCTACCTGCTGCAGGCAACGATGACCTTCAAGGTGGTGTTCGATTATCGTGACGGCGAGGTGTTCTGGTGCACCGCCGATGTCGGCTGGGTGACCGGCCACAGCTACATCGTCTATGGCCCGCTGGCCAATGGCGCAATCTCGCTGATGTTCGAAGGCGTGCCCAACTACCCGGATACCTCGCGCTTCTGGCAGGTGGTGGACAAGCACCAGGTGAACATCTTCTATACCGCCCCGACCGCCCTGCGCGCACTGATGCGTGAGGGCTCCGCGCCACTGCAGAGCACCTCACGCAAAAGCCTGCGTCTGCTGGGCAGCGTCGGCGAGCCGATCAACCCGGAAGCCTGGGAATGGTACTTCGAGGAGGTCGGGCAAAAGCGCTGCCCGATTGTGGATACCTGGTGGCAGACCGAAACCGGCGGCATCATGCTCACCCCACTGCCCGGCACACAGTCACTCAAACCCGGCTGCGCCACCCAGCCGATGTTCGGCGTGCAACCGGTGCTCCTGGACGAAAAAGGCAAACTGATCGAAGGCCCCGGCGCCGGCGTGCTGGCGATCAAAGCCAGCTGGCCCGGGCAGATCCGCAGTGTCTACGGCGACCACCAGCGGATGGTCGACACCTACTTCAAGCCCTTGCCCGGCTACTACTTCACTGGCGACGGTGCCCGTCGCGATGCCGATGGCGACTACTGGATTACCGGGCGCATCGACGATGTGATCAACGTGTCCGGGCACCGCATCGGCACCGCTGAAGTGGAAAGTGCACTGGTGCTGCA
The DNA here is from genome assembly GCF_043105275.1 of Pseudomonas sp. TYF_14. Classification (NCBI taxonomy): domain Bacteria; kingdom Pseudomonadati; phylum Pseudomonadota; class Gammaproteobacteria; order Pseudomonadales; family Pseudomonadaceae; genus Pseudomonas; species Pseudomonas sp. TYF_14. The sequence continues at coordinate 1,685 of NZ_JBICLK010000086.1, forward strand.
TGACAGCGTGGCCGAAGCCGCGGTGGTCGGCTACCCCCACGACCTCAAGGGCCAAGGCGTCTACGCCTTCGTCACGACCATGAATGGCGTGACACCAGATGACACGCTCAAGGCCGAGCTGCTGGCCCTGGTCAGCAAGGAAATCGGCAGCTTCGCCAAGCCTGAGCTGATTCAGTGGGCGCCAGCGCTACCCAAGACGCGCTCAGGCAAGATCATGCGGCGTATACTGCGCAAAATCGCCTGCAATGAGCTGGAAAACCTGGGCGATACCTCGACCCTGGCCGACCCAAGCGTGGTACAGGGCCTGATCGACAAACGCCTCAACCAGTAACCGGCGGCCACCCATCATGGCCGCCCTGCACAGCAGGTCGCCATGGAAGCCCTTCGTCGCCGCATCGAAACCCAGGTCATGAGCCTCACCGGGCTGGCCCTCGGCCAGCTCGACCTGCAATCGCCCAAAGGCGACCCCGGCCTGTTCGGCCCGCACAGTATCAGCTGGCGGGTACATGGCGACTTCCCGAGCATGCTGGTCGGTGGCATCAGCGCGCTGATGCTGCAGTTGTTGCATCCCCTGGCCCTGGCCGGTGTGTGGGACCACTCCAACTTTCGTGAAGACCTGCTCGGCCGCTTGCGCCGCACCAGCCAGTTCATTTCCGGCACCACCTTCGGCGCCACTGGCGATGCCGAGTGGCTGATCGACAAAGTGCGCACCATTCACCTGCAGGTCACCGGCACGGCACCAGATGGCCGCCCTTATGCGGCCAGCGACCCGGATCTGTTGACCTGGGTGCATGTAGCGGAGGTCAGCCGTTTCCTCGCTGCCCACCTGCGTTACCGCAACCCACGCCTGCCACGCGCCGAGCAGGATGCCTATTACAACGAAATCGCCCTGATCGCCGAGCGCCTTGGCGCCCGTGACGTGCCGCGCTCGTGCCAGCAAGTTGAAGACTATCTGCAACACATACGCCCGCAGCTGCATTGTGATGCGCGCAGCCATGAGGTGATACGAATCCTGCTCGACGCCCCTGCCCCCAGCCGCCTGGCACAGCCGGTTGGCAAACTGATGCTGCACGCGGGTATCGACTTGCTGCCCGGCTGGGCCCAGGCCCTGCTCGGCCTGCAGCACGGGCCCCTGCAGCAGCGCCTGATCCGTCTGGGCCTGCGACGCACCGCGCCGGTGTTGCGCTGGGCAATGCGCGACGGTTCGGCACACCGAGCCAAACGGCGCATGGGCATTGATTGAGCGCAAAGGGTGGCCCCTGCGGAACTGATTTAACGTGCCATACTCCAAGCACTCCTGCTTAGACTGACGAAGCGACACATGTACAAAGGATTGACTCGCGCCGCTGGCGCAATCGTGGCCTTGGTAGCCCTGTATAGCCTGCTTGGCTTTCTCATTCTTCCTGGTGTCGCACTGCGCATTGCCAACCAGCAGTTGGCCCAATACGCCACCGTGCCGGCTCACCTCGAACGGATCGAACTCAACCCCTTCAGCCTCGAGCTGACGCTGTGGGGCCTGCAGATCGGCGAGCCGGGCAAGGAGCAGGTCGGCTTCGAGCGTCTTTACGCTAACGCCTCACTCGACAGCCTGTGGACCAAAGCCCTGCATCTGGAAGCGGTGGAACTCGACAAACCGCGCAACGAAGTGCTGTTCGCCAAGGACGGTACCCTCAACCTGACCGGGTTGTTCAAACTACCGGCCAGCGAAGCCAAACCCGAAGAGCCGCCCAGTGACCCGTTCCCGCTGCGTATTGGCAGCATCAAGCTCGTCGACGGCTACCTGCACTTCGAGGACCTGCGGCCCAGCGAGCCGATCGAGTTCCTCTACGACAACATGAATCTGGAGCTGAAAAACCTCAGCACCCTGCCCAACGACAACGCCGACATGACCTTGGTGGCCAGCGGCCCCAATGGCGGACGCATCGACTGGAAGGGCACCCTGAGCCTGTCGCCGATCGCCTCCGAAGGCACACTGAAGGTCACTGACGGCAAGATGAAGCTGTTCTGGCCCTACGTGCGCGATGCCGTGCCACTGGTGCTGGAAGACGGCGTGGTAAGCCTCGATACGCACTACAAGCTCAACCTCGCCAAACAGACCGAGCTGCTGCTGGATAACGTCTCCGTGCGCATCGCGCCATTCGCCATCAAGGCGCCGGATGGCCGACCGTTGGCACGCCTGGCCAGCCTGGAGGTTAGCGAAACCTCCATCGATCTGGTCAAGCAGCAGGTCACCGTGGGCAAGGTTCGCAGCGAAAAGCTCGAAACCTGGGCGGCGCTGGAAAAAGATGGCCAGCTCGACTGGCAGAAGCTGTTTGCCAGCCAACCCACCAAGGCCACGCCGAAGGAAAAGGCCGAGCCGGCTGCCGCAGAACCTACGCCTGAAGAGAAAGCTGCCAAGGAGCCAAGCAAACCCTGGCAAGTGCTGCTCAAGGACGTGCAGTTGCGCAACTACCTGGTGCATCTGGCAGATCGCAGCCAGAAGGAACCGGTAGCCTTGGACATTGGCCCCCTCAACGCCGACCTGCAAGGTTTCGACAGCCTCAACCAGTCGCCCTTCACCCTCAAACTCGATACCGGTGTGGGCAAGCAAGGCAAGCTGCAGGCCGCAGGCCAGGTCAACCTGGCACCGATATGGGCAAAGCTGGATGTGAGCACCCGCGACATCGACCTGCGTGTGGCCCAGGCCTACATCAGCCCGTTCATCCTGCTGGAGCTGCGCAGCGGCATGCTCTCCAGCGACCTCAAGGTCGACCTGAAGAACACCGCGCCGCTGGCCTTCAATGTGACCGGCAAGGCGCAGGTCAGCCAGTTGCACACCCTCGACACCATCAAGAGCCGCGACTTCGTCAAATGGCAGCAGGTGAACGTCGACGGCTTGTCCTACGTGCACGGCGATGCTCTGTCGATCGACAAGGTGACCCTGCTGCAGCCCTATGCACGCTTCATCATCAACGAAGACCGCACCACCAATGTCAATGACCTGCTGATCCCGCAACCGGCCGACGCCCCGGCGAGCAGCCAGCCCAAGCCGACCACGGCCAGCAACAACAAGCCGCTTGGCATCCATATCGGGCAGATTGACATCAACGACGGCTCGGCCAACTTTGCCGACCTGTCGCTTACCCCCAACTTCGCCACGGCTATCCAGCAACTCAACGGCCAGATCGGCACCATCGACAACCGCAAGCCACAGCCGGCCAAGGTCGACGTCAAGGGCAAGGTAGACCGCTACGCACCGGTGACCATCAAGGGCGCACTCAACCCGTTCAACCCACTGGCCAGCCTGGACATTGCCACCAGCTTCAAGCGCGTCGAACTGACCACGCTGACGCCCTACTCCGGCAAGTTCGCCGGCTTCCGCATCCGCAAGGGCCGGCTGAACCTGGACCTGCACTATCTGATCACCAACGGCCAACTCAAGGCCGAGAACAAGGTAGTAGTGGAACAACTGCAGCTGGGCGAGAAAGTCGACAGCCCGGATGCGGTCGACCTGCCGATCCGCCTGGCGGTGGCATTGCTGAAGGATACCGAGGGCAAGATCTCGATCGAACTGCCGGTGTCTGGCGACCTCAACAACCCGCAATTCAGCGTCATGCCGATTGTTTGGCAAACCCTGCGCAACCTGGTGCTGCGCGCGGCGCAGGCGCCATTCAAATTCATTGGCGGGCTGATCAGCGGCGGCAGCTCGGAAGACCTTGGCAACGTGGCGTTCGCCCCCGGCTCCAGCGAACTCAGCAGCGAGGCCCAGTCGTCCCTGGACAAGCTGGCATCCGCGCTGAAAGAGCGCCCGGAACTGCGCCTGGAAATCGAAGGCACCAGCGCCCAGGCCAGCGATGGCCCGCTGATTGCCCAACAGCGCCTTGAGCGTGAGTACCAGGCCACCTGGTACAAGATCCTGCAGCGACGGGGTGACAAGGTGCCGGCCAATGCCTCGATGCTGGTGGTTGACGACAGTGACAAACCGGCGATGCTCGAAGGCATCTACCGTACCCGCCTGAAGCAGCAGCCGCCTGCCGAATGGGAGCAGTTGGGCCGTGACGAGCGCGCCGCCAAGCTGCGCGAGGCCGTGATCAAGTCGTGGGCCGAGAGTACCGCCTTGCTGCGTACCTTGGGGCAGGAGCGGGCCAGCAGCATCAAGGACTATCTGGTCGACAAGGGCAAGCTGGAAGACGACCGGGTGTACTTCATCGATACCAGCCTGGGGCAGCCTCAAAGCGATGGCCGGGTGGTGACACCGATGCACCTGGATGCCGAGTAATCCCCTCTGGCAGGCCCGCCCCCACAGGCCTGCGCACTACCTGTGGGAGCGGGCGTGCCCGCGAAGAGGCCAGCACGGGCTTCAAACCAACCGCTGCCCCGACACCGCCGGGTGATACAGCGGTTGAACCTTGTTCCCGGCCGGGTCCAGCAGGTGGAAGCTGCGTGCGCCGTCACCATGGTTGAACGGCCGGTCGAGCAAGGTCACGCCATGAGCCTTGAAGTACTGGTACCAGGCTTCCAACTCCTCCACGCTGTCGACAATGAACCCGTAGTGATCCAGGGTCTGCAACCCGTTGGCCGCCCCTGCCCCACGCCCCAATGACAGGTTGTCGTTACCGCAAGTGAGGTACACCAGGTCCTCATTGGCGCGATTCAGCACTTCCATGCCCAGCACATCGACGTAGAAGCGTTCACACTCTTCCAGGTTAGGCACCAGCAGGGCGATGTGGCGCAAGCCATTCAGGCGGCCAGGGCGTGCAGGCAATTCGGACATTGGCGAAGCTCCATTTTTGTATACAATTCATTATTGAATTTAAAACAAAAGGAGAGATTTGTGTATAGCCTGTTCATAAAGACCCGAGTGAAGCCTGGATGCGCCGACGCTTTCCTGAGTGCAATCAAGGTCAATGCTGCAGCTTCCGTGGCGAGTGAGCCAGGCTGCCTGGTGTTCGATGTGTCGCAGGACCGGGTCGACCCGGAGGTGATCTACCTGTACGAAATCTACCGCGATGATGCGGCGTATGACGCGCATACCCAGACCGCGCATTTTCGCGACAGCCGTCCATTGGTGGAGCCTCTGATCCTTGAGCAGGAATGCTTCGAAAGCGATGTGATCGCGCGCAACCCGGTGTATTGAGCGCAAGAAAAAGCCCTGGCACGGGCCAGGGCTTCGATGAAAGTGGCCAAATCCATTTGGCCGACGGGACATTCCTTATTCGGCTTTCAGGCCGTCAGACATTACGCTCTTGACGCCTTTGATGTTCTTGGTAATGCGCACCGCTTCTGCTTTCTGCGATTCGGTAACCTTCACATCAGAAGACAGCGAAACAACGCCTTGGCTGGTCTCGACTTTGATGTCGCTGCCTGGGATGCCTTTTTCAGTCAGCAGATCAGCTTTGACCTTGGTAGTGATCCAAGTGTCGGAGCCTTCTTGCTTGGCGTTGTCGACGGTGTTGGCCGCCAACATGACTGGAGCCTGGGTTGGCTCAGCGGCGAATGCACCGTTAGCCATGGTCAGGGTCAGAGCGGTAGCAGTAGCGGCAGCAATGGCGAACTTCTTCATGTGGGTCACTCCTGTTTTTCGAAAGGTCTGCGCCGTATGTCCTGGCGTCAGGTATGAAGGTAGTTGCACGGGCTGTGCCAGCTTTGCTGCTTCTGTTATTTCCTTTTAAATCAATAAGTTAGCAAATATCTATCACTTCGGTGGTCGTGCATTTTGCAATCAGCGCGGTAAACCTGCATGCAAGATGCAAGTCCGCAAAAGGTTCCCGTCCCCATGAAAAAAGGGCCCTGCGAAGGGCCCTTTCTCTATTGCGTGACGTTCGCTTACACGCCCGAGGCCTTGGCCGCAGGGACGTCTTTGATCGACAGCTTGATACGGCCGCGGTTGTCCACGTCCAGTACAAGCACTTCAACTTCCTGGCCTTCCTTGAGGATGTCGGTGACTTTCTCGACGCGAGCATCGCTCAGCATGGAGATGTGCACCAAACCGTCCTTGCCAGGCAGGATGTTGACGAAGGCGCCGAAGTCGACAATGCGCTCAACCTTGCCGACGTAGATCTTGCCGATCTCGGCCTCAGCGGTGATGCCCAGGATGCGCTGCTTGGCAGCATCTGCCGCTTCCTTGGTTTCGCCGAAGATCTTGATCGAGCCGTCGTCTTCGATGTCGATCGAAGCCTTGGTCTCTTCGCAGATGGCGCGAATGGTGGCGCCGCCTTTACCGATGACGTCACGGATCTTGTCGGTGTCGATCTTCATCGCGATCATGGTCGGGGCGTTGGCCGACAGTTCGGTACGCGACTGGCCAATAACCTGGTTCATCTGGCCGAGGATGTTCAGGCGCGCTTCCAGGGCTTGGCCCAGGGCGATTTCCATGATCTCTTCGGTGATGCCGTTGATCTTGATGTCCATCTGCAGCGCGGTGACGCCTTTGGCGGTACCGGCTACCTTGAAGTCCATGTCGCCCAGGTGGTCTTCGTCACCCAGGATGTCAGTCAGGACTGCGAACTTGTCGCCTTCCTTGACCAGGCCCATGGCGATACCGGCAACCGGCGCCTTCATCGGCACACCGGCGTCCATCAGGGCCAGGGAAGCACCGCAGACCGAAGCCATGGAGCTGGAACCGTTGGATTCGGTGATTTCCGAAACCACGCGGATGGTGTACGGGAACACGTCAGCAGCAGGCAGCATGGCCTGAACCGAACGGCGGGCCAGACGGCCGTGGCCGATTTCGCGACGGCCAGCACCGCCCATGCGGCCACACTCACCTACCGAGAACGGTGGGAAGTTGTAGTGCAGCATGAAGGGGTCTTTCTTCTCGCCTTCGAGGGTGTCCAGCAGCTGGGCATCACGGGCAGTACCCAGGGTCGCAACGACCAGGGCCTGGGTTTCGCCACGGGTGAACAGTGCCGAACCGTGAGTTTTTGGCAGCACACCCACTTCGATGTTCAGCGGGCGTACAGTCTTGGTGTCGCGGCCGTCGATACGTGGCTTGCCGTTGACGATGTTTTCGCGAACGGTGCGGTATTCGATTTCGCCGAAGATCTCTTTTACTTCGGAAGCCGAAGGCTGGCCTTCTTCACCGGAGAACTTGGCAACCGCCTGGTCACGCAGCTCACCCAGACGCGCGTAGCGGTCGGCTTTGACGGTGATGGTGTAACCCTGCGAAACCGCTTCGCCGAACTCGGCGCGGATAGCATTGAACAGCTCGGTGTTGGCAACGGCAGGTTTCCAGTCCCAAGTCGGCTTGCCAGCTTCGGCAGCCAGCTCTTTGACAGCCTGGATAACAGCCTGGAATTCGTCGTGGGCGAACAGTACGGCACCCAGCATCTGGTCTTCGGTCAGCTCTTGAGCTTCCGATTCAACCATCAGTACAGCGTCGGAGGTACCGGCAACGACCATGTCCAGGCTCGAGGCAGCCAGTTGCTCATAGGTCGGGTTCAGCAGGTAGCCAGTGCTTTCGTGGAAGGCAACGCGGGCAGCGCCGATCGGGCCTTCGAACGGAATGCCGGAAATGGCCAGGGCAGCCGAGGTACCGATCATCGCAGCGATGTCCGGGTCGGTCTTCTTGCTGGTGGAAACCACGGTGCAGACGACCTGCACTTCGTTCATGAAGCCTTCCGGGAACAGCGGACGGATCGGACGGTCGATCAGGCGCGAGGTCAGCGTCTCTTTCTCGGAAGGACGGCCTTCACGCTTGAAGAAGCCACCTGGGATCTTGCCAGCGGCGTAGGTCTTTTCCTGGTAGTGAACCGACAGCGGGAAGAAACCCTTGCCTGGATCAGCCTGTTTGGCGCCTACCACAGTCACCAGCACGGTGACGTCGTTGTCGACGGTAACCAGCACGGCGCCGGTTGCCTGACGGGCAATACGGCCCGTTTCGAGAGTGACGGTCGATTGACCGAACTGGAAAGTCTTGATTACCGGGTTCACGGTTTCCTACCTTTTTCAGTGGCTCTTGGGGGAACTGGTTTCTTGCGAATTCTTGGGCAGAACGGGGAATCGGCCCCATTGACCGTCCAGATACAACACGAGGCTGGGAGCCTGGCACCAAGCGGAAAAACCGCTCAGCATTGCCAGGCTGCCAACCTCGGAGATACGCGTGAAGTGCCCAACGGCAGCGCTGCGAAACAGCCCTGCCGAAGCCTGCGACACCCCACGCACACCACTGACCAGGCCGCTATTAGCGACGCAGGCCCAGGCGACCGATCAGGGCGCTGTAACGAGTGGTGTCTTTGCCCTTCAGGTAATCCAGCAGCTTACGACGCTGGTTGACCATACGGATCAGACCACGACGGGAGTGGTGGTCTTTGTCGTTGGCCTTGAAGTGGCCTTGCAGCTTGTTGATGTTGGCGGTCAGCAGAGCAACCTGCACTTCCGGGCTACCGGTATCGCCGGCGGCTTGCTGATATTCGGCAACGATCTGAGCTTTTTCTTCAACGCTGAGGGCCATGTGGCTTCTCCTGATAACGGATCCCGCATGCGGGGTCCAATAGGCCAGGGACAAATCCCTGTATTAATAAAAAAGGTGTGACCGTGCCTACTGACAGCCACCCTTGATGCCGTGGGGCTCGGCAACTGCCTGACCCCGCGGTTTCGGTCATTCCGACCGAATCAGCCGACGCGGCGCAATGCGCCCGTCTTCGCTCACTTCACCGATACCGATGAAGCGTGCATTGTGATCCTGCACCCGAACCATGCCAAATTGTGGCGCGTCCGGCGCGCGTACCGCCTGGCCATGCAGCCAGTAGAACGCACTGTGTTCCGACAGGCTGACCAACGGCCAGTCCTGCAGCCCGCTGTCCGATGGCATCAGGAAGCGGTCGAGCGCTTCGTTACCACCTTCGGCATGGGCCTGTTCGAGTTCCTCGAGGGTGACCGTCTGTGCCAGCGCAAAGGGCCCTGCCTGGGTCCTGCGCAGCTCGGCGACATAGGCCCCGCAACCAAGGGCTTCACCGATATCCTCCACCAGCGTGCGGATATAGGTGCCTTTGCTGCATCCTACGCTCAGCCGTGCACGGGTGCCTTCGCACTCGAGCAACTCCAAGCGGTTAATAGTAACAGAACGCGCCTCGCGCTCCACTACCTCTCCTGCACGTGCCAGCTTGTACAACGGCTGGCCGTCACGCTTGAGCGCCGAGTACATAGGCGGTATCTGGCTGATCGGGCCGCGAAAACGTGGCAGCACTGCTTCGATGTCGGCGCGACCAACGGTCACGTCGCGGGTCTGCAGCACCTCACCCTCGGCATCGCCGGTGTTGGTAGTCTGCCCCATCTGCATGACGGTTTCGTAGCCCTTGTCGGAATCCAGCAAGTACTGCGAAAACTTGGTCGCTTCACCGAAGCACAGCGGCAACACGCCGGTCGCCAGCGGGTCGAGGCTACCGGTATGGCCGGCCTTTTCCGCATTCAGCAGCCAACGCACTTTCTGCAAGGCGGCATTGGACGTGAAGCCCAGCGGCTTGTCGAGCAGGATGATGCCGCTGACATTGCGGCGGATACGTTTGACCTGGGCCACCGCTTACTCCTTGGTGTCCGACTCGTCGGCATCCTTGTGCAGGCGGTCTTCGGCCACTGCACGCTCGATCAGCGCCGACAGGTGCACACCACGGCTGACACTTTCATCGAAATGGAAATGCAGCTGCGGCACGCTGCGCAGTTGCATCGAACGCCCCAGGTGCAGACGCAGGAAGCTGGCGGCGCTATTCAATGCCTTGAGCGACTGCTGCACGGCATCCGGGGTTTCCTCGCCCATGACGGTGATGAACACCTTGGCATGGCCCAGGTCACGGCTCACGTCCACGGCGGTGATAGTCACCAGACCGACACGCGGGTCCTTGACTTCGCGACGGATCAGCTCGGCCAGCTCGCGCTGCATCTGATCGCCAATACGTTGGGTACGGCTATATTCTTTGGCCATTCTTGCTACCTGTAACTTAAAGCGGCAAACGCCCGGACAGACGAATGCCTGACCGGGCGCTACCTGAAGAGGTACCGCAAGCCGCCCTGTAGCAGGCGCTTGCGGCTCGCTCGCCCTTAAAGGGTACGAGCCACCTGGACTTTCTCGAAGACTTCGATCTTGTCGCCGACCTTGACGTCGTTGTAGCTCTTGACGCCAATACCGCACTCCATGCCCGAACGGACTTCGGAAGCATCGTCCTTGAAGCGACGCAGCGATTCCAGCTCGCCTTCGAAGATCACAACGTCATCACGCAGTACGCGAATCGGACGGTTGCGGTACACGGTACCCTCGATGACCATACAGCCAGCGATGGCGCCGAACTTCGGCGAACGGAACACGTCACGTACTTCGGCGACACCCAGGATGTTCTCGCGAACATCGCTGCCGAGCATGCCGGTCAGGGCCTTCTTGACGTCTTCGATGATGTCGTAGATCACGTTGTAATAACGCATATCCAGACCTTCCTGCTCGACGATCTTGCGCGCACCGGCATCGGCACGCACGTTGAAGCCGAACAGTACTGCATTCGAAGCCAGCGCCAGGTTGGCATCGCTCTCGGTGATACCACCAACGCCACCACCAATCACGCGCACTTGCACTTCGTCGTTGCCCAGGCCGCCGAGCGAACCCTGCAGCGCTTCCAGAGAACCACGCACATCGGTCTTGAGAACGATGTTGAGGGTTTTCTTCTCTTCCTGACCCATGGTCTCGAAGATGTTTTCCAGCTTGCCGGCGTGAGCACGGGCCAGCTTGACCTCGCGATACTTGCCTTGACGGAACAGGGCAACTTCACGGGCTTTCTTCTCGTCGGCAACCACGGACAGCTCGTCACCGGCTTCCGGAGTACCGTCCAGGCCGAGGATTTCGACCGGGATCGACGGGCCAGCTTCCTTCACAGGCTTGCCGTTCTCGTCGAGCATGGCGCGAACGCGGCCATAGTTGGAACCGCACAGGACCATGTCGCCCTGACGCAGGGTACCGTCCTGAACCAGGATGGTCGCGACCGGGCCACGGCCCTTGTCCAGGCGCGATTCGACGACCACACCACGACCTGGCGCGGTTGGGGTAGCGGTCAGTTCGAGGATCTCGGCCTGCAGCAGAACGGCTTCGAGCAGCTCGTCGACACCGGTACCCATCTTCGCCGAAACCTTGACGAACGGCGTGTCACCACCCCAGTCCTCAGAGGTAACGCCTTCTACGGACAGCTCGTTACGGATGCGATCGAGGTCAGCACCTGGCTTGTCGATCTTGTTCACCGCAACGACCAGCGGAACACCGGCTGCCTTGGCATGCTGAACGGCTTCGCGGGTTTGTGGCATCACACCGTCGTCCGCCGCCACCACCAGGATGACAATGTCGGTCGCCTTGGCACCACGGGCACGCATCTGGGTAAACGCAGCGTGACCTGGGGTATCGAGGAAGGTGACCATGCCGCGGTCGGTTTCCACGTGGTAGGCACCGATGTGCTGGGTGATACCACCGGCTTCGCCAGCGGCAACCTTGGCACGACGGATGTAGTCGAGCAGCGAGGTCTTACCATGGTCAACGTGACCCATGACGGTAACCACCGGCGCACGCGACTCGGTCTGGCCTTCGAACTTCAGCGATTCGGCCAGGGAGTCTTCCAGGGCGGTATCGCTGACCAGCGTGACCTTGTGGCCCAGCTCTTCGGCGATCAGCTGAGCGGTTTCCTGGTCGAGCACCTGGTTGATGGTAACCGGGGTCCCCATCTTGAACATGAACTTGACCACTTCAGCGCCCTTGACGGACATCTGGTTGGCCAGCTCGGAGACCGTGATGGTCTCGCCGATGGTCACGTCACGGATGACGGGGCCAGTCGGGTTCTGGAAGCCGTGCTGATTACGCTTTTTCAGCTTGCTCTTGCCACCACGACCACGACGAGCGCCATCGCTCTCTTCGTCGGTAGTGCGCGGAGCAGCACGCGGAGTCGGCGCCTTTTCCTTCTCCTTGACCTTGACCTTGATCGACACACGAGGCGCTTCGCCACGACGACGGTCGTCATCACGGGTACGGCTTTCGTTGCGACGGGTCTCGTCTTTCTTGCGCTCGGCAGCACGGGCTGCGGCGTCTTCAGAGGCCGGGGCGTCTGCGACTACCGGGGCCGGAGCAGCGACCGGAGCAGCGGCAGGAGCCGGCTCTGGCTTGGCAGCAGGCGCAGGGGCGGCGGCTGCGGCGCCGGCGGCCTGACGGCGAGCCTGCTCTTCGTTGCGCTGGCGAACTTCGGCCTCGACCTTGTCGCGAGCGGCATTTTCAGCCGCGCGGCGCTCATCCAGCTCACGCTTCTGCTCAGCCTGGATTTCTTCAGGGCTGCGCTGAACGAAAACTTTCTTCTTGCGTACTTCTACGCTGATGCTCTTGCTACCGGCGACACGCAGGGTGCTGGTGGTTTTGCGCTGCAAGGTAATCTTGCGCGGCTCTTCCGCCTTGCTCTTGTGGCTGCTTTTCAAATGAGTCAGCAAGGTCTGCTTCTCATTGTCGGTCACTACCTGACCGGCGTCGGTGTGCGGCAGACCTGCCTCACGCATCTGCTGCAGCAGGCGCTCTACCGGTGCCTCGACCTCTTGGGCCAGTTCTTTCACCGTGACTTGCGTCATGCACTTCTCTCCTCAGGCCGCGCCTAATTACTCGAACCAGTGGGCTCGGGCGGCCATGATCAACTTGCCGGCACGCTCTTCGTCGATGCCGTCGATGTCGAGCAGATCGTCGATCGACTGCTCGGCCAGGTCTTCGCGGTTAACCACGCCGCGCACCGCCAGTTCAGCCGCCAGGTCTTTGTCCATGCCCTCAAGGGAGAGCAGGTCTTCGGCCGGGTGGGCGTCTGCCAGTTTTTCTTCGGTAGCGATGGCCTTGGTCAACAAACGGTCCTTGGCTCGAGCGCGGAGCTCATTGACGATGTCTTCGTCAAAGCCATCGATGTTGAGCATTTCTTCCAACGGTACGTAGGCAATTTCTTCAAGGCTGGTGAAGCCTTCGTCGACCAGCACTTGGGCCAGCTCCTCGTCGACTTCCAGTTCCTCGATGAAATTGCGCAGGATGTCACCGGTTTCGGCCTGTTGCTTGGCCTGGATGTCCTTCTCGGTCATCACGTTCAGGGTCCAGCCGGTCAACTGACTGGCCAGGCGAACGTTCTGACCGCCACGGCCAATGGCCTGGGCCAGGTTGTCCTCGGCGACGGCGATGTCCATGGCATGGGCATCTTCATCAACGATGATCGCCGCGACTTCAGCCGGCGACATGGCGTTGATGACGAACTGCGCCGGGTTATCGTCCCACAGGACGATATCCACACGCTCACCACCCAGCTCCCCGGATACGGCCTGGACGCGCGAACCACGCATGCCGATACAGGCACCTTGCGGATCGATACGCTTGTCCTTGGAGCGGACGGCAATCTTGGCTCGCGAACCCGGATCACGGGAAGCAGCCATGACTTCGATGAGGCCCTCGGCAATTTCCGGCACTTCAATGCGGAAAAGCTCGATCAGCATCTGCGGCGCGGTGCGCGACAGGATCAGCTGTGGGCCACGGTTTTCGGTGCGAATTTCCTTGAGCAGCGCACGCAGGCGCACGCCAACACGGAAGGTTTCGCGCGGAATGATGTCTTCGCGAGCCAGCAAGGCCTCGGCATTGTTGCCCAGGTCAACGATGACGTTGTCGCGGGTAACCTTTTTTACGGTACCGGAGATGATCTCGCCAACGCGCTCACGGTAGGCATCGACCACCTGGGCACGCTCGGCCTCACGGACCTTCTGCACGATGACCTGCTTGGCGGTCTGGGCGGCAATACGACCGAACTCGATGGACTCGATCTTCTCTTCGATCACGTCACCGACCTTGGCTTCAGGGTGGGTGTCCTTGATCTTGTCCAGCCAGGTCTCTATCGCCGGATCATCAAGATCGGCTTCGTCGACCACGGTCCAGCGACGGAAAGTCTCGTAGCTACCGGTGTGGCGGTTGATTTCCACACGTAGGTCGACTTCGTCTTCAAAACGTTTTTTGGTTGCAGTGGCCAGGGCCACTTCCAGCGCTTCGAAAATGACGCCGGGCGGTACACCTTTTTCGTTGGATACCGATTCAACAACCAGCAGTACTTCTTTGCTCATCGTACGCCTCGCCTTGCGCAAGCCATTGGGCCCGGATAGTCCGCCGGGCCCGGCACGTCTCAGTCAAAACTGGGAATAATATTGGCCTTGTCGATCGAGTCGATCGGTAACAGGAACTCCTGGTTGTCCACCTGGACCACCACATCCTGCTCCTCCACACCGCGGAGAAGGCCCTGGAAGTTACGACGACCCTCGAAGGGTGAGCGCAGCTTGATCTTCACTTGTTCGCCGGCATGCGAGGCAAACTGTTCCAGCGTGAACAGTGGGCGATCCATGCCTGGAGAAGACACCTCGAGGGTGTACTCACTGCTGATTGGATCTTCCACATCGAGGATTGCGCTGGCCTGACGGCTGACTGCTTCGCAGTCGTCCACCAGAATACCGCCTTCCTTGTCGATGTAGATGCGCAGTACCGAATGCTTACCCTGGGAAACGTATTCGATCCCCCAGCACTGATAGCCCAGACCCTCGACAACCGGGGCCAACAAGGCCTGCAACTGTTCTAGCTTGCTCGACACCTGAACCCCCTCGTGCATGCTGTGCAAATAAAAAATGGGCGAAGCGCCCATCCCTGAAAGCGCCGTAGGACAACGACGCCGAAACTGTTCGGTTAGCAAAAAGCCCCTGAAAAGGGGCTCCGCTGAAGCTGGTTGCGGGGGCTGGATTTGAACCAACGACCTTCGGGTTATGAGCCCGACGAGCTACCAAGCTGCTCCACCCCGCGACAAAGCTGGGGCAAAAGTATAAGACCGAACCCTGTTGAGGGTCAAATCCAAACATTCACCTACAAGAAAGCCCGCTAAAGCGGGCTCTCAAGCTTTAATTGGTACCGAGAAGGGGACTCGAACCCCTACACCCTATGGGCACAACCACCTCAAGGTTGCGTGTCTACCAATTCCACCACCTCGGCAATACTACTACTTGAAACCCGTTACTTCTGCTCTTGAGCCGGAGGAGGTACATCACCCGTATTATTGGTGGTTTCGCTCTTCTGCTGCTGGAGCACCGGTACATCATCATTAACTGCCGGTTTTTGCGGCTCTTTCACTTCTAGCACTGCTGGATCTGGAAGACCTGCTTGGCTAAGCTGGTGAGCTTGTTGCTTCGCGAAGTATCCTAACCCAAGTGCTGTCAAAAAGAAAGTGGCAGCGAGTATAGCAGTTAATTTACTTAGGAACGTTGCAGAGCCTTGGCTCCCGAACACGGTGTTTGAGGCCCCCGCGCCGAAAGATGCACCTGCTTCAGCACCTTTACCCTGTTGCAACAGAACCAGCACTACAAGCGACAGCGCTGCCAACAGATGAAAAACAACGATGACTGTTTCCAGCATTTGTTCAGTTTCCTGCGGCGCGACAAATTGCACCGAATTCGTCTGCGTTCAGGGAAGCCCCACCAATGAGACCCCCATCGATATCCGGCATGCCGAACAGTTCGGCCGCATTGGCCGCCTTCACGCTGCCGCCGTATAGCAACTGCACCTTCGCAGCCACTTCAGCATCTTCTGCCGCCAACTGGCCGCGGATGGCGGCGTGCACATCCTGGGCCTGCTGTGGCGTGGCCGTAAGGCCCGTACCGATGGCCCATACAGGCTCATAGGCAATTACTGCATCGGCAAAAGCCTTAACACCGAATGCTTCGATGATACTGCTTAGTTGACGCCCGACAACTTCGAGCGTTTTGCCTGCCTCGCGCTCCTCAAGGGTTTCCCCTATGCAAAGCACTGGCTTCAAGCCTTTGGCCTGGGCCGCTGCAAACTTGCGATTGAGCACTTCGTCGGTTTCACCAATAATCTGGCGACGCTCCGAATGGCCAATCAACACCAACTTGCAACCTGCTTCAACCAGCTGCTCGGGAGCAACTTCCCCGGTCAGCGCACCCTGTTCGGGTTGTACAGCAGAATTCTGTGCGCCGACAGTAATTTCTTTACCTGCCAGGCCATCAATCACCTGATTGATGAACAAGGCCGGTGGAAATACGGCGACTTCCACTCCGCTCGGCAAGGCGAGATTACTCAAGCCTTTGGTCAGCTCAGCGACGCTAGCGCGGGTACCGTGCATTTTCCAGTTACCAGCTACCATAGGGCGACGCATGCTTTACCTCGTCGGTCAAAGTGGGCGCAGATCTTACCCAACCAGATCTGCGCTGGCAAGCGCCTTCAGACACAAACTTCGCCGACCAGTTTGGCCAGCGCTTCAGCATGGGCCCGCACCTGGCTTTCGTCCTCGCCCTCAACCATGACCCGCACCAACGGCTCGGTACCGGACTTGCGCAACAGCACACGACCCCGCCCCGCCAGCGCTTCGGTAACCTTGGCACTGGCTTCCTTGACGGCGGGGTGCTCCAGCGGGTCGACCTTGCTGGCGCCAAAGCGCACATTGATCAGCACCTGCGGGCACTTGCGCAGGGCCTGACGGGCCTGGGCCAGGGTTTCGCCCCGGCGCTTGAGCGCCATCAGCACCTGCAGCGCGGCAATGATCGCGTCGCCCGTTGTGGTGTGGTTGCAGCACACGACGTGACCGGAGTTTTCACCGCCGACCAGCCATTCACGCTCCAACAGCTCGGCCATGACGTAACGGTCGCCGACCTTAGCCCGCACAAACGGGATGTCCAGGTCCTTGAGCGCCAGCTCCAGGCCCAGGTTACTCATCAGCGTACCGACCACCCCGCCTTGCAGCTTGCCATGTTCCTGCAGGTCGCGAGCAATGATGAACAGCAGCTCGTCACCGTCGACGATGGCGCCCGTGTGGTCGACCATCAGCACGCGATCGCCGTCACCGTCAAAGGCAATGCCGAGATCGGCATGCCCGACCAGTACAGCGGCCTGCAGCGATTCGATGTGTGTCGAGCCGCAACCTTCGTTGATGTTCAGGCCGTCCGGTTGCGCATGCAGCACGGTCACGTCGGCACCCAGCTCACGGAATACGCTGGGCGCAACCTTGTAGGTAGCACCATGGGCGCAGTCGACCACCAGCTTGAGGCCTTCGAAGCTGGTGCTGCTCGGCACACTGCTCTTGCAGAATTCGATGTAGCGGCCGGCGGCATCGTTGATACGCGAAACCTTGCCCAGCTTGCCCGACTCGACAACGGTCATCGGTTGGTCGAGCAGCTCTTCGATCATCAGCTCGACCTCGTCCGGCAGCTTGGTGCCCTGGCCCGAGAAGAACTTGATGCCGTTGTCATCGTGCGGGTTGTGCGAGGCACTGATGACGATGCCGGCTTCGGCGTGGAAGGTACGCGTGAGGTAAGCGATGGCCGGTGTCGGCATCGGCCCGAGCAGCATCACATCGGCACCTGCCGCGGACAGGCCGGCTTCGAGTGCGGACTCGAACATGTAGCCGGAGATACGCGTGTCCTTGCCCACCAGCACGCGGCAATGGCCTTGCTTGCGGAAGGCCATGCCGGCCGCCCAGCCAAGCTTCAGCATGAAGTCAGGCGTGATCGGGTATTCGCCGACGCGGCCACGAATGCCGTCGGTACCAAAGTATTTTCTGCTCATAGGGACTCCAATGTTCTTATTCGGCGTTTTGCACCGCAGCGATCATGCGTACCACATCAACGGTTTCGGCCACGTCATGTACCCGAAGGATGCTCGCCCCTTTGGTCATGGCCAACGCCGCCAGCGCAAGGCTGCCGTACAAGCGCTCGCCGACCGGACGTTCCAGCGTCAGGCCGATCATGCTCTTTCGTGAAACGCCCACCAGCAGTGGGCGCCCAAGGCGATAGAGCGCTTCCATGTGCTTGAACAGGCTCAGATTGTGCGCCAGTGTCTTGGCGAAACCGAAGCCCGGGTCAAGGATGATTCTGTCAGCATCAATGCCCGCTGCGGCGCAGGCGGCCATCCGCTGTTCAAGATAACGGGTGACGTCGGCGGTCACGTCCTGGTACTGCGGATCGTCCTGCATGTTGCCTGGCTCGCCACGCATGTGCATGAGGCACACCGGCAGACCGGTATCCGCCGCAGCGTCCAGGGCGCCATCGCGCTCCAGGGCCCGCACGTCGTTGATCAGCCCGGCCCCCAGGCGCGCGGCTTCACGCATGACAGCAGGCGTGGAGGTATCGACCGAAATGACCACGTCGAGGCGACTGTTGATGGCCTCGACCATTGGCGCCACACGCTCCAGCTCCTCGGTCACCGAGACTGCACGCGCACCCGGGCGCGTGGACTCGCCACCGATATCGATCAACGTTGCGCCGGCGGCAACCATCGCTTCGGCGTGGCGCAGGGCCTCGTCGCGCTGACTGAAGCGACCGCCATCGGAGAAGGAATCGGGGGTGATATTGAGAATACCCATGACATGGGTATGCGACAAATCAAGAACCCGGCTGCCGCAAGGCAACCGGGTAGGGTACTGCACTGAGCTCATAGATGCCCTTAGTGTTCAGCCGCTGGGCCGCCGATTGGCGATTCCGGACGCTCATCCTGGGCCGCAGGCGTGCCCGAGTGCTTGTCATCGTCCCAATCACGTGGCTCACGTGGTGTGCGCCCAGCCATGATGTCGTCAATCTGATCGGCATCGATGGTCTCGTACTTCATCAGCGCTTCGGTCATCGCCTCGAGCTTGTCGCGGTTGTCGATCAGCAACTGCTTGGCAGTGGCGTAGCACTGATCGATGATGCTGCGCACCTCGGAGTCGATCAATTTGGCAGTCTCGCCGGACACGCTGGCATGCTGGCTACCGGCACTGCGGCCGAGGAACACCTCGCCCTCTTCCTCTGCATACATCAGCGGGCCGAGCTTCTCGGACAGGCCCCATTTGGTCACCATGTTACGAGCGAGCTGGCTGGCGCGCATGATGTCGTTGGACGCGCCAGTGGTCACGCCATCGAAGCCCAAGGTCATCTCCTCGGCGATACGGCCGCCATACAGCGAGCAGATCTGGCTGATCAGCGCACGCTTGGAGAGGCTGTAGCGGTCTTCTTCCGGCAGGAACATGGTCACACCCAAGGCACGACCACGCGGGATGATCGAAACCTTGTAGACCGGGTCGTGCTCAGGCACCAGGCGACCGACAATGGCGTGGCCAGCCTCGTGATAGGCAGTGTTTCTCTTTTCCTTTTCGGACATGACCATGGTCTTGCGCTCGGCGCCCATCATGATCTTGTCCTTGGCCAGCTCGAACTCTTTCATTTCGACCAGGCGCTTGTTGGAACGCGCGGCAAACAGCGAAGCCTCGTTGACCAGGTTGGCCAGGTCGGCGCCGGAGAAGCCTGGGGTACCACGCGCGATGACCGCCGGGTTGACGTTCTCGCCAATCGGCACCTTGCGCATGTGCACCTTGAGGATCTGCTCGCGACCACGGATGTCCGGCAGGCCAACCACCACCTGGCGGTCGAAGCGGCCGGGGCGCAGCAGCGCAGGGTCGAGCACATCCGGACGGTTGGTGGCGGCGATGACGATGATGCCATCATTCATCTCGAAGCCGTCCATCTCCACCAGCAACTGGTTGAGGGTTTGCTCACGCTCGTCGTGACCGCCGCCCATGCCGGCGCCACGATGGCGACCAACGGCGTCGATTTCGTCGATGAAGATGATGCACGGGGCGTGCTTCTTGGCCTGCTCGAACATGTCGCGCACACGGCTGGCACCGACACCCACGAACATTTCCACGAAGTCCGAACCGGAAATGGTGAAGAACGGTACTTTCGCTTCGCCCGCGATGGCCTTGGCCAGCAGGGTCTTACCGGTACCGGGTGGGCCGACCATCAGCACACCGCGCGGGATACGGCCACCCAGGCGCTGGAACTTGCCCGGATCGCGCAGGAACTCGACCAGCTCGCCAACCTCTTCCTTGGCCTCGTCGCAGCCCGCAACGTCAGCCAGCGTGGTCTTGACCTGGTCTTCGGACAGCAGGCGCGCCTTGCTCTTGCCGAAGCTCATCGGCCCGCCCTTGCCGCCCGCGCCACCTTGCATCTGGCGCATGAAGAACATGAACACGGCAATGATCACCAGGATCGGGAAGCTCGCCACCAGCAACTGCGTCCAGATGCTCTGTTGCTCAGGCTGCTTGCCTTCGACGACCACGTGGTTGTCGACCAGATCGCCGATCAGGCCATTGTCGGTGATGGCCGGGCGCACAGTCTTGAAGTTGTCGCCATCGGTGCGCTTGCCAGTAATGATGTAGCCATCGACGGTCACACGCTCGACCTTGCCATCCTTGACCTGCTGGATGAAGTCGGAGTAGTTGAGGGTCTGCGGCTCGTTAGGGCTGGAGAAGTTGTTCATCACTGTCACCAGGACAGCTGCGATGATCAACCACAGGATCAGATTCTTTGCCATGTCGTTCAATTAGCTACCCTCTGAGGCCGGCGCACGACGCAGCCGTGCCTCGCATGATATTCATCGCCCTAACTTACTACATTACCTACGCAGCCGCAGGCACCGTCTGTAACCCTTTGTGAAAGCTAGACTACACGAAGTTCGGACGATCCTGACGCAGTGGCCGATTGGAATTAACTATCGACCACCCCGCTTCACACCTTTCATTACCCTTTGAAGCCCCTGCCCAACAGGTATTGCTCCCGGGAACGGTCCCGTGACGACGACGGCTTGCGCATTTGCACCTTGTCGAACTTGCTGCGCACGTCCTTCAGGTACACGTCAAAACCTTCGCCCTGGAAAATCTTGATCAGGAAGTCGCCCCCGGGCTTGAGTACGCGGGTCGCCAGATCGAGGGCCAGCTCGCAGAGGAACATGGCACGCGGAATGTCCACCGCGGGCGTACCACTCATATTGGGGGCCATGTCGGAAATCACAAGGTCTACATGCGAATCGCCCACCGCTTCGAGAATGCGCTGCAGCACTTCGTCGTGGGTGAAGTCACCCTGAATGAAGGTCACGTCGGCGATCGAGTCCATTTCCAGAATGTCGGAAGCGATCAGGCGACCCTGGCCACCAATCAGACGACTGGTCACCTGGGACCAGCCACCAGGGGCCGCGCCGAGGTCGATCACGCTCATGCCTGGGCGGATAAGGCGGTCCTTCTCCTGGATCTCCAGCAGTTTGTAGCTCGCACGCGAGCGATATCCATCCTTCTGCGCCTGCTTCACAAAAGGGTCGTTGAAATGCTCTCGCAGCCAGTTTGCGCTGCTTTTGGAACGTTGTACCACGGGGCACCTCGATGATATGCGTCGTGATTGACTGGGCGGAGCCGGTGGCCCTCGGGTAAAATGCCGGTCAATTTTACAGAATCAGACGGAAAGGGTCAGATTATGCCGCTCAATAACGAGCAGAAGAAGCAATACAAGTCCATTGGTCATGACCTGAAGCCGGTCCTGATCGTTGCTGGCAACGGTTTGAATGAAGGCGTGATCGCCGAACTGGAGCGCGCTCTGGTCGACCATGAGCTGATCAAGGTCGAGATTCGCTCGGAAGACCGCGAAGAACGCGCCGAGACCATCGCCGAGCTGTGCAAGGCCGGCCGTGCCGAGCTGGTGCAGACCATCGGCAAGAAAGCCCTGATCTACCGCAAGAACCCACAGCCGAACAAGCAGCTGTCCAACATCCACCGTTACAAGTAACGGTAGCTCCGATCAGTGGCGCGGTGAACGCGCCCTGACCGGTACCGGCTGGGCCACCAGCACGATGCCGGAAAAGCCCAGCACCAGGAAGCAGAACATCTGCCAGCGCTCGCCCACGGAAATACCGTAGCGCAAGGTGTAATACCCCACGCAGGCCCCGAAGCCGAGCAACAGCATCTGGCCGCGGAACTGCCGCCACCAGGCCGCCAGGCCGTCCACCCTCGCCAGCACTGCCAGCTGGGTCAACAAGCCAAGCAACGCCACGCCGATCAACCAGCGGTCGATCTGCCCGGCGATATCCTGTACCAGCAGCGGGGCCAGGCCACTGACCTTGAGCGCAGGCACCAGCCCTACATGGAACACCCACAGGCCACCGACCCAGAAAACCTGGGCCAGTTGCCAGAGGATCCCCTCGAGGGATGGCGCCCGCAGGCGTCGGTCAGATGTGCTTGACTTCGACAATCTCGTACTCGACCGTGCCACTAGGCGTCTTGACGACGACAGTATCACCTTCTTCCTTGCCGATGATGGCACGGGCAATGGGTGCGCCGCTCGACAGCTTGCCCTGCTTCACGTCAGCTTCATCCTCGCCAACGATCTGGTAGGTCACCTCTTCATCGGTTTCGGTGTTGGCCAGTACCACGGTGGTACCGAAAATCACCTTGCCGGTGTGAGGGATGGTGGTCACATCGATGACCACCGAATTCTGCAGACGGCCTTCGATATCACGGATACGCGCTTCGACCATGCCCTGCTCCTCACGGGCGGCATGGTATTCGGCGTTTTCCTTGAGGTCACCCAGCTCACGCGCTTCACCAATGGCCTGACTCAGGCGCGGGCGCTCGGTCTTGCTCAGGAACAGGTGCTCTTCTTCCAGGGCGCGAGCGCCCTGGACGGTCATCGGGTATTTGGTAATGCTCATGCTTTCAGTCCTGCATGCAGATCCTGCAAGCGACGAACGGTCTTTTCGGGACCGAATTTCAGCGCTTCGCAGATGGCTTCACCAGCCGCAATGGTAGTGGTGCAGTAAATCTTGTGCTGCAGCGCATTGCGACGAATCGAGTAGGAGTCGGCGATCGACTGACGACCTTCGGTGGTGTTGATGATCAGCGACACTTCGTCGTTCTTGATCATGTCGACCACGTGAGGGCGACCTTCGGTCACTTTGTTCACACGGCGCACTTTCAGGCCAGCCGCCTCGATAACCTTGGCGGTGCCGGCAGTGGCAACCACTTCGAAGCCCAGGGCGATCAGGTCGCGGGCAACGCCGGCCACTTGTGGCTTGTCGTCGTCGCGCACGCTGATGAACGCGGTACCGCCAGTCGGCAGCACTTCGCTGGCACCCATCTGGGCTTTGGCGAAGGCTTCACCGAAGCTGTCACCGACACCCATGACTTCACCGGTCGATTTCATCTCAGGGCCGAGGATCGGGTCAACCCCTGGGAACTTGGCGAACGGGAAGACGGCTTCCTTCACGCTGTAGAAGTTCGGGATGATTTCCTGGGTGAAGCCCAGCTCTTTCAGGGTTTTACCCGCCATGACACGGGCTGCGATCATCGCCAGGGACGTGCCGATGCACTTGGACACGAACGGTACGGTACGCGAGGCACGCGGGTTGACTTCGATCACGTAGATCTTGTCGCCCTGCAGGGCCAGCTGCACGTTCATCAGGCCGACTACACCCAGCTCCAGCGCCATTTTCTTGACCTGAACGCGGACTTCGTCCTGCACTTCCTTGCTCAGCGAGTAAGGTGGCAGCGAGCACGCCGAGTCGCCGGAGTGTACGCCGGCCTGCTCGATGTGCTGCATGATCGCGCCGATGACCACGTCGGTGCCGTCGCACACCGCATCCACGTCCATCTCGATGGCGCAGTTGAGGAAGTGGTCGAGCAGTACCGGGCTGTCGTTCGACACTTGTACCGCTTCACGCAGGTAGCGCTTGAGCTCGTCCAGCTCGTAGACGATCTCCATGGCACGGCCGCCCAGTACGTAGGACGGACGCACGACCAGCGGGTAGCCGATGCTGCCCGCAGCACGGATGGCTTCTTCTTCGCTGCGCACGGTGGCGTTTGGCGGCTGCAGCAGGCTCAGGCGCTGAACCATCTGCTGGAAGCGCTCGCGGTCTTCGGCGCGGTCGATGGCGTCAGGGCTGGTACCGATGATCGGCACGCCAGCCTCTTCCAGAGCGCGGGCCAGCTTCAGCGGGGTCTGGCCGCCGTAGTGAACGATCACGCCCTTCGGCTTCTCGACGCGGCAGACTTCCAGCACGTCTTCCAGGGTCAGCGGCTCGAAGTACAGGCGGTCGGAAGTGTCGTAGTCGGTGGAGACGGTTTCCGGGTTGCAGTTGACCATGATGGTCTCGTAACCGTCTTCACGCAGCGCCAGGGCGGCGTGTACGCAGCAGTAGTCGAACTCGATACCTTGGCCGATACGGTTCGGGCCGCCACCCAGGATCATGATCTTGTCGCGGGTCGACGGGTTGGCCTCGCACTCTTCCTCGTAGGTGGAGTACAGGTAGGCGGTGTCGGTGGCGAACTCGGCGGCGCAGGTGTCGACGCGCTTGTACACCGGGAACACTTCCAGCTTGTGGCGGTGGCGACGCAGGTTCTTGTCGGTGATACCCAGCAGTACTGCCAGGCGCTGGTCCGAGAAGCCCTTGCGCTTGAGGCGCAGCATGTAGTCCTTGTCGATTGCCGACAGGGCCAGGGTCTTGACCTTCTCTTCTTCCTTGATCAGGTCTTCCATCTGCACCAGGAACCACATGTCGATGCCGGTCAGATTGAAGATTTCTTCGCAGGTCATGCCCGAACGCATGGCGTCAGCCACGTACCAGATACGCTCGGCACCCGGCACGGTCAGTTCGCGCTTGAGGATGCTGGCGGCTTCCGGGCTGGCCAGGTCGACTTTCGGGTCGAGGCCGCAGGCGCCGACTTCCAGGCCGCGCAGGGCTTTCTGCAGGGATTCCTGGAAAGTACGGCCGATGGCCATGACTTCACCCACGGATTTCATCTGGGTGGTCAGGCGGGCGTCGGCTTTCGGGAATTTCTCGAAGGCGAAGCGTGGCAGCTTGGTGACGACGTAGTCGATCGAAGGTTCGAAGGACGCTGGGGTGCGACCGCCAGTGATGTCGTTCTGCAGCTCGTCGAGGGTGTAACCAATGGCCAGCTTGGCGGCGATCTTGGCGATCGGGAAGCCGGTGGCCTTGGAGGCCAGGGCGGACGAACGCGACACGCGCGGGTTCATCTCGATGACAACCATGCGGCCGGTGTTCGGGCAAATGCCGAACTGGACGTTGGAACCGCCGGTTTCCACACCGATTTCACGCAGCACCGCCAGCGAGGCGTTGCGCATGATCTGGTATTCCTTGTCGGTCAGGGTCTGTGCCGGGGCAACAGTGATCGAGTCACCGGTGTGCACACCCATCGGGTCGAAGTTCTCGATCGAGCAGACGATGATGCAGTTGTCCTTCTTGTCGCGGACCACCTCCATCTCGTATTCCTTCCAGCCGATCAGCGATTCGTCGATCAGCAGCTCTTTGGTCGGCGACAGGTCCAGACCACGGGTGCAGATTTCTTCGAACTCTTCACGGTTGTAAGCGATACCGCCGCCGGTGCCGCCCATGGTGAACGACGGGCGAATGATGCATGGGAAGCCGAGCTTCTCGAGGACCGCATTGGCCTCTTCCATGCTGTGGGCGATACCGGAGCGCGGGCACTCCAGGCCGATGTCCTTCATGGCCTTGTCGAAGCGCGAACGGTCTTCGGCCTTGTCGATGGTGTCAGCGTTGGCACCGATCATCTCCACGCCGAACTTTTCCAGAACGCCGTGGCGCTCCAGGTCCAGGGCGCAGTTCAGGGCGGTCTGGCCACCCATGGTCGGCAGGACGGCGTCCGGGCGCTCTTTCTCGATGATCTTGGCCACCGATTGCCACTTGATCGGCTCGATGTAGGTGGCGTCAGCCATGGCCGGGTCGGTCATGATGGTGGCTGGGTTGGAGTTCACCAGGATGACGCGGAAACCTTCCTCGCGCAGGGCTTTACAGGCCTGGGCGCCGGAGTAGTCGAATTCGCAGGCCTGGCCGATCACGATCGGGCCAGCGCCGAGAATCAGGATGCTTTTGATGTCTGTACGTTTTGGCATGGTGGTCACTCAAATCCGGGGTCAGTCGGCAAGCCGCTTTGAACAATCTGGGTCAGGCGCTGCCGGGCGCGGCAGGTGCCGGCCCGGGGCCTTGAAGCAGGATGCTCAGCGGCGCTTGGCCATGGCATCGGTGAAACGATCGAACAGAGGCGCGACGTCGGTCGGGCCCGGGCTCGCTTCAGGGTGGCCCTGGAAGCTGAACGCGCTCTTGTCGGTACGCTCGATACCCTGCAGGGTGCCGTCGAACAGCGACTTGTGAATGGCGCGAACGTTGCCCGGCAGGGTCGCCTCGTCAACGGCGAAACCGTGGTTCTGGCTGGTGATCATGACCACACCAGTATCCAGGTCCTGGACCGGGTGGTTGGCACCGTGGTGGCCGTGGCCCATTTTCACGGTCTTGGCGCCGGACGCCAGGGCCAGCAGCTGGTGGCCGAGGCAGATGCCGAATACCGGGATCTCGGTTTCGAGGATTTCCTTGATCGCCTGGATCGCGTAGTCGCACGGCTCAGGGTCACCAGGGCCGTTGGACAGGAACACGCCGTCCGGGTTGAGTGCCAGTACTTCGCTGGCCGGGGTCTGGGCTGGTACCACGGTCACGCGGCAGCCGCGGGCCACCAGCATGCGCAGGATGTTCAGCTTGACGCCATAGTCGAAGGCAACCACGTGGTACGGCAGGTCGGCAGCGTCGATGGTCGGGTGGCTGTCGGTTTTCAGCTCCCACACGCTGGAGCGCCACTCGTAACGTTCCTTGGTGGAGACGACCTTGGCCAGGTCCATGCCCTTCAGGCCCGGGAAGCCGCGGGCAGCAGCGATGGCAGCTTCTTCGCTGATGTTGTCACCCGCCAGAATGCAGCCGTTCTGGGCGCCCTTTTCACGCAGGATACGGGTCAGGCGACGGGTGTCGATGCCGGCGATGGCGACGACGTTGTTGGCCTTGAGGTACTCAGGCAGCGACTGGGTGTTACGCCAGTTGCTGGCCAGCAGCGGCAGGTCACGGATGACCAGGCCAGCGGACCAGACGCGGCTCGACTCGGCGTCTTCCGGGGTAGTACCGGTGTTGCCGATGTGCGGGTAGGTCAGGGTAACGATTTGCTGCGCGTAGGAAGGGTCTGTAAGGATTTCCTGGTAGCCGGTCATAGCGGTGTTGAATACCACCTCACCAACGGTCTGACCGTCGGCACCGATGGCTTCACCGCGGAAAATACTGCCGTCGGCAAGGGCGAGTATGGCTGGCTTTGTCAAGAAGACCTCCCGTAAATCAAGCATGAAAGGGCGATCGCAGGTTGCAAAAAAGCGGAGTGACGTATGGACACGTCACCCCGCTTTCATGTGCTGAATTCAATTCGCTGCGCGCTTTTAGTGGACACACTAAAGCTGTAGCTTACAGAAAAGTGTGTTTTCGGTCTACCGCGGATGTGTCTCTAAAACACATCAATGCGACAGACTGACATCTGTGTTGGCTTCTACGCGGGCTGGTGCGCTTTCACAGGGATCGCACCAGCCCAAGAGCAACGCCGCACCTGTGGGAGCGGGCAAGCCCGCGAAGAAGCCCACACCACACTCACGGCTTAACGCAGCTCAAGCACATCCTGCATGTCGTACAGCCCCGGCTCACGCCCGTCCAGCCACAGCGCCGCACGCACGGCACCCTTGGCGAAGGTCATGCGGCTGGAGGCCTTGTGGGTGATTTCCAGGCGCTCGCCTTCAGCAGCGAACAACACGGTGTGATCGCCCACCACATCGCCGGCACGCACGGTGGCGAAACCGATGGTTTTGCGATCACGCGCGCCGGTTTGCCCTTCACGGCCATACACGGCCACTTCCTGCAGATCACGGCCCAGCGCATTGGCAACCACTTCACCCATGCGCAGTGCAGTACCCGACGGCGCATCGACCTTGTGCCGGTGGTGCGCCTCGATGATTTCGATATCGACATCATCGCCCAGCACCCGCGCAGCCATATCCAGCAGCTTGAGG
Organism: Pseudomonas sp. TYF_14; assembly: GCF_043105275.1. Taxonomy (NCBI): domain Bacteria; kingdom Pseudomonadati; phylum Pseudomonadota; class Gammaproteobacteria; order Pseudomonadales; family Pseudomonadaceae; genus Pseudomonas; species Pseudomonas sp. TYF_14. The sequence continues at coordinate 29,384 of NZ_JBICLK010000086.1, forward strand.
CTAAGGTTGACACCCACGCTGAAGTTGGCGGCGAACACGATTGGAATATCCTTGCCAGCCTCGGCCAACAGCTGCTTCTCTTCGACTGTAAAACCGGTCGTGCCGATGATCATCGCCTTGCCGTGCTTGCGGCAGAACGCGAGGTTCTTCAGGGTCACCGAGGGGTGAGTGAAGTCGATCAGTACATCGAACTCGTCGGCAACCTTGGCCAGGTCGTCGGACAACAGCACGCCAATTCGGCCAAGTGCCGCCAGCTCTCCGGCATCAGCCCCGACCAACGAGCTGTCAGGGCGATCGATCGCCGCAGTCAGCCCCGCGCCCGGGGTTTGTTGCACGGCTTCGATGAGGGTTTTGCCCATCCGCCCCGCCGCGCCCATCACTGCAATACGTCGCATAACCTGTTCCTTGTCAGAGATCGCCGAAGAAGCGCTTCACACCATCGAACCAGCCGCTGGCCTTGGGCGAGTGGGAACTGTCACCTTCCAGCGAATCACGCAGCTCTTCGAGCAGCTCGCGCTGACGGCGACTGAGATTGACCGGGGTTTCTACGGCCACACGGCACAGCAGGTCACCCGCACCACCACCACGCACCGGGGCAACACCCTTGCCACGCAGACGGAACTGCTTGCCGGTCTGGGTGCCTTCCGGAATCTTCAGCTTCACGCGACCATCCAGGGTCGGCACTTCCAGCTCGCCACCCAGGGCAGCATCGGTGTAGCTGATCGGTACCTCACAGTACAAATGCTTGCCATCGCGCTGGAAAATCTCGTGCTCACGCACGCTGATCACCACGTACAGGTCGCCAGTCGGGCCACCATGAGTACCGGCCTCGCCCTCACCCGACAGACGGATGCGGTCGCCGGTATCGACACCTGCCGGCACCTTGACCGACAGCGTCTTGTATTCCTCGACACGCCCTTCACCATGGCACGAAGTGCACGGGTCGGTAATGATCTTGCCTTGGCCATGGCAGCGCGGGCAGGTTTGCTGCACCGAGAAGAAGCCTTGCTGCATGCGCACCTGGCCGATGCCGCCACAGGTCGGGCAGGTCGACGGGGTCGAACCCTTCTTGGCACCGGAACCGTCGCAAGGCTTGCAGTTGACCAGGGTGGGCACGCGGATACTGACCGTGGTGCCACGCACCGCTTCTTCCAGGTTCAGCTCCAGGGTGTAGCGCAGGTCGCTGCCGCGCTGGGCACCGCCTCGACCGCCACCGCGACCACCGCCGCCGAAGAAGTCGCTGAACACATCGCCGAAGATGTCGGAGAAATTGGCACCACCAAAGCCGGCACCACCGCCACCCATGCTTGGGTCGACACCCGCATGGCCATACTGGTCGAAGGCCGCACGCTTGCTCGCGTCTGACAGCACTTCGTAGGCCTCGTTGGCCTCCTTGAACTTGTCTTCCGATTCTTTATCGCCCGGGTTGCGGTCCGGGTGATATTTCATCGCCAAACGGCGGTAAGCCTTCTTGAGGTCCGCTTCAGTGGCGCCGCGCTCGACACCCAGGACCTCATAATAATCACGCTTGGACATAGGTCATTTGCACCTTGTTGGGCGTGTGGCATCTGCGCCACGCCATCAGCACCCGCCTGCTACCCATTAAGAGCCACTGACAGATGCTGTAAAAATTCTCGAATTCCAGATACGCCAACGCGGGAGCAAGCCCCCGCGCGGCGACATCCTACCAGCTCACCGGCAAACGACGGGGAACTGGCCGACAACATGCAGGGATTACTGCTTGTTGTTGTCTTTCACTTCTTCGAACTCGGCGTCAACCACGTCATCGTGCTTGGCTTCCGGCTCGGCCTGCTGCGCGCCACCCTGAGGCTGTTCAGCCGACTGCTCGGCGTACATCTTCTGGGCAACCGGGGCAGAGACCTTGGACAGCTCTTCAACCTTGGCGTCGATGGCAGCCTTGTCGTCGCCTTTGACAGCGGCTTCCAGGGCAACAACGGCGGCCTCGATGGCGGTTTTCTCTTCAGCGGTAACCTTGTCACCTGCGTCAGCGACCATCTTGCGGGTCGAGTGTACCAGCGCGTCACCCTGGTTACGGGCAGCAGCCAGCTCTTCGAACTTGCGGTCTTCCTCGGCGTTGGCCTCGGCGTCACGCACCATACGCTCGATCTCTTCGTCCGACAGGCCGGAGTTGGCCTTGATCACGATCGACTGAGTCTTGCCGGTGGCCTTGTCTTTCGCACCTACGTGCAGGATGCCGTTGGCGTCGATGTCGAAGGTCACTTCGATTTGCGGCACGCCGCGCGGTGCTGGCGGAATGTCAGCCAGGTCGAACTTGCCCAGCGACTTGTTCTGCGCAGCCTGCTTACGCTCACCTTGCAGCACGTGAATGGTCACGGCGCTCTGGTTGTCGTCGGCAGTCGAGAACACCTGCGACTTCTTGGTCGGGATGGTGGTGTTCTTCTCGATCAGCGCGGTCATCACGCCGCCCATGGTTTCGATACCCAGGGTCAGCGGGCTGACGTCCAGCAGCAGGACGTCTTTCACGTCACCGGCCAGTACCGCACCCTGGATGGCAGCACCCATGGCAACGGCTTCGTCCGGGTTGACGTCCTTGCGCGCTTCTTTACCGAAGAAGTCGGCCACTTCTTTCTGCACCAGCGGCATGCGGGTCTGACCACCGACCAGGATCACGTCGTCGATCTTGCTGGCGTCGATGCCGGCGTCTTTCAGGGCGATGCGGCAAGGCTCGATGGTACGCTTGACCAGGTCTTCGACCAGCGACTCCAGCTTGGCGCGGGAGATCTTCACGTTCAGGTGCTTAGGACCGGTGGCATCTGCAGTGATGTACGGCAGGTTGACGTCGGTCGACTGAGCGGACGACAGCTCGATCTTGGCTTTTTCTGCGGCTTCTTTCAGACGCTGCAGGGCCAGAGGATCGTTCTTCAGGTCCATGCCCGACTCTTTCTTGAACTCGTCGACAAGGTAGTCGATCAGGCGCATGTCGAAGTCTTCGCCACCCAGGAAGGTGTCGCCGTTGGTAGCCAGTACTTCGAACTGGTGCTCACCGTCGACTTCGGCGATTTCGATGACCGAAACGTCGAAGGTACCACCACCCAGGTCATAAACGATGACGGTGTGGTCGCCCTTGGCCTTGTCCATGCCGTAAGCCAGTGCAGCGGCAGTCGGCTCGTTGATGATGCGTTTTACGTCCAGGCCAGCGATGCGGCCGGCGTCTTTGGTCGCCTGACGCTGGCTGTCGTTGAAGTAGGCCGGAACGGTGATGACCGCTTCGGTGACTGGCTCGCCGAGGTAGTCTTCGGCGGTCTTCTTCATTTTCTTCAGGACTTCGGCACTGATCTGCGGCGGAGCCATTTCCTTGCCAGCAGCCTCGACCCACGCGTCACCGTTGTTCGCCTTGACGATCTTGTACGGCACCAGCTTGATGTCTTTCTGCACGACATCTTCTTCGAAGCGGCGGCCAATCAGGCGCTTCACTGCGAACAGGGTGTTGTGCGGGTTGGTGACTGCCTGGCGCTTGGCCGACTGGCCAACCAGGATTTCGCCATCGTTGGCGTAGGCCACGATCGAAGGGGTAGTACGCGCACCTTCGGCGTTTTCGATGACTTTGACGTTACCGTTTTCCAGAATGGAGACGCACGAGTTGGTGGTCCCCAGGTCGATACCGATGATTTTACCCATGTTAACTCTCCCGAAACTTGAATTTGGTAGCAGCGACTACTTTGGCCAACTGCGGTAATACTTGAAGGCTTGACACCTAGATGGGGATGCCCCGAAGGATTTCAAGCCTTTTCATTGATCGAGGGTTGCGCCGCGCTCGGCGCCTTGCTGACCACCACCATGGCGGGGCGCAGCAGGCGGCCGTTCAGCAGGTAACCCTTCTGGAACACGTTCAACACGCTGTTTGGCTCGACCTCGGCGTTTTCCTGCATGGCCATGGCCTGGTGGTGCTCAGGGTTGAACGGCTGGCCGTGCGGGTCGACGGCTTCAAGGTTGTAGCGCTTGAGGGTGTCCTGGAACATCTTCAGGGTCAGCTCGACACCTTCGCGGATCTGCTTGACGTGCTCATCGTCGGCACTGGAGTGAGCCAGGGCCAGTTCCAGGCTGTCGATCACCGGCAGCAAGTCGCTGGAGAACTTCTCCAGGGCGAACTTGTGGGCTTTCTCCACATCCTGCTCGGCACGACGACGTACGTTCTGCAGGTCGGCTACGGCGCGCAGCGCCTGGTCCTTGGCTGCGGCCAGCTGTTCCTCGAGCTCCAGAACACGGGTATCAGCTGCATTGCCTGCACCGGTTTCTTCCACGTTAAGGTCTTTCTCGTTCAGCTGCTCATCAGCCATGGGGTCTCTCCTGCGCAATTTTGTGGACTGCGAGCCAGGCTCGCCTTGGATGTCGGCTATATGGGGCCGGAAAAACCAGGTTCAAGGGGCAAGGTGGTTTTCAAGGCTGCAACATAATCTGCGAAGGGGCATTGGCAGGCCTGAAAAAAGTACTGTATAAATAACCAGACCTGATTTCCGGGAGCCGACCCCATGCTGGTGCACCTGTCCATTCACAACTACGCCATCGTCGAGCACCTCGACCTCGAAATCGCCCGCGGCATGTCCGTCATCACCGGCGAGACCGGTGCCGGCAAATCGATCATGCTCGACGCCCTCGGCCTTGCCCTGGGCGACCGTGCCGACAGCGGGGTGGTGCGCCCCGGCACCGACAAGGCGGACATCCTGGCCACCTTCGACCTGGTGGACATTCCCGAAGCCCACACCTGGCTGGCCGAGCGCGACCTGGACAACGAAGGCCTGTGCATCCTGCGCCGGGTGATCACCGCCGAAGGCCGCAGCCGCGGCTACATCAACGGCACGCCCTGCCCGCTCGGCGACCTCAAGGCGCTGGGCGAACTGCTGATCGATATCCACAGCCAGCACGAGCACCAGTCCCTGCTCAAGACCGACACCCACCGCCGCCTGCTTGACGAGTATGCCGGCGCCGTCGACCTGGCCCGCCAGGTACAGCTTGCAGCCAAGCGCTGGAACCAGACCCGCCTGGAGCTGGAGCGCCTCTCCAACTCGGGCGACGAGCAGCGCGCCCGCCACCAGTTGCTCAGTTACCAGCTGGAAGAACTGGACAACCTCGGCCTGGGCGAGCACGAACTGGAGCAGCTGGAACAGGAACACAAGAACCTGACCAGCGCCGAAGCCCTGTTCGGCATCTGCCGCCAGGTCATCGACCAGTGCAGCGAAAGCGATTCGGGCAATGTGCTCAGCGCCCTCACCTCCAGCCTCAACCGCCTGGGTGCCGCCACCAATTCGCCCAAAGCGCTGAGCGAAGCGGCCAACCTGATCGCCAGCGCGCAGATTCAGGTCGAGGAAGCCGTGGGCGAACTCAACCGCTTCCTCGACAACTTCGACGCCGACCCGATGCGCCTGCAAGCCCTGGAAGAGCGCCTGGACACCATCTACACCCTGGCACGCAAACACCGGGTGCACCCCACCGAACTGCCCCACCTGCAACAGCAACTGATGGAGGAGCTGGAAGGCCTTAACGCCAGTGACGAGTCGATCGAGCGGCTGGGCGAAGAGCTTGCCGCCTACGCCCAGCACTATAAAGAGAAGGCGCGCGAACTCAGCGGCCTGCGCCAGCAAGCGGCGCAGCAGCTGGCAGGCGCGGTGGAGCAGGAAATCCAGCGCCTGGGCATGCCTGGAGGGCGCTTCTGCATCGAACTGACAGCGAACGAAGGCACCGAACTGTCACCCCATGGCCTGGAGCAGATCGAACTGCTGGTCAGTGCCAACCCTGGCCAGCCGCTCAAGGCCCTGGCGAAGGTGGCGTCGGGTGGCGAACTGTCGCGTATCAGCCTGGCGATCCAGGTCATTACCGCGCAGACCTCGCGCATTCCCACCCTGGTGTTCGACGAAGTCGACGTGGGTATTGGCGGGCCAACGGCAGAAATCGTCGGCCAACTGCTGCGGCGCCTGGGCGAACGCGGCCAGGTACTGACCGTGACCCACCTGCCGCAGGTGGCGGCGCAGGGGCATCACCATCTGTTCGTGCACAAGGTGCGCAACAGCGACACCACCCACACCGCCGTGGCTAGCCTTGGCAAGCGTGAGCGCGTGGAAGAAGTGGCGCGGATGCTCGGCGGTATCGACCTGACCAAGGAATCTTTGGCGCATGCGCGCAAGATGGTGGTGAGCGGCAAGGCCTGAGCCTTGCTTTTCCAGGACGATTCGCGGGCACGGACAACACATCTTTCAGCTTCAGAAAGCACAAAGGCGACCCGAAGGTCGCCTTTGCTATCCATAACGAAAAATCGTTACTTCTTCTTACGCACGTACAGGACCAGATTGTGGTCCACCAGCTCGAAGCCATGCTCGGCTACGATTTCGCGCTGGCGCTTCTCGATTTCGGCATCCATGAATTCGATGACTTCACTGGTATCCACGTTCACCATGTGGTCGTGGTGACCGCCATCGGCCAGCTCGAACACTGCATGACCGCCGTCGAAGTTGTGGCGAACCACCAGACCCGCCGCCTCGAACTGGGTCAGCACGCGATAGACGGTGGCCAGGCCTACATCCTCGCCAGCCTCCATCAGCGCCTTGTAGACATCCTCTGCACTCATGTGACGCTGCTCGGTAGAGTCGAGCATCTGAAGGATCTTGACTCGAGGCAGGGTCACCTTGAGACCGGCTTTGCGCAATTCGCTATTTTCAACCATGGTCAGCTTTCTCGCCGATGCTGCTTCGCAGCTTCTCTTAATACGGGTATGATCGGGGTTTACGTTGTCCAGCCAAGATAGTGGAAGTCGCCCACCGATGCAAAACACCAAGCTCTTGCTAACCAGCCTCACCCTAGTGGGACTGCTCGCACTCGCCGGTTGCTCGTTTCCCGGGGTTTACAAAATCGACATCCAGCAGGGCAATGTCGTCACGCAAGACATGATAGACCAATTACGCCCGGGAATGACCCGCCGGCAAGTAAGGTTTATCATGGGCAACCCGCTGATTCAGGACACCTTCAACACCAATCGTTGGGATTACCTGTACAGCCTGCAGCCTGGTGGCGGTAAACGTCAGCAAGAACGCATGAGTGTATTTTTCAACGAAAGCGATCAACTGGTCAGCCTGTCTGGCGACTTCATGCCAGGCGTCAGTCGCGATCAGGAAATCCTCGGCGGCAGCAGCGATACCACCGTCAGCCCGGCTACCGAGCCAGGCCAGACCGAACAGCCGGCAGCGCAACCTGAAGAAAAACCGGCCAAGCCTGGTTCGACCGAAGAGTCCATCCAGCGCGAGATCGACACCATCGAGACCACCCCGGTCCCGACCCCGGCACCGCTGGAAACCCGCTAAGCGGGAACAGCAGATGCAAAAAGCCCGGACCTGGTCCGGGCTTTTTGTTTGTGCCTTATCCGTCAGGCATTCAATTGCTTGGCACGCTGACAGAACGCATCGACCAGTGTGTTGGCCGCCTGATTGAACAGCGGGCCCAACGTGGCGCGCACAATCGGCCCAGCGTAATCGAAGGACAGGTCCAGGCTGATCTTGCAGGCTTTTTCACCCAGCGGCTTGAACACCCAAACACCATGCAGCTGGGTGAATGGCCCTTCTTCGAGGTTCATCTCGATGGACTGCCCCGGCACCAGCACGTTACGCGTCACGAAGTGCTGGCTCATGCCCCCCTTGGCCACTTCGAGCTTGGCACGCATGTGTGTATCGCTGGTTTCGATCACCGTCGAGGCCGAGCACCACGGCAAAAACTCAGGGTAGCTGGCCACATCGTTGACCAGATCGTAAAGCGCCTGGGCGGGGTATGGCAGCAGGGCGGAGCGTTGAATATGGGTAGTCATCCAGGCGTCACTTCCAAGGCTGGGTGGCGGCGCTTCGCAGCGTGCCGAAAACAGGTTCTGTGCGTATGACAGGGTTTGTATTGTCCGGTATTCATTCCAGTGGCTCAAGCACACCGAAATCCCATAGCGGACGACGCGCGGACTTGCCTATAATGCCGCCCCTATGGCTAAGCAAAAAAAACATCCGACCGGGACCATCGCGCAAAACAAGAAAGCGCGACACGATTACTTCATCGAACACAAGTTCGAGGCCGGGCTGGTCCTGTCCGGCTGGGAAGTAAAAAGCCTGCGAGCCGGCAAGGCGCACCTGACTGACAGCTACGTGCTGCTCAAGGACGGTGAGGCCTGGCTGTTCGGCAGCCACATCACCCCGCTGACCACGGCCAGCACCCACGTCATCGCCGACCCCACACGCACCCGCAAGCTGCTGCTGAACAAGCGCGAGCTCGAGCGCGTGGAGGCGGCCGTGGCGCAAAAAGGCTACACCTGTGTGGCTTTGGCGCTGTACTGGAGCAAGCACCTGATCAAGTGCGAAATCGCACTGGGCAAGGGCAAGAAGGAATTCGACAAGCGCGACACCATGCGCGAACGCGATTCCAACCGCGAGCTGCAGCGGGCTGTGCGGAACAAGGGCAAGGAAGAGTAACTACTCTTCAACCTGTTCCGGCCTCTTCGCGGGCAAGCCCGCCCCCACAGGAATGGCACCAGATTCAAGCCCGGCGCCTATCCTGTGGGAGCGGGCTTGCCCGCGAAGAGGCCGGTACTGCCCATAAAAGCCTCAGCGCCCGCTGCGCCGCTCTGCCCGTGCCACCCGCTGCGCTTCTTCGTGCGCCTCATGCAGCACCTCCTGCACATACAAAATGTGCCGGCTGGACACCTCCCGCGCATCCTCCGCCCTGCCCTCGACAATCGCCAGGTACAGTTCCCGGTGCTGGCTGATCAGCATGTCCCGGGTTTCGGTGCGCTGCTGGTACATGCCGCCGATGTTGGTCACCACGTTACGCTTGAGCAGGTCGAACAAACCCCGGATGGTGTGCAGCAACACCGCGTTATGACTGGCCTCGGCGATCGCCAGGTGGAAGCGCGCATCAGCCGCGCCCTCCTCCGCACGGGTCACCTCATCGACCCTGGCATAGCAATCCTGTAGCGCATCGAAGGCCGCCTTCAACCGTGCCCGGTCCGGCTCGGTGGCACGCTGGGCAGCGTAATAGGCGCAGGACGCCTCCAAGGTATGGCGGAACTCGAGCAGGTCACGCTGCGCTTCGGCACTGTGCTCGAGCAACTGCAGCAACGGGTCGCTGAAGGTGGACCCCAACGACTCCGCCACAAAATTGCCCCCGCCCTGACGGCTGACCAGCAGCCCCTTGGCCACCAGCTTCTGGATCGCCTCACGCAGTGACGGGCGGGACACACCAAACTGCTCGGCCAGGACGCGCTCGGCCGGCAGCCGCTGCCCCGAGGTCAGCGTGCCTTCCAGAATCATCCCTTCCAGCCGATCGACAATGTCGTCGGACAGGCGCCGTTGGCGTACCTGATCAAAAACCATCACATGCTCTCCACAAACCCCCGGCAAATTTCAGGGGGTGCCTATTCTCGCCGATCCAGGCCACGCAAACACCCATCAAGCCGCGATTTTCCGAGCACATCAGACGCCCGCTCATCGGCACGCGACCAAAGTTTTGCACGGGACAAATTGACACACCCACCGCAGCGCTTTTAACCTAGCGCCCAGCCATTGTAAATTGGTCTTACCAATTATCCAATGCCAGTGCCTGACCAACAACAATTAGGGGCCACCCCATATGCAAACCTGGCAACAACTCTATAGCCCGCTTGGTAGTCTTGGCCTGTCCGCACTGGCGGCGGTCATCCCTATCGTGTTCTTCTTCCTGGCCCTCGCCGTGTTCCGCCTCAAGGGCCACGTAGCGGGCAGCATCACCCTCGCGCTGTCGATCCTGGTGGCGATCTTCGCCTTCCAGATGCCTGTCGACATGGCCCTCGCCGCCGCGGGTTACGGCTTCCTCTATGGCCTCTGGCCAATTGCCTGGATCATCGTTGCCGCGGTGTTCCTGTACAAACTCACGGTCAAGAGCGGCCAGTTCGAAGTGATCCGCAGCTCGGTGCTGTCGATTACCGACGACCAGCGCCTGCAAGTGCTGTTGATCGGCTTCTGCTTCGGCGCCTTCCTCGAAGGTGCGGCAGGCTTTGGTGCACCGGTGGCCATCACTGCCGCACTGCTGGTGGGCCTGGGCTTCAACCCGCTGTACGCTGCCGGCCTGTGCCTGATCGCCAACACCGCGCCAGTGGCCTTCGGCGCCCTGGGCATCCCGATCATCGTGGCCGGCCAGGTCACCGGTATCGACGCCTTCCACATCGGCGCCATGACCGGCCGCCAGCTGCCGCTGCTGTCGCTGTTCGTGCCGTTCTGGCTGGTGTTCATGATGGACGGCCTGCGTGGCGTGAAGGAAACCTGGCCTGCCGCCCTGGTCGCCGGCCTGAGCTTTGCCGTCACCCAGTACTTCACCTCGAACTTCATCGGCCCGGAACTGCCAGACATCACCTCGGCACTGGCCAGCCTGATCTGCCTTACCCTCTTCCTGAAAGTCTGGCAGCCCAAGCGTGCGTTCAGCGAGGCCAAAGGCAGTGTCGGCGCAGCCGTTGTGCAGCCAAGCGGCAGCCAGCCTAGCCCGTACAGCTTTGGCGAGATCTTCAAGGCCTGGTCGCCGTTCCTGATCCTCACCGTGCTGGTCACCATCTGGACCCTGAAGCCGTTCAAGGCGGCTTTCGCTCCGGGCGGCGCGATGTACAACTTCGTGTTCAACTTCGCCATCCCGCACCTCGACCAGCTGGTGATCAAGACCGCACCGATCGTAGCCGCGCCGACCGCCATGCCAGCGGTGTTCAAGCTGGACCCGATCTCCGCCACCGGCACCGCGATCTTCCTCTCGGCGCTGATCTCGATGGCGGTGCTGAAGATCAACTTCAAAACTGGTCTTACCACTTTCAAAGAAACCTTCTGGGAACTGCGCTGGCCGATTCTGTCGATCGGCATGGTGTTGGCCTTCGCCTTCGTCACCAACTACTCGGGCATGTCCTCGACCATGGCCCTGGTGCTGGCCGGTACCGGCGCCGCGTTCCCGTTCTTCTCGCCGTTCCTCGGCTGGCTGGGCGTGTTCCTGACCGGCTCGGACACCTCGTCCAACGCCCTGTTCAGCTCGCTGCAGGCCACCACCGCGCACCAGATCGGGGTCAACGACACCCTGCTGGTGGCGGCCAACACCAGCGGCGGCGTAACCGGCAAGATGATCTCGCCGCAATCGATCGCCGTGGCCTGCGCCGCTACCGGCCTGGTCGGCAAGGAATCCGACCTGTTCCGCTTCACCGTCAAGCACAGCCTGTTCTTCGCCACCATCGTCGGCCTGATCACCCTGGTCCAGGCTTACTGGCTGACCGGCATGCTGGTTCATCACTAAAGTGAAAGGGGCCGGGCGCCGTCGCGCGCCCGGCACTCCCACAAGCAACGCTGCGAGAATCCATGATCATTTCTGCCTCTACCGACTATCGCGCCGCGGCCCAACGCAAGCTGCCCCCCTTCCTGTTCCACTACGCTGACGGCGGCGCCTACGCCGAGCACACCCTGCGCCACAACGTCTCGGACCTGGCCGGCATCGCCCTGCGCCAGCGCGTGCTGAACAACATGTCCGAGCTCAGCCTGGAAACCAAGCTGTTCGACGAAACCCTGAGCATGCCGGTGGCCTTGGCCCCGGTCGGCCTCACCGGCATGTACGCCCGCCGTGGCGAAGTGCAGGCCGCACGCGCAGCGGCGGCCCATGGCATCCCGTTCACCATGTCGACCGTCTCGGTGTGCCCGATCGAAGAAGTGGCGCCCGCCATCAACCGGCCGATGTGGTTCCAGCTGTATGTGCTCAAGGACCGCGGCTTCATGCGTAATGCCCTGGAGCGGGCCAAGGCCGCCGGCGTCAAGACCCTGGTGTTCACCGTGGACATGCCCGTACCCGGCGCTCGCTACCGCGACGCCCACTCTGGCATGAGCGGCAAGAACGGCCCGCTGCGCCGCGTGCTGCAAGCCATGACCCACCCCGAGTGGGCATGGGACGTGGGCGTGATGGGCCGCCCGCATGACCTGGGCAACATCTCCAAATACCGTGGCAACCCCACCGGCCTTGCCGACTACATCGGCTGGCTGGGCAACAACTTCGACCCGTCCATTTCCTGGAAGGACCTGGAGTGGATCCGCGAGTTCTGGGACGGCCCGATGATCATCAAGGGCATTCTCGATGCCGATGACGCCCGCGATGCGGTCAAGTTCGGTGCCGACGGTATCGTGGTGTCCAACCACGGCGGCCGCCAGCTCGACGGCGTGCTGTCCAGTGCCCGCGCCCTGCCGGCCATTGCCGACGCGGTCAAAGGTGACCTGAAGATCCTGGCCGACTCGGGCATTCGCAGTGGCCTGGACGTGGTGCGCATGATCGCCCTGGGTGCCGACACCGTACTGATCGGCCGCGCCTTCCTTTACGCCCTTGCCGTGCATGGCCAGGCCGGCGTGAAAAACCTGCTTGAGCTGTTCGAAAAGGAAATGCGCGTGGCCATGGTGCTGACCGGTGCCAAGTCGATCAGCGAGATCACCCGCGACTCGCTGGTACGCGAACTGGGCGCCTGAACGCCTGCAAGAACCACCGCCTGAATGACCCGGGGCATGTAGCGCACAGACGCCACAGCCCCGCGAGGAGACTGCATGAGCCTGCCCGCCGCGTTCCTGCGTGATGCCGAGCGCCTGATCCCCGCCGAACGCCGCTTCGACGACCCCACCTCCACCCTGGCCTTCGGCACCGACGCCAGCTTCTACCGCTTGATCCCCAAGCTGGTGGTGCGCGTCGAGTCCGAGGACGAAGTGGTCGGCCTGATCAAACTGGCCCAGCGCGAGCGGGTGCCGGTCACCTTCCGCGCTGCCGGCACCAGCCTGTCTGGCCAGGCCATCAGCGACTCGGTGCTGATCGTGCTTGGCGATAACTGGAACGGCCGCGAAATCCGTCGCCAGGGCGAGCAGATTCGCCTGCAACCCGGCGTGATCGGCGCCCAGGCCAACGCCTGGCTGGCCCCCTTCGGGCGCAAGATCGGCCCCGACCCGGCCTCGATCAACGCCTGCAAGATCGGAGGCATCGTCGCCAACAACGCCAGTGGCATGTGCTGCGGCACCGCGCAGAACACCTACCACACCCTGGCGGGCCTGCGCCTGGTGCTGGCCGACGGCACCCGCCTGGACAGCGAAGACCCAGCCAGCGTCGCCGCCTTCGAAAGCAGCCACGCCGAGCTGCTGGAAGCACTGGCCCGCCTGGGCCGCGAAACCCGCGCCAACACCGCGCTGGCCGAACGCATCCGGCACAAATACCGGCTGAAGAACACCACCGGCCTGTCACTGAACGCACTGGTGGACTACGACCAGCCGCTGGACATTCTGCAGCACCTGCTGGTCGGCTCGGAAGGCACCCTGGGCTTCATCAGCGCCGTCACTTACGACACCGTGCCCGACCACCCGCACAAGGCCAGCGCCCTGCTGGTGTTCCCCAGCGTCGAAAGCTGCTGCCGCGCGGTACCCGTGCTCAAGCAGCAGCCGGTCTCGGCCGTGGAACTCCTCGACCGCCGCAGCCTGCGCTCGGTGCAGAACATGCCCGGCATGCCGCTGTGGGTAAAAGGCCTGTCGGACAATGCCTGTGCCCTGCTGATCGAATCCCGCGCCGCCAGCCAGAGCCTACTGCACGAGCAACTGCAGCAGATCATGGCCTCGATCGCCGACTTCCCGCTGGAACAGCAGGTGGACTTCAGCGAAGACCCGGCCGTGTACAACCAGCTGTGGAAAATCCGCAAGGACACCTTCCCCGCCGTCGGCGCTGTGCGCCAGACCGGCACCACGGTCATCATCGAAGACGTGACCTTCCCCGTCGAGCAACTGGCCGAAGGCGTCAACCGCCTGATCCAGCTGTTCGACAAGCATCACTATGACGAAGCGATCATTTTCGGCCACGCGCTGGAAGGCAACCTGCACTTCGTCTTTACCCAGGGGTTCAACAGCGCCGAAGAAGTCGCCCGTTACCAGGCGTTCATGGACGACGTGGCGCAGCTGGTGGCGGTGGAGTTTGGCGGCTCGCTCAAGGCCGAACACGGTACCGGGCGCAACATGGCGCCCTTCGTGGAGCTGGAGTGGGGGCACGACGCCTACCAGCTGATGTGGAAGCTCAAGCGCCTGCTCGACCCCAACGGCATCCTCAACCCCGACGTGGTGTTGAGCGAAGACCCGGATATCCACCTGAAAAACCTCAAGCCGCTGCCTGCCGCCGACGAAATCGTCGACAAGTGCATCGAGTGCGGCTTCTGCGAACCGGTGTGCCCGTCCAAGGGCCTGACCCTCAGCCCACGCCAGCGCATCGTCATGTGGCGTGACATCCAGGCCAAGCAGCGCGCCGGCATCGATACCCGTGAACTGATGCAAAGCTACCAGTACCAGGGCATCGACACCTGCGCCGCTACCGGCCTGTGCGCCCAGCGCTGCCCGGTCGGCATCAACACCGGCGAGCTGGTGAAGAAACTGCGCAGCCAGGCCGCCGACCACGCTAAAACCGCCGACTGGCTGGCCGAGCATTTCCACACTGCCCTAAGCGGTGCGCGCCTGACCCTGACCGCCGCCAACACCGCACGCAAGCTGCTAGGCGCCCCGCGCCTGGGCCGCCTGAGCGCTTCGCTGAGTAAAGCCAGCAAAGGCCGCCTGCCCCAATGGACCCCGGCCATGCCGCAACCGCTTCGCCCGCTGGCCTTCGGCGCCACCAGCAACGACGCCCGCCCCCGCGTGGTGTACCTGGCCGCCTGCGTTTCCCGGGTAATGGGCCCGGCCTATGCCGACCGCGAGCAAAGCTCGCTGCTGGACAAAACCCGCGCCCTGCTGGAAAAGGCCGGTTACCAGGTGGTGTTCCCCGACAACGCCGACAGCCTGTGCTGCGGCCAGCCGTTCGCCTCCAAGGGCTACCCCGAGCAGGCCGAACACAAGCGCCAGGAACTGATCACCGCCCTGCTGCACGCCAGCCGCGGCGGCCTCGACCCGATCTATTGCGACACCAGCCCCTGCACCCTGCGCCTGGTGCAGGACCTGAGCGACACCCGGCTGGACCTGTACGACCCGGTGCGCTTCATCCGCACCCACCTGCTCGACCGACTGGAGTTCACCCCCCAGGACGAACCGGTAGCCGTGCACGTGACCTGCAGCACCCAGCACCTGGGCGAAAGCCAGGCCTTGATCGACCTGGCGCGGCGTTGCAGCAAACAGGTGGTGATCCCGGAAGGCATTCATTGCTGCGGGTTTGCCGGTGACAAAGGCTTTACCACCCCCGAGTTGAACGCCCACTCGCTGCGCAGCCTGAAGGACGCCGTGCAGTATTGCAGCGAAGGTATTTCCACCAGCCGCACCTGCGAGATAGGCCTGTCGAGCCACAGTGGTATCGACTATCACGGTTTGGTTTACCTGGTAGACCGCGTCACCCGGCCACGCAGTATTTAGGGCGGAGGCGGTTCGCCGTGGGGGGTGTGGCGCCTGGGAGATCGAGCGCCGCCCGCGCGGCGCATCGCGAGCAAGCTCGCTCCTACATCTGTTTCGGGCCAATTATTCCTGTGGGGTTTGCGCGCGAGCGCCTTGGCGCATGGCGTGATATCGCGTTGGCTACCACGGCGGTCGCGCGCGCCTGTCACAGGCGTAACTGGCCCGAAACAGATGTAGGAGCGAGCTTGCTCGCGATGCGCCGCGCGGGCGGCGCTCGATCTCTCAGGCCCCGAACATCCCACGCCGAGCACCTGCCCCCCCCCACACATCCCGATGGAACCCCCGCCAATCCCCCGCAGTCCACCTTACAGGCCCACCTTCCAGAGGCCCCAGAGGAGACACCCATGAAAGGTACCGCACTTTCGGCCCTGTTCGCGGCCGCCACCCTGCTGGCTTCGCCGGTGTTCGCCGCCGATGACCTCTGCACCGCCAACCTGCAAAAGATCGACGACACCATGGCCACCGCCGGCGCCACTTCCGAAGGCCTGGACAAAGCCATCACCGAGCACGTCGACAAAGCCAAGGCCGCCCAGGCCTCGGGCGACACCAAGGAATGCATTGCCATTACCAGCAAAGTGCTGGAGCGCCTGGAAAAAACCGAGAAAGGCAGCGGCAGCAGCAGCGGCGGCGCGTGAGCCCAAAAGCGGGCGACTGGACCGGCTGTCGACGTCGCCCGCGCAATGGCGTATACTCCGTCCTACGCGCCGTAAGGTGCGTTAGCCAAGAGCTAGTGCGGGGCCGATTAGGATTCGACGCCGGTAGCGAAACTCTAGGTGCATGCCGAGTTGGTAACAGAACTCGTAAATCCACTGTTGCAACTTCTATAGTTGCCAATGACGAAACCTACGGCGAGGAATCCTACGCTCTCGCAGCGTAAGTGACCTTTGCTTCTGGTAGCTTCGGCTCCAGCAATCACTAGGGGATGCCTGTAAACCCGAAATGATTGTCATACAGAACAGGATCGTCGCGTAGCACGTTGTGGGCGAAGTGACTAAAACTTACACAACTCATCCAAAGCACCCTGCCCGTCGGGCGGCTGCGGATTAAATCAGTAGACACGGCTAAGCATGTAGTACCGACAGCGGAGTACTGGCGGACGGGGGTTCAAATCCCCCCGGCTCCACCAAATCCAAAGAAGAAGACGCCCTCGGGCGTCTTTTTTTGTGCCTGGCATTCGGGCGCTGCGGGTCGAAAAAATCGGATTTAATCCCTTTCTTGTAGGGCGTTTCCCAAAGATACTGCCTGTGCCTGTTTTCCGTTGCGGTCATTTTTTCAGGGTTTTAGTCTCGGTGGGTCGTTGCTCATCAACGGCATGACTTTGACAGGTCGCGACGGTAAACAACAAAACGGCTCGTCGTTATGGCGGCTGTACGTGCGGGCACGCTTGCGTGCGCCGGAACTTGTTGTTTCCGCCGGTCTGTCAACCCGCGTACAGCTGCCACCCTCTGTTTGACAGCAGACGGTGACGGCCCTGAAATGGAAGCAATCATGTTGAAGATAGTCCCCGACCCACCCCACCACCTCCATTCCCTGGAAGACACGATCATGATGGCCTCGGACTACGCGCTCTGTGCGGAAGCCGTAGCCCAGCAGGCAATACTGATGCAGCCCAAGTCCCCCGCATCAGTTTTGATCATGGCCTCGATGCACGAGATTGAAACCCTGCGGCGGCTACTCGAATCCGCGCTGACGCAAATACAGCAAACAGCCAACCCGCAACCGATGCATTGATTCGCATACCGAGCGAAAAGCCTGTGCAAGCCCGGCTTACCGGCGCATCAGCAGAACCAGGGAGATTGATCAATGACAACCGAAGACACCCAATGCACAGTTGGTAAAACCATCTTCTTTCAAGGCGAAAACCAGACCCACCCATTGTTCCGCATCGAAGCCGGCATTCCTTGCCAGAACGCCCGCGAACAGGCCTCGGAACTGATGGGCTACGCGCGGGACCTGACCATCGATGGGCTGATGGAAGACAAGCCAAAACTGATCTGGGCGGCGCATTACCTCTGTGCTTTGGGCAAAGCGCTACTGGATGATGCAGAACTCGGCATGATGCGTTGAATCACGCCCCGCGATGCTTAAAGGGGTCAGCGTCAGCTGCTTGGCCCCTGTTACGCCACACGATCAACGCCGAGGGATGCGGTCTTTCTCAGCAACCGTCGCATTGATGCGCCGCAGCATTGCCATCAACCCACCATGCAACCCGGTGCGCGTCAGCTTACGTCCCGCCAGTTGCTGCTGGATGAGCGCTCCCGGTCCGTTGTAGATCTCTTCGAATGTACCGTCACGGTTCATGCGAATGCCCAGGTAATAATCAGGCACATGGTGTACCGGGAAAGTCAGGCTCGTGCCAAACGTGGTCTTGATCTGGACATTCCGCCCCTCGTCGCAGACTGCATCGTGGTGCTTTGTGAGTCCTTCGTTCAGCGTCAACTTGTAAGCCAAGCTGGCTACTACTTCACCTATATCACCGACTAAACGGCCATCCAGGGTGAATGGTTTGCCAGGGTATGCAGACTGTAGCTGGGAGACGGCAGCGAACAGCCCCTCCAAAGCGTTTTGGATTTTCGACTCAATCTTTGGATCCATGTAATCCCTTGATGCCTTACCGAACCTATGCGCCATACCGTCCAGATCGGCGCCGGCTCTCGGTTTGAAATTCCAGCTACTCAAATGATATCAAATTGATGTCCAGAGGCCTATTTACGTGGCCGACGCCACTAATACTTCTGAAGAGATAGTCGCGGATAGTTTTGCGGATTTCCTCTCATGGCAAGCGTCGATGTGACCAGCAACGGTGCTGTGGATGAGGGTGCAGCAGACCAAGGAATTGAGCGGTGTTGACGGGCTCGCACGTAACTCGACAACGCCATGTACGACAGGCGAAAATCACTCCGGCTGAGAGCGCAGAGCGCTGGCAGCGAGAACGCCTTGGGCTTGGCAGCGGAAGTATGTGATTGGGTTCCTCAAAAAGCGTCTTCTCGACGCAGCAACGCAACGCGGTATACTTCCTCCTAACCCTGCGACTTTGCTCGCTCGTCGTTTACAAAAGTTCCAGTTAGAATAGCCTCCTCTAGGAGGCACTACCCCGATGATTGATGCTGTTGACCTTTTCTGTGGCGCCGGAGGCCTGACCGCTGGCATGCGTAATGCTGGTATCGAAGTCTACGCCGGCTACGATATTGAGGCCCAGTGCAGGCACGCTTACGAAGTAAACAACCAGGCAGCATTCGTAGCGCAGGACGTCAAGACTCTCACCAAGGAACAGCTTGAAGCATGGTATCCACGAGTCGAAGGCCGCTACCGGCTCCTCGCGGGCTGTGCCCCCTGCCAACCCTTCTCCACCTACAATCAAGGGCGAGACACCAGTACAGACAGCAAATGGCCTCTGCTGTACCACTTCGCACGCCTGATTCGAGAAGTGCAACCTGAACTGGTTACGATGGAGAACGTTCCTGATGTAACCAAGCATCAGGTCTACCAGGACTTCGTAGCCAACTTGGAGTCTCAAGGCTACAAAGTGTGGGCGAACCGAGTGGCCTGCGTAGACTACGGCCTACCTCAGCACCGTCGTCGACACGTCCTGTTGGCCTCCAAACTAGGCCCAATCAAGCTCATTGAGCCCACCCACCGCAATGCCCCCGTCACCGTCATGGACATGATCCATGACCTGCCTCGAATTGCCGCAGGCGAGTGCGATCCCAATGACCCCATGCATCGCGCTGCCACGCTGACTCCGATCAATTTGGAACGCATCCTGCGCTCACGCGAGGGCGGCACTTGGCGGGATTGGCCCCCACACCTAATTGCAGAGTGTCACCGCAAAGCTAGTGGCAAGACCTACCCTAGCGTCTACGGCCGGCTGAAAAGAGATGAACCGGGCCCCACGATGACCACGCTGTGCTACGGCTTCGGTAATGGCCGCTTCGGTCACTACGAGCAAGCGCGAGCGCTCTCGCTGCGCGAGGCTGCAATTCTCCAGTCCTTCCCAAGAGACTACGAGTTCATGCCGCCGGAGCAAATTACCTTCAAAGCAGTCGGGCGGATGATCGGCAACGCCGTACCAGTTCGTCTGGGTGAAGTGATAGGTGAAAGCCTCATGCGTCACGTCGAGGAGTACGAACAAACTCGCCCACAAGAAATTCCCGCCCGAGTCGTTCCTCAAGCTCTGTAGGCTTGCGAGTTTCACATTCCCAGATCACCAGTACACGCCAGCCCAGCTCACACAGCTGGGCTTCTTTTTTTGCATCCCGCACGACATTGGCCTCGAACTTGGGAAGCCAATATTCCTGCCGGCTCTTCGGCACGCTCGCGTAACGACAGCCAAGATGTCGATGCCAGAAACACCCATGCACGAAGACCACCGTCCGGAATCTCGGCAGGACTATGTCCGGTGAACCTGGGAGATCCCGACGATGCAAACGGAACCTCAGCCCCAAAGCATGCAATGCTCGACGCACGACGATTTCCGGCCCAGTATGAGCACGCTTGACCGCACGCATAATGTCACTACGCGACATTCCCCTCCTCCACTGATCAGGCGTCGGCAGGAACGATCACCCCTGTCATCGCCAAAGCCTCCAGATGCCCGTGAAGCTGGCCCGGCAGAGGGTCGCCCGAGATCAAAACGCCAGCCTCTATATTTTTCTCCATGGCGTGCCCAGTCAGGTTCGCACTGGTGATAAAGCACATTTTGCCGTCGGCTACGGCGACTTTGGCGTGGACGCGCCCGTCAGAGAATGGGCCGACCTTTTCACGCCACGCATAGATTTTTGCGGCGGGGACCAGCGTTCTCATTTTGCCTATCGCATCAAAGGCGATGCTACCGCCGTGATCCTCGGACAACTCAAGCAGCATGGAGATGACCACTCCTCGATCACTAGCCGCATTCAGCGTCTTTACGATAGTCGAGACGTCATAAGCCACGAAACTGGTTATGAAAAGGGTCCTCTCAGCGGCATTGATGACTTGCAACAGCGCCTGCTCTGTTCGACGAGCAGAGACGATGGGTGTCGTCGGCCCTGTCCACACGAGCTCGGTGGATTGCTGATTCGCAACCTTGGTCAAGACATGACCTGAAGCGAGAAGCATAGATGCCAACTCCTCAGCGCTAACAGCGCTAGCTCGCCAGGCATTGATGAGTTGATCCACTAGCCCGGCGGCAGTGGGCGTGCCAACCACGCCCGACAGTGCGCTGCTAGCTTTGCTGGTATCGGTCCGGCGAATCCGGCTAGCTATAGCCTGAACCTTCTCTGGAGAGACCAGGCAGACAACGGCCGCAATGGCGTCCAAAAGCTCATCCACGTCAAAAACCCTTGAAGAAAGCAGCGTCGGCGCGTTCGAGTGTCGGTACGAGCAGTGATCGATCCAGATAGCGGTTGCCCCGCTCACAAGAGGTCTCCGCCACCAAACTGCAGGCATGGCAAGCAGCACCATGGAGGGAGCGATCCTTTTCCGGACCATGCTCCGAACAAAGTGGATCGGAAGAGCAAATTTTCGAACGATTCAATGCTTGCTCCAGTAAGCGCCCCAGATTTTCTGGCTTACCGAGATCGACGAGGCCGCCCAGCGTGCCGTCCGAATCCGCTGCAGCGGTATAGATGAGGATGCCAGCCTGCGAGCTAGCTCCTGATGTTTCGGCATAGATGCGCTCACGAATGCTCGCGGCGTTGTATCCGCACTCCAGCGCCAACTCTCGAATTAGTAAATGAGAGAGCGTGTGCAGCATCGCATAACGAATTCCGGGATAACCCTCATCCGGGTCGAGATGACGCGAGTTCCGCCAGCCCTTATGACCACCCCGAAGCATCTGGTCGACCTTTCTGACACCTTCCAAAGCCTCCCAGCCAGCAAGCGCGGCCTCGTCGAACTGGATGAAGATTCCCTCACCATGAACCTGATTGGCTGGCACCCAATCTGGCTTGCCACGTGACAAGCTAGCCATCTGCGGTCGCTCATCGGGGTTACCAGACTCTTCAGGGGCCTCGACCCGAGTAAAACCCAGCAACGCATTCACCTCGCGTAAACGCTCAAGGAGCAGGACTCGGCTGATATGGCCTCCGAGACCCGGCGGCGTTCCAACTTTCTTACTCATGAAATGGGGGTAGTCCGTGGGCGGATTAGCTTCAGTCAGCACGCCCCACTCAGGACCTTTGATGTCGACCTCACCAACGACCGCCTGTCCTCCGCCGTTGCGGTGAGCCTCGACGGCCGTCCAGATCGCGGCCGCATCATATTTGTCGATACCTGGTAGCGCTCCAGTCTTCTTCAAGGTCTTCACCGTCACCAATACCTCGGCCTCGGAATTAAGGTCTTCGAAGAACTCCCAACCATCCTGAATCAGTTGACTGAGCGGGTCTTGGGTTTGAGGAATCGCAAGCGCCGAGAGTGTGATCGGAAACCAGCTATTCGTGGCCCCCAACAATACTGCGCGAGCCTCCTCTTCACACTCCTTATCGAAGTGATCCAGATGCGGATGGCGCCCTCTGCAGCCAGGCAGATTCTCTTTCCCGGCCTTACCGAATGCCTGGGCCAAGCTTCTTGAAGTCGAACAGGTATCACACTTAACCCAAAGGTTTTCGGTCTGTAATGAGGCTCCACTTTCATAGAAACGCAGAGTTCCCTTGCACGAACTGTTGCCACCATGGACGAAATAATGCCATGGGAAGTCGTCGAGATGACCGTCGCGGCAGGCTAAGAGGAAACGCGCAGGCACGGCGTCCGCATCCTTGGGAGGCTTGTTACCTTCAGAACCACGGCAGCCTCTGTGGACGAAACGTGTTCGCTCCGGTCTAAAGCGGTTCTCCTTAATCTCGAACAGGCCGGCATCGAAGGGTGACAGTAGGCCGCACTTCACGCAGCGCATCCAGCGCGGGAATGGCCGAACAGGTACGCCAATATTGGCCTCAGCCGACCAGACGTCGGCAAGCTCACTCTTCTGGAAGGGTGGCATCCGCAGATTCTCGACCTGCGCCCCCAGAACCTTCCGGACCGCGGCAAGAAGCCGTGCCTCTTGAATCGGCTGGCAGCGATCCTTTTCCCATCGGTCGATACCGAGCGTCACTACGGAAAGGCTGGGTAGGTCGATCAGAGCACCGGGTCCATAAGTCCACAGTAATTGGCTGGGACGTACTTCGCCGACTGGAGTTTTGTTATTGATGATCATATTCAATCCTCATCCTTAGTTGCAGGACGAGGCTTCCAATCGTGATCGTCCGTGATATGGCTCGTGTTCATGATCAGGCGCACCCCTGGCTCAACCTCACGCATCGACATGGGTACAGTCCAGTTGTCCCAGGCTTGAAATCCTGGTGGCTTGATCAATGCAACGGTCTTGTCTTTTTCAGGGCCGCGTTTCTCATACGCCAAGATCCGTCCGCCCTTGCTTACTTCTTTCGCCCATTCATCGGCGCGCTCTTTCAACTCGGTCTCAGCCAACTGCTTACGCGAATTGTCTTCAGCGACATTGCCCGCGCGAGTCGCCAACACCTTGATGGCATCGACGATCTCGGCCTGATTGGACATGCTCAATTGGCCAGCGCCTTCGTTCGGGCTGAAATTGTCGTACTCCAAACGCATCAAGCTCAACAGCGAGCCCGTCAGACCTCGATCCATCGCTCGCGGTGAGAACGGCGTTACCGATTGCGCCTCGACGTGTTTGTAGAATGTGGCGTGGTAATGCTCGAAGGTTTCGTAATGCGAAAGGTCGCGCGGTCTGGCCCATGTCAGCACCGTGCAGACTAAGCCAGGGAAGGAACGCCCGACGCGACTGGTGGCTTGGATGTACTCAGCCGTACCTTTGGGCTGGCCATTGACGGCCATCAGGCCGAGTCGATTCACGTCAACACCCACTGACAGCATGTTGGTCGCCAGTACCACATCGATGGCGCGCGTGTCACCTTCCTGCCAGCGGGTCACATACCTGCCGGTAGCTGTGTCGAACTCAGACTTGAACTTGACCTCCAGATTGTCGAGATACTTGGGAATATCCTGACTCGATACGCGCGACGTCAGCTCACGAATGTTACTTATGCTGCGCTGTGCTAGCGCTGGGCGCTCCACCATGCTCATCTGTACGCGGTAGGAACGTGTCTGTACGTCATCCTCTGCCAGACGCTTCATCCCCCCCAGCTCACGCAGGGAGTTGAAGTAGCCCACCATAGTCATGTAGGGGTCGGCAGGCTCGCCAAAGTGATCGAACAGCTCTTGTGCCGCCGTCAAAAACGCAGTGTAGACTCGGATCAGCATCGCAGGGCGTGAACTACCGGGAGAGCACACACCGAGATAGCGCCGCCCCGGTTTTTCCTCTATCGGGCGCTGCACCGAAAAGAAGTTGTCTTCCACGTCCAAGCCGTGCGGAGGAAACACCGAAACACGCCGCATGAAGACGTTGTTCACTTGCTCCTTGGCTTTGCGTACCGTTGCCGTGGAAGCGATGATCTTCGGCTTAACCGTCTTGCCATCAAGCGTCCAGCCGCACAGCTCATCGACAGCAGTTTCATACAGACCAACCATGGTGCCCAACGGCCCACTGATGAGGTGAAATTCGTCCTGAATAATCAGGTCAGGTGGGCGAATCGGGTTGATGACCTTTACCTTCGAAGTAGGAAAGCCTTTGCCCGCTTGGTGATTGCCATTGCAATCGGCGCCTTGCCAAAGCAGCCCGTGGCGCTCGCATTCCCGGCCCACACGACCAAACAATGTCCGCACCTGACCACGCCACGCCATCATGGCGAACTTGTCCACGGTTGCGATCATCATGGTGGGTGGGCGGTGATAAATCTCTTCGTCCACGACCAGCAACGGAATCCCCGGGTGCGGCTGCTTGATGGACTTTCCTTTGGAAAAATCGCAGCGGCCTTTGTTGTCGCCGCAATAGACGAAGGTTCGGCCAGCTCTTTTATCGACTTCGACGTCTCGTCCCGGAGCCACCTCCGAGCCACACCACGGGCAACTGGTGAGCTGCGAGGGCGATGCCGCCCCGGCGTTGTATCTGCCAGGGTTGCGTACATCCTCAATAGCGCGATGGCTGTCCTCGGTCGTGCCCGGCGTGACCTTGTTGCCAACCCAGAGGCCGATGGTGAAAGGTTCGGTGCCGAGGGATTTGTCGCCCTTGTCCAGCGCCTCACGCCGTAACACCTCCATCGCACAAATCAATGCCGTAGCACGCTGGAACTGCTGAAGCGTCAACAGACGCAGGGTGTAGCGCATGATTACGGCCAAACCGCGTGAGCTGTCGTAGCCGCCAAGGTTGCCCTGCATACGTCGGATGGCCATGGTGAAGGCAGCTACACCCAAGTAGGCCTCGGTCTTGCCACCGCCGGTAGGGAACCACAACAGATCGGCATAAGCCTCGACGGGCTGGACGCGATCCGGGTGACTCGGATCTGCCAGCGATGGAATCGAGAGAAGCAGAAACGCCAACTGGAATGGACGCCAGCTGCGGTTCTTCACCAGATCGAACTTGTCGATGCTGACATTTTCACCCCGCCGCATCGCCAGTGCGTATTGGCTGCGCACGCGTTGCGTCGCCATCGAACGGTTAGCGAACCGGAAGGCCGCCAGGGCCTTCTCATTGGATTTCAGCGTGTCGATGCCTTGTTGCAGACGCTCGCAGATCTCCTGGCAGCGATCCATCGCATGTTGCGACTGAGTGTCATAGCCAGTCACTTCGGTACCGATACGAGCACGCTGTTCTTCTATCCACGAGGTGTAGTCCTTGGTCAACATGTTCAAGGCGTCAACCAGCGGGTCAATATCTAAGGTCGCCAGTCGCTGCATGTCGAGCAAGCCGCTGCTGACCATCACGCGCATCGCCGGGCGATCGGAAGAGTCAAGGCCCGGTGTCTCCGTCACTTGCACTTCGTACTGCGGCATGACGGTGGTGCGGACTTCGGTGGCTAGCGACACGTCCTCTGCAGTTTCAGCATGGACGGCAACTCCATGGCCCATGGCGAACTCGACGCGATTGCGATAGATCATTTCCAGCGCTTCACGCTCGGGATCCACACCGTCTGTGTCTAGCACTGGCCTGCGCCGGAAGATGGCCCGTTTGGCGGCATCCTGCGCAGAACGAGCGATCAGCTCAGGCTGGAATACCCACGCCGTATCGCGGTTGGTCTTCAATTCTTTCTGTGCATTCACCAGGAACAAGGTGACCAACCGATCTCCCTTGGCGCTCTTGGCTCGAATGGAACCCTGCACGCGCACTTCGGGAAACTTATTATCAGGAGCCAGATGTGGAATCACGCCTTCAGTCAACGGCAGTACGATCTTGCCGCCACAGGGAATACGTTGCCACACTTTGGCTTTCTGTAAATTAGGTTTTATGAGGTCGTGCTCATCGTTCGGTACACGCTCGTATCTCCCCCAACGAGCTTCGATCTCGATCCGATCGGCATCCCCATCCACACAGAACGTCATACCGATGCTGCTGGGCACCAGCGACTGGTTACTGGCAGCATCAATCTCATCAGCCGAATCCGATTCCGGCTCCACCCTTCCGGTAACCGTTCCAAACTCCGCACCGGGTTCGTGCCGACCGGGCGGCTTGGGCTCGGTAGGTTCCTCGGCCTCGTCATTGGCCAGCGGCCCGTCCAAACCCTCAATGCCGCCCTGTGCGGCCTCACGCGGGGCCAGCTTGCCTACCAAATAGCGATCCCGCACCCCCATATCAACGATGCGCTCACGGGGACCACCAGCCGGGCCGAGCAAGTCGTCCATCACGGCCAGTTGCAGCAGCTCGCGGATATAGGCCTGATCCTCAACGGTAGGCACCTCAGCGATGCTCTTGTTCAATGCCCTGGGAAGCGACTCCAGAAAATCCGCCCATTGGATGCGACCAACGTCGCCAGAGGACGGTGGGGTGAGTGACATAAGACCAATAGAAACCGCCGAATCAACCAACAGCATGCGATCGAAGTAAATCGTGGTTGCTTCCAGATCGGAACGAACCCGCAGCACCCTCGCGACTCGTTTGATGTAGCCAACGGCGCTCAGGATCAACATCCAATCGTCATCGGCGATGGCTTGATACAGCGAGCGTTCCCCCCTCAGCCTCAATGTGTAGGGGGCCAGCGTTGGATCGAAGGAAAGAGCATGATCAACGGCGATCCATGCATTTGGTGTTGTCGTCATATTCTTGAACCTCGATTCACGGGCTAAACTTCGACCCGCGATAAATACGGATAGATGCGGTAGCACTTCTTGAAGATTTCGAAAGGGTTCTCGTCCACGTCCGAAGTTGGCAACTCGAAGCCCATCGTTGTCATGGCATCAGCGCTCGATTCCACAGTCAGCGGCTCTTGAGTCGAAAGCGCGTGCAGATCAAGACGATGCGAAGCATCATCCGTCGCGTAGAGCTCCCATCTCTTCAACAGGCCTTCTACGGCCTTGCCGTACTTCTTGGAAACGATGACTGCAGTGGTAATCATCGCCTGGCCCTCGGCGTAGTGCGTAGCAAGCGCCCAAACGATCCGACGATCCCGAAAACTGGGCACTTTCTTCTGCGGCGAGGCCTGGACTTGAATCATGATGTCCCTCTGTGCTGGCTTTCTCGGTGAGCGGGCTGGATGCAATAGCGTGCCCCACGCCTCTCGCCTTGGCGTTCGATTCTCCTGTCCGCGATCAGGGCATTGATCGCGGCGTTCCATTGGCCGTCAGTGATACCGACGGCAGCGACGAGGTCGGCTTTGGCGTGCCAGCCAGGATGCGCTTTCAGATATTCGGCAATTGCGTGGGACGGGCCAACGGCACTTTCATTGGCCGGAGCAGAGTCGAAGTCGAATGACGGCTGTTGCGTGGGCACGTTCTGAGTGCTCGCAGTGCGAGATTTGCGGGCCACGAAGCCAGCAGCTTTTCCGTGCAATCCTTGGGCGACTTCTTCACCGTAGCGCTGGCGGTTCAGCTCCGACAGCCGCCGCAGCACTTCGACGCGCGCAGCTTCCGAGATGGTGAAGCGGACGCGATCTTTTTCCGGGAGGTATGGTACTTCGTGGAAACCGTGTCCGAGATCTAGATCTTCCCAGCCGTAGGCCTGCACCACAGCCGCGTCCATTTCACGCTGCAATGCACGCAACCGTTCGATGCGAGGATCGCGTTCGGTGTCGGTATGAAAGCGGTTGTAGAGCTTGGTAAGACCGATGCGATCGGCTTGCATGACTTCAATACGCGCTTGATCAAGTCGACTCCCCAGGTCATCAAGCGAGCCATCTGGTGCATCATGAAAACCCACAGGGAACGAGAACGGTTCGAGCGCATCCGTTGGGCTATATCGCAAGTCATTCTTCAGTCGTGAAGCGTGTTGCCACGCGAATACCGCATGAATATTTGATTGAAGTAGTGCGAGATCTCTATCTCTATTTGCTGAAAAAATGACAGTAGCATCTGAAAAAATGATGCCTGTTCTGACAAATGAGAATGCTAGCGTCTTGCTTACGCGCGTAACGACCAACACACGCTCTGATCGCATAGCCGCCGGATTCCAGTCTGGCGGATGCTTTTCAAATTTATGTCCAAAACCAATGGTGTGATACAGATTTGGAACAGCTTCGGAATAATGCCACCAGCGGTCTCTATACTTTGCTCGATTGAGCTTTTCACGAACCGGTTTAACGAGAGAAAGAACTCGTTCATAGGGTTTAACGTATGCTTTGGCGCGTTCTTCACTCCAGTCCCAAAAATTGATTACAAAGCGACTCGGGCGCTGTTCCGGATCAGAATTTAGGTCGCTACCGTTGAGATAAGGAAAGATTACCTCTGAGTTTTTAGGGTCGGCGTCAAGCATTTGCTGAGCTTCTTCGGGCGTGAGAATAAACCCCATGCCGTTGACAACCGATCCGATGAAAGTAATTCCTACATTAGCTTTTAGCCGCTGAAGACTCCAATCTTCATGGCCCGACAAAAAAGCTGATATGTAGGGCACTTCCACACCGTGCAGACTGCGGGAGCCATCCCATTTACCCTTTCGCACGTGGACACGGCTAGTGACAACCGCAGCGGCTCCTGGCCAAGCCTCGTTGGGATAAGCAGAATGTATAACAGCACCAGTTTTGAGCATTTCCTCAAGACCGACTTGACGCGTATCACCCTCGGCAATTGTGTTTACCGCAAGAAGACCAAAATGCCCATTTTCGCGAAGAAGCGAAAAAGATCGTAGAAAAAAATACGCAACCAAATCAGCGCTTCCAACTTTTCCCCCAGCTACATAACTAACAAGCCAATCTCGGAAAGCTGTTCCCGCAGCACCTGTTATCCGCTTTCCTCCTAAGAACGGTGGATTGCCCACTATGCTGTCAAAACCGCCGCGCTCGCAAGCGAATACCTCGGGAAACTCCAATGGCCAATGGAAAGACTGGCGGGCTGGCTTGTCGGCGAGCAAATCGGTTGAGAGCGTGAGGAGGGATCGTTTGCGAATGGCTTTAAGTGAACTCGTGCTGCCATCAACAGCTTGGTCCGCCAAAATTGCAAGCGATGCGAGCCCATTTTCTAGGGCTGAAGCATTGAGCCCTGTTGCGAAAATATCACCGATAAACGCATCAGCGATGCTTTCCGGTACCTTGAGCCTGCGGCGAGCATCCGCATCCAGATATGCCATGGCCTCCACATCGCGAATGTCGCGGATTGGCACTTCGCGCAGGCGTATCCGCAGCTCGATAGCCTCACGCACGGCCTGCTCGATGTTCTGCCCAAATAGACGTAACTGACCTTGACTAGTGGGGCTCATCGAAAGCTGGGTGAGCTGATCTAGCCGATGGATGCCCAACAAGCTGTCGCCGCAGCGCAGGTTATGGTCTAGGAAGCCAAATGGGCACCCCTTAGCTAGGGTCACCAGCCAAATAGAGAGCTTGGCAAGCTCGACCGCCAACGGATTCAAGTCTACGCCGTACAGACACCGTTCGGCGATGAGTCGGCGGGCTGTCACAGTGCGAGTCTCAGTGTCGCGGGACAGAAGCTCTTTGGCAGTTCCCACATCCAGAATTTCACCATCCACGCTTACAGACTTCCCCGAAGCCTCGACCTGTGACCAGGCTTCAACAAGTCGATCTGCTAACCAGCGGCAGGCTTGTACCAGAAATGCTCCCGACCCCATGGCTGGGTCACATATCTTGAGATCAAGCAGATCGGCGGGGGATTTCAATACCCATCGATCACGAGGCATTCCCTCTGCCGGTCCGACATAGGCCACCGGAGTGAGAGTTTCGGCAACGATCGCTTCGGTCAGTGATTTCGGCGTGTAGTGCGTACCGGTTTCGCGCCGGTCGGAACCGGTAGTGACGATGAAAGCACCTGCGGGATAGACCAGTGGATAGCCCCATGGATCGGTACGCAGCAGATGGGCATAGGGTTTGACGCGGTCGCGGAGTTTGGTGTCACCTTGGCAAGCGGTCAGCAGGTGGTCGGCTAAGGTGTCATCGACCGGCTTGGTCAGATCGTTGCGCACCCGGCTGGCAGAGCTGCCAGAGCGTTCTTGCAGCAACTCAGCCAAGTGCGTTGCACCATCCAGACGTGCCGAATCCAGCTCGGCCAGCTTAACCCATGGCGTCTTGGCGCTCTTGGTGGCATCCAGCTCCAGCGTGACTTCATCGGTGCGCTTGACGGTGCGTTCGAGCAGACCTTCATACACGTAACCAATCTGCTCGACATCCAGTGCGCGGTAAGACAGTGCGCGCCCCTGAAATTGCTGAATGGCTTCCAACAACAATAGAACGGTGCGGTTGTCGATGGGCAGGGGCCTAGCTGCATCGGTGCGCCAGTCCGAGCCTTTCGCCCGACCTTCAAGGAAGGGGAAACGGTCGGGATCGAATAGCGAGCCGCCCAGTGCGGGCAGCCGCAGGTTTTCGTGCTTTATGCCGCCAAACACCGCGCGGAAGATCGCCAACAAGCGCGACCACGCATCCCAGCGGCGCTCAAGAATTTCTTCGGATTCCTTGCGTAACTGCATGCGCAAAGTAGAGAGCGCGTAGTTGGCTTCATAGCGTTCGTCGCCCATCAAGAGCAGGCCACGCTCCTCGGCGGAGAGCAGGAACACCAAGCGCATCATTACCGTCAGAGCGGCTTCATAAAGCTCGGGTTCCTTGACGTCGTACAGGAGTTCTCGATTGCGATCCTGGTCGGCTTTGTCGAGCGTCTGAATCAACACTTCAACGGCACGGCGTACTTGCTCACCAAGCGCATCGGTGACTTCGTCCTGGAACTTCAGGGAGCGATCGAACAGTGCAGGCAGTTGTTCGGACTCATCGACAAAGAAACGACGAATGCCGAGCAGGTGCACAAAGGCCTGTAAGGTGATGGGCTCCTGGCTCCAGATACGAGCAAACCAACTTGCAAAGGTGCTGACGGCACCCACAGGGGCATCCACCAACATCCAACGCTCACCGTTGGTCAACAGTCCAAGCCGGCAACCGAGTGAACGGCATAACTGCACCATGCGATCAGCGGGAGTGGCAGCCCAGCCGTCTCGCTTCAGGGTGGCATCGAGATCGACATCCTGTGCATATGTCTGGATCAGCAGCAGCGGCTTGTTAGCACGCTGCTCATCGATTACTGCAAGATCCGGCGACAGCGTTGCGCTATATTCAGGGAAGCTGGCTTGTAGATTTAGGGCGCACCAGCCAGCGCGTTTTAGAACGTCGCCTTTGCCATCTTCATCAAGTTCAAGGCCCCGCGACAGCACTTCGTCAATCCACGCCACGTGCAATTCGGCGAACTGCGCGTCTTCCAGCTCCAGCGCTTCGCACCATTCCTCGTAAGCTTGGCGCAGACGTTTGCGTTTGATGCCATTGAGTTCCTCCAGTCCTTGCGGGAGGGCTTCCTTTAGAACAGGAACGGCGAGGAAAGGGCCGGAGATTTCGATCAACGAAAGCCAATCCTCATGCGCACTAATCGTACTCATACGGCACCTCCCTGAACTGCCGACTCAGGCACGAGAAAGACCACGGCGACCGGGAAGGTGCGGTCATTGAGTTTAGTGTAACGGGTTTCGATGGCCTCGGCCTCCTGCTGGCGCTCGGCTGGAATGCGAACGAGGCGCGCCTCCAGTGCGGCGGTGTCGCGCCTGATCTGTATTCTCTCGTCTTCCGAGAATAATGAGAGCTGCTCTGGCTGTTGATCTTTTTTCAGTTCGGCTTGAATGGCTTTTTCCAGCTCATCAAGCACAGTGCCGATGTCAGCCACTTCCAACTGCTTACGGGATTGAAGGGTGTTGGTCAGGAATTTGAGCCGGTCTTTAGAGCGTGCGTCGACCGACTGCAGGATGGAGCTCTGCGCTCGGTCGAAACGCACGCGGATGGCATCAAAATAGGCGTCTGCAGCTTTCAGTGGTTTGGCCTGATCCAGCCACTGCTGGACCTTAGTGACGCCTTCTTCACGGCGAAAGTATTTGTCCCCTAGGTAGCCACCTGCCACAGTCAGCTCTTCGTGAAGGCGATGATGGTTACCACCGGTGACGACCAGCCGCGAGATGACGACCACAGCGGGGCCATCAATCAGGGCATCCGGTACCGAACGCACGGTTACTCGATGCAGTTTCTTCACATCGTCCTGCGCCCAGACCTCGGCGCGTAGCAAGCGCAGGCTCATCTGTACCAATCGGTGGTTCAGGTGAACCAGCACCACATCGTCACGCCCGGTTGCGACATCGTGATCAAAGGTGATAGGTCGAATCTGCAGTGTATGGGGGTGTCGCAAGCCTTCAAGGCAACGCGCCCACGACCCAGAAAGGGTGGGCATCTTGAATACGGTTCCCGCCGGGGCATCAGCCAAGGCAAAGGGTTCGAGCGGCGGGCGGCCTGCCAACTCAAGGCCTGTCTTGACCGCCATTAGAATGTGCTCTGGCGTGAGGTGAAAATCCTGCTGCGTGGTCAGGAGCCGTTCGTGCAGCTTGGCGACGCGGTCTTTCAGTTCGCGCTCGGCGCGCACGAAGCGTTTGGCCTGAGCAATCTTGGCTTCTGCCAAGCGAGTGTCGAGCTCTTTGAGCGAGCCTTCGATCAACCCTGACATCTGTGGCGCGATGACCGGGTTGACGCTACCCATATCCGCCCGCATGGATTCGAGCTTGCGCAGAGCCCGGATGATGTCCTCGCCATGGCCACCAATGGTGGCTTCGTCTTGTTCGCCGCCATCGACAGGGTGCCAGATCAACACTTCCTTCTGGCGCTGACCGTGTCGGTCGATACGGCCGTTGCGCTGCTCCATCACATTGGGGTTGTAAGGGATCTCCAGATGGATGAGGCAGTTACAGTGGTTCTGTAAGTCAATACCTTCGGATGCGGCATCAGTGGCCAGCAGGATGCGAACTGCTGAATCCTTGGGTGAGGTCTGGAAGGCCGCTTTGACTTTCTCACGTTCCTCCTGCGCCATGCCGCCATGGAGGATGGCCAGTCGGTCGCCACCGAAATCATGGCTGGCCAGGATCTGGTGCATCCACTGCTGCGTGGTGCGGTATTCGGTGAACAAGATGACCCGACGATCATTCCATCGACCGTCGGTTTTGATGTTAGCGGTCAGCCAGTCGAGGATAGCCTTGGCTTTAGCGTCGACCTGGTTCTTGGCCGATTGAGCCCACAACCGCAGTTCATTGAGCGTTTGTTGCTGGTCCTCCGTCAGTGGTAGCGCACGACGCGAGGCCTCTTCAACGGCCTCGGACTGCGCGTTTTCAACCTCTAAATCGTTTGCATAGTCTTCGTCGACCCGCAGGATGGCTTTGCGCAAGATGCGGTCGGCCATCGCATCTTTGTCTTTGCGCTGTTGGCCATTGGTCAGACTGGTGATGTACTTCTCAAGGGTAGATGCGAAGGCAGCGGGAGAGGAAAAAAGCCGTTTCTTGAGCAGTTGGTTCACGAACGACGTGCCGAAAGCATCGCCAGCTTTTTTGGCATCCTGCTCTCGGCTCGCGCAGTAGTCGTTCAGCTTCTTGTGAATGACACGCTCTTGTGTTGAGTACGAGGTCGGCAGCGCTTGCAGCTTGCGCTGCGCATAGAGCGGCTTGCCTTCGGCATCGACCAGATCGCTTTTGAGGCGACGGATCATCACCTGACTCAACTGCTTTTCATCGGGCAGGATGTTTCTAGCGAAGCGTTGGTCGTCCAGCAACTCCAGCAGAGAGGTGAAAGATTCCGTGTAACCATTATGCGGAGTTGCGGTGAGAAACAGGCGATGCTGGAAGTGCGGGCTGATTGAACGAATGAAGCGCGTCCGCTGGCTTTCCAGTGCGTAATTTGCTCCGGCAGCGGGGGCGATGTTGTGTGCTTCGTCGACGACAAGCATGTCGAATTTGCGTGGGTAGCTGGTGTGCGCAGGTAGGACGTCGCGCATGGCGCGCAGTCCTTCGCCGCTCTTGACCCAGTCCATGGAGGTGATCAGGCGCGGATGCGAAGTCCACGGATTGGCGTGGATACCGCGACCTCGACGCAATTGTTTGATGTAGCCTGTATCGACAATGCTGAAATCTAGGCCGAATTTCTCCAGCATCTCGACCCGCCACTTCTCTTGCAGAGAAGCGGGGCAGACGATTAGGACTGTGCGAGCACGGTGCCGCAGCAACATCTCCTGGATGACTAGGCCGGCCTCAATGGTCTTGCCTAATCCGACATCGTCAGCGATGAGCAGATTGACACGGGCCATGTCGATGGCGCGTACCAGTGGGTCGAGCTGGAAGTCCTCAATGCTGACGCCACTGCGAAACGGAGCTTGCAGAAAGCCTCTGTCAGCGTTGGTCGCAGCCCCCCAGCGCACTGCATCGAGAAACGCATCAAGGGTGTCGGAATCATCCTGGCCGGTGATCGACGGCAGCCCCGCACGCTCAATGACATGTGCGCCCGGCTCGATTTCCCAGATTACCTGGAGTTCTTCGCCGAGGGCATCCTCATCAATGGAGGCCAGCGTAACGGCATGCTGTCGTAAGCTGCCCAACTTGGAGGCATCCACTTCTGCCACCACCCACTGGCGGCGTCTCACTTCGACAAGCTGACCTGGTTCCGGGATATCACGGTAGCTGCTTTCCGCCATTGCCATTCTTAACCCCATAACACCATTCATCTAACCGATGATAACGAATGAAAAAAAACCATGTGCTGTGCGCCTTAGGAGCGCGCGGCATTAAATTCAGTTGGATACCAGCAGGAGAATCGAGGCCTGAAGCTGCAGCGTTCGTGCTCGTGTAAAACGCTGGAGATCGCCCCTCGGACACCAGCCTTGCATGATGTGAAGCCCGTCACCTTATCCATTGCTTCAAAGTGGGTAAACCCATGTCACCCCCTTTTTGCCATCATGGCAAATGCACAGAAATGCTCTCGTTGGTCTTCAGCGTTCCGGTTAGATCGTCGTGCCCTCCGTACTCCAGGAGGGTGCGTATGCCCTGCTGAAGCTCGTCAGCATAATTAGAACAAACGTAACCTACCCATGTCCGTATACGGCATGCTGTATCGCATGCGCACTGGCGGCCCTTGGAAAGGCACAAGACCAGTGCGCGACGCACTACAAAAGGTTATCTCTATCTCCGGCTACATCCAAAGCCATGGCAACCATCTCCATAGCGCTTCGTCGCTGCTCTGCACAGGTAGCTGGCTCGATGAAACAGTTCAGGTAACTGATCCATGTTACCTGGTCGGACTTCCCAATCTACTCGGTATTCTGCATTACACTGGATATGTACCAAGCCCCTCACTTGCTCAACCTCGCACTTCAACGCGCTCGCCCAAGCCTCTTGCATACAGGTGATCAAATTAGGCCTTTGTGGCTGCAACCGCCCGACTGTGTAGTAGGCGTCTCTGTTGAGCAGGATCAACAGGTGGTAAGACTGTCGCCCTCCCTCGCTCCTTTCTCTTGCCCAAACGTAAAGTACCTTACAGTCATGGGCGTGCTTGTTCAGCTCACGTGCCTTTTCACGGTTGTGCTCAATTTTGGCTTTGAACGATTCGATGAACCTGCTAATTGCATTTTATCTGACCACCGATTGCATCGGCATTTATCAGCACGCTTCGTAAACATAATCGGCGAAGAGCGACCCCAAGCGGGCAGCGCAGAGCCTTCTGTCGTGAACACTGCCCCGCCGCCCATCGAACAGGCCCCCAAAGATGTCGAGGGTTATATTCAATGCGTCCAGGACGCCTACGCTGCCAACCGCTGGACAGCCAGCCCCCCCCCGACAAGCACACCTCTAACCGTTCACCCAAACCCCTACCCTCACTCCATAACGCCCTCTTCTTTAAGGCTCAGCCGAAACGTATCCCGAGCCGTCTTCCCCACATACTTCGTCAGCGCGTAATTCGCCGTACCACCCACTACAACCCCAATCCCAAATGGAATCACTTTAGCGGCAGCCTTCTGGGTGAACGTAATCCCGATCTTCTTGAACAAATCCTTGATCACTTGCAAAACCGGACCCGTGAGGTACTTCTTGACCATCCGCACCCCGGCTTTGCTGGCGATTCGGGTCGTTCCCGTTGTCCCCATCTGCTCCAGGGAACCGTAGAGGGCGATGATGTACGACATGTGCTTGGCGTCCTCATTGGACATCTTCCCGTTGATCGCGACCGCCAGGCACATCGTCATATCAATCTGAAGCTTCATGCACACCGAAATGTCCGCCAACCCGCCGCCCACAGCACTCACCGCAGTTCCGATACCCGGGATAACACCCGGCAGTGCAGTGGCAGCACCAGAGGTGGCGGCCAATTTTGAGTAGCGGCTGATAATCTTGTCGACCACCGTGTCCTCGATTTTCTGCTCCGAGGCAGACGGCGAGGCCTTGCGCGCCTGCGCCTGGTACTGGGCGACCAGCTCCCGCGCATCTTGGGGACTAATGGCGATGGCTTCCACCATCTTCATCAACGACGAGCTGCTTTCTACTACTTCAGTGGTCATGCCGGATTCCGTTCGTAAAATGGTTTGCCAACTGCCCGCAAAAGCGAAGCATGGGTATCAAGGCGGTCAACGTGGCGCCTGGCGCAGGGTCTCACACGACCCGATACTGGCTTCGCCGCTAAAGGTCCGTGCCCCGCGCAGGGCTGCAGCAGCCCTTAGCGCTCAAGAAGCCGCATGGCTGATAAGGCATAATGCCATCATTTGATTGTAAGTCTCCACCGGGCCAGGTGAAATCGGCTTTGAACCGTTCCGTAGGCATTCAGCACTGCACCTGCCCAAGCAGCGGCCTATTCAAAAGCCTCCCTTAACGGCCTTGTGTCACAGCCATGTCCTGCAAAATGACCACCTTGCGCTGCAACTGCGCAACATGCTCTCGCTCCGCCCGCAACGCTGACCGTAGCTCGCGGTTCTCCATCTCCCAAATTTGCAGCCAACGCAAATCCCGCTGGCAGTGCTCCACCTTCTTGCCAAGCTCCCCCAGCTTCAACCCTTGCTGGATCAGCACCAGCAGGATGATTCCCATTGCCACCAAGGCCCCCGTCGCAACCACTTCCGGCATCGTCATGTTCATGTCCTTTGATGCCTCCGATGCATTCCGAAGGCGAGTCAAAGGTATGTAATGAAAAACTACACGTCTAGAATGTAGACTTATACAGGTAAAGTAATCGCGCACATGGAGAGGGTATGAAACGCAAGCAATCCATCGAGCAGGTACGCTGGGACCTGGCACTTCGCTATCGTTTGATCGAGACCGTTGCCTGGTGGGAAGGCCGGCTGACCACGGGGCATCTGATGCAGAGCTTTGGCATCAGCCGCCAGCAGGCGTCGAAGGACATCAATACCTACATCACCGAGCATGCGCCCGAAAACTTGACGTATGACAAGCAGATCAAGGGCTATGTACCGAGCGAGCAGTTCGAGCCGCGGTTCATCGACAACAGCGCCAGCGCCTATTTGCACCTGCTGTACCAGAACAATGAGCGCGCCCCGCACATCGACGGGCTGGCACTGGCCTATGCGCACACCCGGGTGCTGGAAGTACCCGATCGCCCAATTCGGCCAGAGGTGCTGCGCCCATTGCTCAAAGCCTGCCGTGAAGGCCTGCGCCTGGAAACCGAATACGTGTCCTTCAACACCCCCAACGTCGAGGTACGCCTAATCGCCCCGCACACGCTGGTGTACACCGGCATGCGCTGGCACGTGCGGGCTTATTGCGAAAAGAACGGCCAGTACCGCGACTTCGTGCTGAGCCGCTTACGCGGGCAACCGGACTTGCTCGACGCATCGCCGAACACGCGTGAGCAGGATGAAGACTGGAATGTGGAAGTGCCCGTCATCTTCGAACCTGATGGGCGGTTGAACGCGGCGCAGAAGGCAATCATCGAAACCGACTTCGGCATGACGGATGGGCAATTGGTGGTACCGAGCCGCAGGGCGTTGGTGAAGTATGTGTTGCAGCGGTATC
Source organism: Pseudomonas sp. TYF_14 (assembly GCF_043105275.1). Taxonomy (NCBI): domain Bacteria; kingdom Pseudomonadati; phylum Pseudomonadota; class Gammaproteobacteria; order Pseudomonadales; family Pseudomonadaceae; genus Pseudomonas; species Pseudomonas sp. TYF_14. Next base: position 67,151 of record NZ_JBICLK010000086.1, read on the forward strand.
AGATCGACCACCGCAACATGGCGATACTGCCCGAGGCCCAGCAACTGGTGGTGAGCAACCTCAAGGAATTGAAACAGTGGTTGATGAATGACTAATAGCTGAATGCCGGGGCCGAGAGTTGCTGCCGCAAGTCTCAGCCCGGCACACGCGCTCAGCTACGACCACCTGCTCCAGCGCTTGCTGGGGTTATCAGGGCTCATTTGCGCAGCAATTCGTGCCTGAAACGTGCTTCCAGCGAGGGGATTTCAAGCAACACATCTTCGTCTTCCCACACATCGTAGGAGCGTTCCATCTCAATGTTTCCGGCCATGAAATCTTCATCGAAAGGGGCATCATCATCGATTTCCTCGTAGAGCGACGAGGTGTAACCCTTGATCCAAAGCTTGCGCTTTTCTGCACTGACCACATAGCCGGAAGAGTACTCACTACCCAGCAGGCGCTGGGGCTCCGCAGAGCCTTTACGGCCAAGGGCGGTAATGGCAATGACCAGATGCGCCAGTTCATCCATGTCTGGGCAGACGAACTCATGAAACGCTGGCCAAAACTCCATATCGGCGTCAGAAGCGCGCCAACCTTTCGCATCGTTGACCTCGCTCAGGTCTTCGTAGGGGTGCGAATGGAACGTGCCGATGAGCTCCAACTGCGGCCAGTACTCTGCGAAGAAGTCGCGCTTCATCGCGATGGATTCGAAATCGGGCTTTACCCATTCCGAGTGCCTGAGCGCCGAGGTTTCGACCGTGGCGACCACCGCAACCAGGCGGGCAGGAAGGTTGTTGCGCACGGGTAAGGCATACCCCCACAGCAAGCCGAATGTTTCGAGCTTCTTGTTGCTTCGTCCCCGCGCGTGCGCCCTGTGCGACACCTCGTACGCCTCGATCGCCGAAGTAAGCAACTGCGGCAGGACATGATCCTCAATAATTACCTGTGTGCGCATTTATTCCTTCCTGGGAGTTGTTGATGGCTTGCGCCGCGTTATCAATGCCCAGGACACGCCAGGCAGATAATGGCAAATAGCCTTTATCCTACCTTATTTAGCTGATCAGAATACGGTGGAGGCTGGCCGAATGCCCAGCGTCCACCCGGTACACATTTCCCCTACCAGCTATAACTCACCTTCGCCGTAACCTCCCGCCCCGGGTTGTAGTAATTCGCCGTCCCCGACCCCACCACATGCTGCTCGTCAAACAGGTTGCTCACATTCAGCGCCAGGTCGGTCCCTTTGGCGATCTTGTAGTTCAGCGCCGCATCAAACAACGTGGTCCCATCGCTCTTCTTGGTATTGGCAGCATCCATGTAGTACGCCCCCACATACCGCGCGCCCAGGCCGACACTCACATCAGTGCCAGGTATGTCGTAGTAGCTCCACAGCGATGCGGTGTGTTTGGGCGCCGTGGTGAACTCATTGCCCTTCAAGGAAGAGCCGTCATACAGCGACCCGCGCAGCACTTCGGACTCCATGTAGGAGTAAGCACCAATCACGCTGATGTCTTGCGTGACTTGTGCCTTGGCTTCCAGGTCAAGGCCACGCACGCGTGACTCGCCCACCGTCTGCTGCTCGATGATGCCGCTTGGCAACACCACGGCAATGGTGACGTTCTCTTGGGTCAGGTCATAAACAGCGGCGGAGAAGAGTGCGTCCATGCCCATGGGCGAATACTTGATGCCCACTTCGTATTGCTTGCCGGTCTGCGGGGTAACGCCCACTTGCGGGGGCGAGACGGACTCCACCATGCTCACGTAGGTCGACACTTCATCGTTGACGATATAGGTCAGTGCCGCGCGGTAGGAGGTTTCGGAGAAGTTGTCCTTTTCCGTCTGCTCGCCACCGATGTATTCCTTGCTCGACAGGTCCATCGAGTCATTACGCACGCCTGCGGTCGCGATGACGCGGTCAAAGAACGACAGGTTCTGCTGCAGGAAAACCGCCTTGGTGGTGGCGTCATTCTTTTTGCGGGTATAGGGCGTGATGCCGCCGGGCACGCCGGTGAATACCGGGTTGGCGATGTCGATGGAGGGCGCCAGGCCGTAGACCGAGCTCTGTTTGGTCGTCGAGTCGAGGTACTCGACGCCCACCAGCGTGCTGCTGTCGATGTGCTCGAACTGGGCATCGTACTGCAGCATCAGGTTGCCGTTGAGCTGATCGGCATCGCTGTCGGTGCCGAAGACGTAACGTGGAATGGTGGTGCCAACACGCGAGGCGTTGTCGCTCAGGTAGACATAGCCGAAGTCATCGGTCAGCTCGCTGTAGCGCAGGTTGCTGCGCAGGGTGAAGCCGTTGTCGAAGTCGTGGGTAATGTTGCCGCTCAGGCTGGTGCGCTCGACATCGTGGAAGTTGTAGCCGGGCTCGCCGTAGAAGTCGCTGCGGTCGTACTCCTTGTCCAGCGGGTAGCCACCGCTGTTCGGCGAGCTGTTGGTCTTCAGGTAATCCAGCACCACCGTGCCCGAGGTGAAGTCGGTCGGCGCCCAGGTCAGGCCGCCCATCACGAAGCGGTTATCGTCCTGCGAATGGTCGTACTCGCGGTCGCTGTTCTGCATCTTGGCCGTGAAGCGGCCGGCCAGGGTTTGTTCGTCGTTCAGCGCATCGCCTACATCAATCCCGGTTTCGGCATGGTCATAGGAGCCGTAGGTCACGTAGCCTTGGCCAAACTTCTCGAAGCGCGGTTGCTTGGTCACGAAGTTCACCGAGCCACCCGGGTCTGCCGGGCCGAACAGGGTGGAGTTGGCACCCCGCAGAATTTCGATACGCTCGTAGGCGTAAGGGTCTTCGCGCACACCGCGCATCGAGCTGAGGGTCAGGCCGTCTCGGTAGGTGGTGGCCTGGAAGCCGCGGATCAGGAAGTAGTCGTTGCGGTCGTCCGAACCGTAGTAGTCGCTGACCACGCCGGGGGTGTATTGCAGCGCCTCTTCGGTGGTGCTGACGCTGCGCTGCTGCATTTCCTTGTTGGTCACCACAGACACGGACGCGGGCGTGTTGAGGATGCTGGTCGCCACCTTGCCCCCAACCCACAGCTCCTTGGCAACCACCGAGTTGGCGTCATCGTCAGCGCTGGCCTTGACCTTGGCATTGATGATGACAGGCGCCAGACGGTAGTCCTCGGTCGCGCCCAGTTCCAGCGGGCCGGCAGGCTTAGGCTGCGGTATTACCAGGTACGCATTGGGGCCCTGCGGCTCAAACTGCAACTCGGTTCCGCGCAGCAGCGACGACAGCGCCGACCGCGTATCCAGCGCGCCCTGCACCCCGTTGGTATTGCGGTTGGCCACGTTCTGCGCATCGAACGAAAGGCTGATGCCCGCCTCGCGCGCAAAGCGGTCCAGTGCCGGCGCCAGCGGGCCCGCGGGAATGCTCCATTGCTTGAGCGGGCTGTTGTGATCAGCGCTCAAAGGCTGTGCAAGCGACGGCAGTGCGTAGGTGCTGACTGCCAGGCCCAATAGTGCAGCATGCAGGGCACGACTCAAGGGGTGGCGCTGTGGAACCGGGGTAAAACTCATTCTCTCGCTCCGTGTCGGGGGTCGGCGGGCTGGCCTGTAATCCGGCCTTCTCTACATGCCGAACGAGAATGAGAAAACACCTCATTTATTTTCAATGAATTGCGCTAGCGGGGCGGGTACCTGCGAGCACCTGTTAATCCAAACGCTCTCTCAAACCAAAAAACAAAGGGCACCCATCCTCGGGTGCCCTTTGCCTTACAGCCAGGTGAACTGAATCACCCCATCGATCGCGCGCCCACCGGTTGCGCATGGCCCCTCGACGTCACGATCCCCAGGAAGGAAATCACGATCGCCAGGCCCAATGTCGAGCTCACTTCCGCCCGATGCTCAGGCGTGTACATCATCACCGCCAGCGCCCCTGCGATGAAAATGATCACCGCCCAGGTCAGGTACGGGAACAGCCACATGCGGAACTTCAGTTCGGTGTTCTCGCGCTCCAGTCGGCGGCGCATGCGCAGCTGCGAGATGGCGATAACCATGTACACCAACAGGGCGATGGCACCAGAGCTGGCCAGCAGGAACTCGAACACGCCCTTCGGCGCGAAGTAGTTGAGGACCGCGATGGCCGCACCGATCAGGGTGCTGCCGAACACTGCAGCACGCGGTACACCGACCTTGGAGGTCTTGTTGAGGAAGGCCGGGGCGTCACCGCGCTTGGCCAGCGAAAACATCATCCGCGAAGCGATGTAGATGGACGAGTTCATGCAGCTGGTAACGGCTACCAGCACCACCAGGTCGACCATGAACGCGGCGTTGGGGATGTTCATGATTTCCAGCGCACGCTGGTACGAACCCACCACCGCCAGCTGCGGGTCGTTCCACGGCACCACCGAAATGATCACGAAGATCGACAGGATGTAGAAGGTGCTGATACGCCAGATCACCGAGCGGGTGGCCTTGGCGATGTTGCGCGACGGGTCGCTGGACTCGGACGCGGCGATGGTCACTGCCTCGGTGCCGATGAAGCTGAACATCACAGTGATGAACGCACCCACCACTGCCGACCAGCCTTTCGGCGCAAAGCCGCCGTACTCGGCCATAAGCCCGCTCAGCCCACTGACCTCGCGGTTGGGCAGCCAGCCCATCAGCGCGGCGAAGCCCAGGCCGATGAAGCCCAGGATGGCGGTGACCTTGAGGATGGCGAACCAGAACTCGAACTCGCCGTACTTGGCCACGCTGAACAGGTTGGTACCGGCCAGCAGCAACACCGAAGCCAGGGCGAAGATCCAGCTGTCCACCTGCGGGAACCAGGCGTTCAGCACATGCCCGGCGGCCAATGCTTCGATAGGAATCACCAGTACCCAGAACCACCAGTACAACCAGCCGATGGTATAGCCGGCCCAGCGGCCAATGGCCTGGTCGGCATAGGTGGAAAACGATCCGGTGTCGGGGTGTGCCACGGCCATTTCGCCGAGCATGCGCATGACCAGTACCACCAAGGTCCCGGCCACGAAATAGGAAATTATGGTTGCTGGGCCGGCTGCCGCGATGGCATGGCCAGAGCCGACGAAAAGTCCGGCGCCGATGATGCCGGCGATGGACAGCATCGTTACGTGACGTGGCTTGAAACCTTGTGCAAGGTTGCCATCAGATCCCACGGTGTTCATTGATGTTGTTCTCTTTTTGCTGACACAAGGAAGGACGGGCAGGCGTAGGCGAAAAATATCTCCTTTGAAATCAATAAGTCGACACGTTGTTCGCGCGCTGTTGTTGATATTTGGCACGCGTCACAGAGCAAGGTGTCAGTGCGGTTCGGGGTTCATTTAATCCCCGCATGGCTGTGGGGAATTACACGAGAACGCCACGGAACTGTTCGATCACGACAGGGCATTTCCATCAACGCCAGATGTCGCGAATGGCATATCTGATCGCGCCACAGGCCCAAATGGAGGTTTTGTTTTGCATTTGGATGTGTTGCCGGTGCCGATATCTTCGCCGCACGCCGACGCTCGATGAACCCGCTTCTGCAAGCCGCCAATCGAGTAGGAGGCGGATTCACACCCGCCGTCCTCTCACACCACCGTGCGTACGGTTCCGTACACGGCGGTTCAGGTTACGCGGCTAAGCCGGTTAATCGTATCCAGTATCGAGACCAGCCCGAGCCGGTCCCACAGTTTCTTTGGCAGCGCGTAGTTCATATGTTGCGCTCCCGAATTCCACCATGGACCTCGGCCATTGAAGGCTGACTTGTTGGCACGCTCCTCGCTCAACCCCAGGCGCATCAAGTTTCTCAGCCTCGTGGGAGGCTGCTTCCATTGACGCCAGATGACGCAGCGGAGTTTGTGCCTGACCCAACCATCCAGTTCCTCAAGCGGCCGCTTGCTCTGGCTGAGCTTGAAGTAGCTAGCCCAGCCTCTCAGGACGGGGTTGATCCGCTCGATGACAGTCGCCATTTTGCGAGCCCGTACGCTGCGCAGCAGCATTCTGAGCCGGTCGCGTAAGCGGTCTAGGCTCATCCTTGCCACGCGCAGTCTTGGCTGCTGGTGCCAGCTCATCCCATAGCCTAGGTAGTCGCACTTCCACGCCCTTGCCACTTGGCTTTTCTTCCTGTTCACCGTCAGCTTCAGACGTTCTCTCAGGAAGCGCTCGACGCTGACCAACACCCGTTCGCCGGCCCGGGGACTGCGTACATAGATGTTCGCATCATCGGCATAACGTACGAAGCGATGGCCCCGCCGCTCCAGCTCGCGGTCGAGTTCGTCGAGCAGGATATTCGACAGCAACGGCGAGAGCGGGCCGCCTTGCGGCGTCCCCTCCTGCCGTGGGCTGACGACACCGCCCGACATGATCCCGGCTTCAAGGTAGCGGCGGATAAGCCTGAGTACGCACTTGTCTCTGATCCGACGTTCGATGCAGGCCATGAGGATGTCGTGATTGACCCGATCGAAAAACTTCTCCAGATCGAGTTCCACGCACCAGCGGTGTCCCGCTGTCACATGAGCACGGGCCATCTCGATGGCTTGATGCGTACTTCTGCCCGGACGAAAACCATAGCTGTAGTCCGAGAACAGTGGGTCGAAGATAGGTGTGAGCTGCTGCTGCAGTGCTTGCTGGATCAGGCGATCCACGACGCTGGGGATTCCCAGTTGCCGTGTGCCGCCCTGCGGCTTGGGAATTTCAACCGCTCGCACTGCTTGGGGCTGGTATTCACCGGCCAGTAACCTGACCTTGAGGGTTGGCCAATACTGTCTCACGTAGCCCGCCAAGTCAGCGACCGTCATGCCATCGGCACCCGGTGCTCCCTTGTTGCTGACCACGCGTTGATACGCACGTCTGAGGTTGGCCGGTGCAAGCACCCGCTCCATCAGCGTGTCCGGCTCCGCGTTCGTCCACGTCACGGACGCCGTCGATACCTTTGCACTGTCAGGCGTCACCCTCGGCTTCTGGCCGGAGCTCGGGATGACAGTTTCCGCTGTGGGAAATTTCTGCATTACGGTTACCAACGAGACGGCGACGCCTACTGGCGGCATAACCTGTTCGGCCCTTGGTGGCGCGGTTAACCGCCACTTACTACGGCTTCGGCTGACTTCTGCACGCTCATCCCGTCGCCTTTCGACGCGCGGTAGCACAATGGCAAACGTACAGATCTCCCAGGGTAATTCGCGCGACCTTCCTGCTTATGCCTGTCGGATCTACGTCACAGCGTTCCGTGCAAGTATTGGGCTTTGGCGATTTGTGCCACCTCACCCCGCTGTGCCGCCTCTATCCGCTTCCTGTTCGTCAGGCCAGCATTTTGCCTCGGGCTTCCTTCAGATTCGCGGTCACCCGCGACACCCTTGCCTCCGGCTAACACTTCCCCTTGCCGGGTGTGTAGAGGACTTTCACCTCCAAGTCACCCACTTGGCCACCACAACCAAGCGGGTTGCGCTTACGCGCAACGCGCCATGCCTGGCGCACACAAAAAAGCCCCGGTTTCCCGGGGCCTCTGTTGCCAAGGCGTCTGCCTACGCCTGCCCGGTACGCTCGAAGCGCCTGGCCAGCAACAGGTAAGCGAGGATCCCCAGCACGCCATGGGCGGCCACGAACCAGAGTGCGTTGTGGAACGAGCCGGTGCTGGCAACCACGTAACCAATCACCAGCGGGGTGACGATGCCGGCAATGTTGCCGATGCCATTGAACACGCCACCGCACAGGCCGACCATCTTCTTCGGCGCCACGTCCGACAGCACCGCCCAGCCCACCGCAGCCAGGCCCTTGCCGAAGAACGCCAGGGTCATCAGGGCTATGACCGCCGCGTTGCCATCCACATAGTTGGCCAGCACCAGGCTGGTGGACAGCCCCATGCCGATGATGAACGGGGTCTTGCGCGCCCTGGACGGGTGCACGCCACGGCGGATCAGCCAGTCGGATACGAAGCCACCCAGAATACCGCCAGTGAAACCACAGATTGCCGGCAGTGCGGCCACCCAGCCGGCCTCCATGATGGTCATGCCACGGCCCTTGATCAGGTAGATCGGGAACCAGGTGATGAAGAAGTAAGTCAGCGCAGTGATGCAGTACTGGCCAAGGTACACCGCCCACAGGTTGCGGCTGGTGAACAGTTGCGCAAGCTCTGCCCGGGTCGGCTTGCTCTTGGCAGCCTTGCGTTCCTTTTCCAGGTCGACCAGGGCGCCACCTTCGCGCATGTATTCCAGCTCTTCACGGCTCAACCCAGGTGCGCTGTGGGGCTCATGGTACAAGCGGAACCAGAACAGGCTCAGCAGCAAGCCCAGAAGCCCCATCCAGATGAACACCTGCTCCCAGCTCATTGCATGGGTCATCCATGCCATCAAGGGGGCGAACACCACCACCGCCATGTACTGCGCCGAATTGAACAGTGCTGATGCAGTGCCACGCTCCTGGGTGGGGAACCAACAGCTGACGATGCGCGAGTTGGCCGGGAAGGCCGGCGACTCCACCAGCCCAAGCATGAAGCGCATTGAAAACAGTGCCACCGCTGCCGAGACGCCGGCCAGCCCCATCCAGCCCACAGTGCCTTGCAGCAAGGTAAACAGCGACCAGAGGATCAGGCTGATACCGTACACGCGGCGGGCACCGAAGCGATCGAGCAGCCAGCCCCCCGGCACTTGGCCGAGGGCGTAGGCCCAGGCGAAGGCAGAAAAGATCATGCCCAGCATGACCGGATCGAGCCCCAGGTCCTTGAGCACCTCGGTGCCGGTGATCGACAAGGTGGCGCGGTCGGCGTAGTTGATGACGGTAATGACGAAGATCAGCGCCAGCACCAGGAAGCGATGGCGACCGATCCCGGCCACGGCCTGCGGTGCGGCAACGGCGGATTTGCTGTTCATGTGGACCCTCTTGCTTCTCGATGGAAGCGATTGTTCTTGTACGCAGAAGGGGTGGCCGCAAGGGCCTTGTAGTACCTGTACCCGCGAAAGGGGGCTAACTGTCGATCACCCGATTCGGTGGCACTTCACCTCGGAAACAGGCCTGAAGGTTGTCCAGCACCATGCGCCCCATCTCCAGTCGGGTCTGCAGCGTCGCGCTGCCCCGGTGCGGTTGCAGGCTGACCTGGTTCAGGTCCAGCAATGCCGGCGGCACCCGTGGTTCATCGACAAATACATCCAGCCCTGCCCCGGCGATCCGCTGCTCGCGCAACGCTTCCACCAGCGCGTCTTCATCGACCAACTTGCCACGTGCCACATTGACCAGGTAACCCTGTGGCCCCAGCGCCTCCAGCACCTCGGCCGTCACCAGCACTTGCCCGCCGTCAGCAGAAGCGGCCACGACCAGGACATCCACCGAGCGCGCCAACTCAACCAGATCCGGCTCATAGCGATAGCCCGTTTCTGGCTGCTCGCGCCGGCCGTTGTAGGCGATGCTCATGTCGAAGGCGGCGGCACGGCGAGCGATGGCCTTGCCCACCTGGCCAAGGCCGACGATGCCCAGCGCGCAGCCACTGACCCTGTGCGCCAGCGGCAGGTCGACCTTGCCCCACAAGCCATCGCGCACCAGCCGCTCCCCCTCGCCCAGGCGACGCAGGCTGCTGATGATCAACCCCATGGCCAGGTCGGCAACGTCAGCCGTCAACACCCCCGGGGTGGTGGTGACATGGATGCCGCGGCTGGCCGCATGGCGCAGATCCACCGCATCGGTACCGATGCCACTGATGGCGATGATCTCAAGGGCAGGCAACTGGTCCATCAGCGCGGTAGACAGGCCTTTGGCACCGCCGGTGACCACGCCGCGGATGCGCGGTGCGGCTTCGTCCAGCAGCTGTTGCGGGTTGTGCTGTTGGTACAACCGATGCACGTGGTAGGCGCTGACCAGTTGGGCATCGATCGCCTCGGGTACGGGCTGGGTCAGCAGCACTTCAATCGGGGTGTGAGTCATCGCGGGCTTCCGGCATTGAGAAGACATGAGTCGATGCTAGGCCTGCATTTGATACAGGTCTAATATAGATGCTGGATTGAATAATTCAGGATTTGAATCATGGAATTGCACCAGCTGCGTTGCTTCGTGGCCGTGGCCGAAGAGCTGCATTTCGGTCGCGCTGCCACCCGCCTGCACATGACCCAGCCACCCCTTAGCCGCCAGATCCAGCTGCTGGAGCATGCCTTGGGTGTGCTGCTGCTCGAGCGCAACAACCGTCAGGCGCGGCTCACCCTGGCGGGCGCGAGCTTCCTCGAGGATGCCCGGCGCATTTTGCAGATTGCCGAATCAGCCAGCCACTCCGCGCGGCGCATCGCCCACGGCGAAGCAGGCCGCCTGACCCTGGGTTTCACCGCCGTTGGGGCGTACAGCATGGTCCCCCGTTTGCTGGTGCACGCCGGGCAGACGCTGCCGGACATCGAGCTGGTGCTCAGCGAGCGCGTCTCCAGCACTCAGGTGCATGACCTGGAAGCAGGGCTGATCGATGTCGGGCTGGTGCGCCAGGTACTGCCCAGCGCGCGGGTGGAGTACTTGCCAATCCACCGCGAGCCCTTCGTCGCCGCCCTGCCCGCCGGGCACGCGCTGGCGAACCACGAACGGCTGACACCCAGCGACTTCGACCAGCAGCCGTTCGTGATGTACAGCGCCAACGAAGGGCGGTACTTCCATGACCGTATTGCCAACCTGTTTGCGCGGCACGAAGTGCAGCCGCGCTACCTGCACCAGTTGGGTCAGACTCATTCGATTCTGGGCCTGGTCAATGTGGGACTGGGCTGTGCCGTGGTGCCGGCCTCTGCCCAGGCACTGCGCCTGGAGCAGGTGGTATTCCGGCCGTTGGAGGGGATGGAGCAACAGGCAGAAATCTTCCTGGCGTTCTGCCGGGACAACCCCAACCCGGTGCTGGGGTCTTTCGTTGCAATGGCGCGGGCCTTTTTTGAAGCCGCTTGAGGGCTGCCACCCCCACAGGCCCCACACCAGCCTGAAGCCAGGTGCAATCCCTGTGGGAGTGGCTTTAGCCGCGAACACCGGCGGAGCCGGTGCCATGCACTGTGTTGAATTCTTCGCGGGACAAGCCCGCTCCCACAGGTGCCCCCGCAGGCTTGAGGCTGATGCAGTACCTGGGGAAACAACTGGCTTGCTCAATTTCTAGAATCTTGCGCAATCCCGGTGGAAGCGGCCAGCCGCCTTACCGTACCAGGCAAGGCCGTTTGTTATCGAAGCTCCAACCCGGAATCAGGAACTGCATCGCCACGCTGTCATCCCGCGCACCCAGCCCCATGTTGCGGTAGCACTCATGGGCCTTGGCCAGCTGGTCTTCGTCCAGTTCCACGCCCAGGCCCGGCCGCGCCGGTACCCGCACATGCCCATCGACAACGCGCAGCGGATCACGCGTCAGCCGCTGGCCATCCTGCCAGATCCAGTGCGTATCGATCGCAGTGATATCCCCCGGCGCAGCAGCCGCCACCTGGGTGAACATCGCCAGCGAAATGTCGAAGTGGTTGTTCGAGTGCGACCCCCACGTCAGGCCCCAGTCGTTGCACATCTGCGCCACCCGTACCGAACCCTGCAAGGTCCAGAAGTGCGGGTCGGCCAGCGGAATGTCCACCGACTGTAACTGAATGGCATGGCCCATCTGTCGCCAGTCGGTAGCGATCATGTTGGTCGCGGTGGGCAGCCCGGTGGCGCGGCGGAACTCGGCCATCACCTCGCGGCCCGAGTAACCGTTCTCGGCGCCGCACGGGTCTTCGGCGTAGGCCAGCACATCGTGCTTGTCACGGCACAGGGCGATGGCCTCCTTCAGCGACCACGCGCCATTGGGGTCGAGCGTGATGCGCGCTTCGGGGAAGCGTTCGGCCAGCGCTGTCACAGCCTCCATCTCTTCTTCACCGCGCAGCACGCCGCCCTTGAGCTTGAAGTCGCTGAAGCCATAGCGCGCCTTAGCGGCCTCGGCCAGCCGCACCACTGCTTCCGGGGTCAGGGCCTTTTCATGGCGCAGGCGGAACCAGTCGTCATCGCTGTCGGCTTCGTTGCGGTAGGCCAGGTCGGTCTGCTGACGGTCGCCGATGTAGAACAGATAGCCGAGCATCTTCACCGCATCGCGTTGCTGCCCCTCGCCCAACAATGCTGCCATCGGCACGTTCAGGTGTTGGCCGAGCAGGTCGAGCAACGCCGACTCGATGGCCGTCACCGCATGCACGGTGATGCGCAGGTCGAAGGTCTGCAGGCCGCGGCCCGCCGAGTCGCGGTTGGCGAAGGTCTGGCGCATGGCATTGAGCACGCGCTGGTAATGGCCGATCGGCTGGCCGACCACCAGGCTGCGGGCGTCCTCCAGGGTCTGGCGAATCTTCTCGCCGCCGGGCACTTCGCCCAGGCCGGTATTGCCGGCGCTGTCGCGCAGCACCACCACGTTGCGGGTGAAGAACGGACCATGGGCGCCACTGAGGTTGAGCAGCATGCTGTCATGGCCGGCCACGGGGACCACGCGCAGGTCGGCGACCACCGGGGTGCTGGTGTGAAGGGTCTGCATATTCATGAGGGTTGTCTCGCAGTCATCAGTGGGTCTGGCCCAGGGCCGAAGGGGCCATGAGGTCATCGGAAGGGGCGCCCTTGGGGCGAGTGCGTACGAAGAAGATGGCAATCGCCGCCAGCACCGAGGTCACCGCCAGGCCGTACAGCCCGCCCTGGATCGAACCGGTCTGCTGCTCCAGCAAGCCGAAGGTGGTGGGGGCAACGAAACCGCCGAGGTTGCCGACCGAGTTGATCAGGGCAATCACCGCCGCAGCGATGCGGGCGTCCAGGTAGCCCTGGGGGATCGGCCAGAACAGTGACGACGCTGACTTGAAGCCGATCGCGGCGAAGCACACGGCGACGAAGGCGAACACCGGCCCACCCGTGGTGGACATGAACATGCCCGTGGCAGCAACCAGCAGGGCGCCTGCCACCCAGGCCTGCTGGAACTTCCAGCGCGCGGAACCGGCGGCGAAGGCGTACATGGCCAGGATCGAGATCAGCCAAGGGATCGAGTTGAAGAAACCGACTTGCATGTCACTGAGGTCGCCCATGCGCTTGATGATGCTGGGCAGCCAGAAGGTGGCGGCATAGATGGTCAGCTGGATGCAGAAGTAGATCAGGCAGAACAGCACGATCTGGCGGTCCTTGAGCAGGCTCCAGGCCGACGGCCTGACCGCGCCGATGGCCTCACGCGCTTGCTGCTCGCGGTCGATGGTGGCGACTAGCGCGTCCTGCTCGGCCTTGCTCAGCCACTTGGCGTCCTGCGGCTTCGAGTCGAGCCAGAAGAACACAAAGAAGCACAGCGCCACCGAGGCCATGCCTTCAATGAACAGCATCCACTGCCAGCCATGCAGGCCCAGGCCCTGGATCTGCATCAACGCCCCGGCCAGCGGCCCGGAAATCAACGAAGCCAGCGCCGAGCCACTGAGGAAGATGGCAATCGCCTTGCCGCGTTCTGCCGCCGGCAGCCAGCGGGTGAAGTAGTAGATCACTCCAGGAAAGAAGCCTGCTTCGGCAACACCGAGCAGAAAACGCAGCACGTAGAACTGGGTTTCGTTCTGCACGAAGGCCATGGCCGTGGCCACCAGCCCCCAGGTGAACATGATACGGGTCAGCCACAGCCGGGCACCGACCTTTTGCAGCAGCATGTTCGAAGGGACTTCGAACAGCGCGTAACCGATGAAGAACAGCCCGGCACCAAAGCCATAGGCCGCAGCGCTGATGCCCAGGTCGCTTTCCAGGTGCGGGCGGACGAAGCCAATGTTGACGCGGTCGAGGTAGTTGACGATGAACATGATGACGAACAGCGGCAGGACGTGGCGCTTGACCTTGGCCACGGCACTGGCCAACGCGTCGCCTTCATGCCGGGCAGACGGAGCGAGGGTGTCGTTCACTTGCGGATCTCCCACTAATTGTTTTTGTGCGGGTCGGGTTGTCTGACATGGCAGTGGGGAGGAGCTTATTCGCAGCGAGGTTGTACGACAAGATCATTAACGTCGGCAAAATAGCAAAATACAAGCTGCCATAATGCCAATTTGATCCTAACGCGCAAAAACAGCTCAACTACATGCTGAATTGGATGCGCGAAAAATCGGCAAAAAATATTTCTATCGATTAACTTGTCGTACAAGCCAATCAAGAACCGGATCACACATGGAACCCGAACACGCGCGCAAACGCGGCCACAGCCGTGCCCACGACCTGGTTTCCAGCCTGACCCAGCAGATTTTGCTGGGCACCTTCAAACCAGGCGACAAACTGCCTTCGGAAAACACCTTGGTGCGCGAGCACGGGGTCAGCCGCACGGTGGTTCGCGAAGCCTTGTCGAAGCTGCAGGCCTCTGGGCTGGTGGAGCCGCGCCACGGGATCGGTACGTTCGTGATGGAACGCCAGGCCCAGGCCGGCCTGCGCGTTGCGGCGGAGAGCGCGGCGAATGTGCGCGATCTGCTGGAGCTGCGTATTGGCCTTGAGGGCCAGGCTGCCGCGCTGGCCGCACTGCGTCGTGATGAGGGGCAACTGGCGCGCATGCGCCAGGCGCTGGATGACTATCAGGACCTGGCCGCTGCCGGCGACAGCTGCATCGAAGCCGACCGGCGCTTTCACCTGCTGATTGCCGAGGCCACCGGCAATCTGTATTTCACCGAGATGCTGCTGCAACTGGGTAACGGCCTGATCCCGCGCAACCGCATGGCCCTGGCCGAGCGCGCGGGGGCCAAGCTGGCGCGGCAAGCGTACCTGGCCAACCTGGAGCATGAGGCGATCCTCAATGCCATTCGCCGACAAGACCCGGATGCCGCGCGGGCGGCAGTGTGCCTGCACCTGTCCAACAGCCGCGACCGGCTACTGCCGGACTGACTGTCAGGCAGTGTAAGACGAGTATATTGGCGTGCAGGGTGGGCCGTTACATCCAGCTACCCTGCCCTCACTTCACCAGGTCAGGCAGATCTTGCCGAAATGCCGGTTGCTCTCCTGGTAACGGAACGCCTCGACGATCTGTTCCAGCTCGAAATGCTTGTCCACCACCGGCCGCAGGCCGTTGGCGTCGATCGCCCGCACCATCGCCTGCTGCTGCGCTCGGCTGCCAACCAGCACCCCTTGCAGCCGAATCTGCCGCACCAGCGCCTGCACCAGCGGCAACTGCCCGGCCACCCCGGTAAGGATGCCGATCAGCGAAACATGCCCGCCAATGCGCGCAGCAATCATCGACTGCTCCAGTGTCGCCGGGCCGCCCACTTCAATCACATGATCGACACCGCGGTTGCCTGTCAGCTCGCGCACCTTCTCACCCCAGGCCGGGGTGCTCTTGTAGTTGATCAGGTGGTCGGCACCCAGGGCCTTCAGGCGCTCCAGCTTGGCATCGCTGGACGAGGTGGCGATCACGGTCGCGCCCGCCAGCTTGGCGAACTGCAGGGCGAAAATCGACACACCGCCGGTACCTTGCACCAGCACCGTGTCGCCGGGCTTGAGGTGATCATCGCTCATCAGCGCCCGCCAGGCGGTAAGGCCGGCGGTGGTCAGGGTGGCAGCCTCGGCATGGCTGAAACCCTGGGGTGCCAGGGTGAAGGCGGTGGCGCGGGCAGTCACCTGTTCACGGGCGTAGCCATCGATGCCGTCGCCGGGCACCCGGGCAAAGCCCTCGACGTTGGCCTGGCCATCGAGCCAGTCGGGGAAGAAGGTGCTGACCACATTGTCGCCGACCTGGAACTCAGTGACGCCAGCCCCCACCGCAACCACCTCGCCGGCGCCATCGGCCATGGGGATGCGCCGCTCGCTCGGGCCCCACATGCCGCTGACCACGGCAAAATCGTGGTAGTTGAGGGAACTGGCGTGCAGGCGCACGGTAATCTCGCCGGCCTGGGGGGCCTGGGCCTCGCAGGTGCCGACCTCGACCTTGTCGTAGCCGCCGCCGGGTTGTACGTAGATGGCCTTGCTGCTCATGGGTGGGTCTCCGTATCAGAGCAAAGAATGGGGTTGAGCATAGACAGATCCGGCCCTTTCGCGGGCACGCCCGCTCCCACAGGGGCACCAAAGGACCCGAGACTTGCGCAATACCTGTGGGAGCGGGCATGCCCGCGAAGAGGCCCGCATTGCCAACACAAGCGTCAGCCCAGCATCACCTTCAGCGCCCGGCAATCCGCCGCATGCCAATCCACCAGCTCTGGCCAGGGGTTGTCCGGCAGGTTCACCAGCACCGTGCGCGCCCCCGCCGCCCGCCCACAGTCCAGGTCAAAGCGGTAATCCCCCACCATCACCAGTTCGCTCGGCGTCACGCCCCAGGCGCTGGCAATCTTCAGCAGCCCATCCGGGCTCGGCTTGGGCGCAGCCTCGTCACGCCCGAGAATGTGTTCCACCGGGAAGCAGTCCGCCAGGCCGATGGCCTCCAGCGTTACATGCGCCAGCTCACGCGCATTGCGGGTCAGAATACCCAGCCGGCACCCGCGCCCGGCCAACTCGCGCACCAGCTCCACCGCCCCGGTGGCCGCCGTGGAGGCCGTTGCCAGGTCCCTTTCGTGCGCCAGCAACCAGGCATGCTTGGCCGCCGCTTCCTCTGCCGGCAAGGCCGCTAGGTGGGTGAGGATGTCGTGTTCGGCCGGGATGTCCAGCGCCACCCGAATGGCGGCGAAGTCGTGCACGGCCACGGTCAGGGTGCCGTCCATGTCGAACACCCAGTTGCGCACCTCGCCCAGGCTCATGCCCAGTCCTTGCGATAGCGAATCAGGCCTTCCTGGGCCGACGACGCCACCAGTTGCCCGGCCTGGTTGAAGATGCTGCCGCGGCTGAAACCACGAGAATTGCCCGCCCAGGGGCTGTCGGTGGCGTACAGCAGCCACTCGTCGGCGCGCAGGTTGCCGTGAAACCACAGCGAATGGTCGAGGCTGGCGATCTGCATGTCGCGCTGCCACACCGATTTGCCATGGGGCAGCAACGCCGTGGTCAGCAGGCCGAAGTCCGAGGCGTAGGCCAGCATGTACTTGTGCAGGGCAGGCACGTCAGGCAGGTTGCCGTCGGCGCGGAACCAGGCGTACTTCACCGGGTCGCCCGGCTTGGGGTTGAACGGGTCGCGCTCGGTGACCGGGCGGATCTCAATCGGCTTGGCACACAGCACCTTGTCGCGAATGCGCTCGGGCAACTGGTCGGCCATGGCGCGGGCCAGCTCCACCTCGGTGGGCAGGTTTTCCGGGCCGACCACCTCAGGCATTTGCGCCTGGTGCTCGAACCCTTCCTCGTCGTACTGGAACGATGCACTGCAGGTGAAGATGGTCTGGCCCTTCTGGATCGCCGTCACCCGTCGTGTACTGAAGCTGCCGCCATCGCGCACGCGGTCTACCGAGTACACCACTGGAAGGCTGGCATCGCCCGGGCGCAGGAAGTAGCCGTGCAACGAATGCACATGGCGCGCGTCCTCCACTGTCTGGCTGGCAGCCGACAACGACTGGCCCAGCACTTGGCCACCGTAAAGCTGGCGGAAGCCCAGGTCCTGGCTACGTCCACGGAACAGGTTCTCCTCGATGGATTCGAGGCTCAACAGGTCGACCAGGTCGTCCAACACATGACTCATCGGCGGTTCTCCGTAGGAGCGAGCCTAGCTCGCGATGCGCCGCCCGAGCGGCGCTCGATTTCACAGGCGCTGAACGTGTTACGGGCAAGCGCCTTCCAAGTAGGCAAATGATACAGCGTTTGTCATTCGCGCCGGGCATGGCCGTGCATTCAGGCGCGCAGGGTGCGCTCCCAGTGTGCGCGGTCGATGCGGTACAGCACGTGCGGGCGCAGCGGGTGGCCCTCGGCCAGGCGGGGGTGTTCGAAGCTGCCGTTCAGGTCCTGCTGCATGCCGATGGCTTGCATCACCTTCTGCGACGGCAGGTTGCTCTCGCTAGTGAACGACACCACTTCTTCCAGGCGCAATTGGGCGAAAGCACAACGCAGGCAGGTCCACGCCGCCTCGCTGGCAAAGCCCAGGCCCCAGTGGCGACGTGCCAGACGCCAGCCGATTTCCACCGCCGGGGCAAAAGGCGCGTCGAAGTTGACATTGAGCAACCCGGTCATGCCGATGAACGCGCCACTGTCCTTGCGCTCCAGGGCCCACAAACCAAAACCGTACTCATTGAAATGCCCACGCACGCGGCCGATCAACGCAGCCGCCTCAACGCGCGTCAGCGGCGCCGGAAAGTAGCGCATCACCTGTGGGTCGGCGCACAGTGCGGCGAACTCGCGCAAGTCATCGTCATGCCATTGGCGCAGCACCAGCCGTGCGCTTTCCAGTTCGAGGATGGGGGTCATCGGGCCTGCTCCGGTTTACCGCCTTGCAGTTTACAGCGTAGGCGCGGGCGCAGGTTTCACCCAGCCGGCAGCCGCCAAATGCAATTTTCACACGCCCTTCACCGGCCCCCGACAGGCCGCTTGGCAGGATGCCGCCATCCACCACCGCGCCAGCCGCGGCACTGCCAACGGAGCAACGCATGCTATCTAGCAACACCCTGGGGCACCCCGCCATTCATGCCCGGCGCAAGCGACGCCTGACTCGCAAAGCCGTCGGAACCGCCCTGGGCCTGTGCATGGTCGTGGCGGCGTTGACCACCTGGCTGGCGACGAGGACGCATATCGTGGACCTTGGCAACGAGCAACAACTGAGTGACAGCGGCCTGCTGCAGGACTGGGCCGACGGTGCGGTGATCGTGATGATCCGCCACGCCGAACGCTGCGACAGCGCCCCCGGCCCCTGCCTGGACGACCCCACGGGGATCACCCTGAGCGGCAGCCAGGCCGCTGCCCGCGTTGGCCAAGGGCTGCACCAGCTGGGCCTGAACAAAGCCGACCTGCTCAGCAGCCCGAAACTGCGCACCCGGCAAACCGCGCACTTCATACTGGGTCAGGCGGTGGCCAGCGAGGACTGGCTCGAAAGCTGCGACAGCCAGTTCGCCAACGAAGCGCTTGCACACAAACGCGCGGGCTACAACCTGGTGCTGGTGACTCACAACGGCTGCATCGACCACTTTGCCCGCCAGCAGCACGTTGCTGGCGGCGAACGTCAAAGCAACTATGCCAGCGCCCTGTTCGTATCGGTGGATGGCAATGGCAAGGCACGTATCCTGGGGCGCTTGAACGAACCGGACTGGCAACGCGTATTGGCCAGCACAGGAAAATAGCCTCTGTGGGAGCGGTACCGGCGCAAGAAACAGGTACTCCCATTGCAGTCACCCGTCATGGCAAGATCAGCACTGGCCCTGATTGCGACCCCATCCATGCCGTTGCCGCTGATCTACCACGAAGATTACAGCCCGGAGTTCCCCGCTGAACACCGCTTCCCGATGGACAAGTTCCGCCTGCTGCACGACCACCTGGTCGGCAGCGGGCTGACCACCGACCAGGCCCTGCTGCGCCCGGAGATCTGCCCCAACGACATCCTCGCCCTGGCCCATGACCGCAGCTACATCGAGCGCTACATGAACGGCGAGCTGTCGCGCGAGGACCAGCGCCGCCTCGGCCTGCCCTGGAGCGAGGCCCTGGCCCGGCGTACCGTGCGCGCTGTCGGTGGCTCACTGCTGACTGCCGAGATGGCGCTGCAGCACGGCATCGCCTGCCACCTCGCCGGTGGCACCCACCACGCCCATTACGACCACCCCGCCGGCTTCTGCATTTTCAACGACCTGGCGGTCATCAGCCGCTACCTGCTGGAAGCAGGCCGGGTACACCGGGTGCTGATCTTCGACTGCGACGTGCACCAGGGTGACGGCACCGCGCGCATCCTGCACGACACGCCCGAGGCCATCACCGTGTCGCTGCACTGCGAGCAGAACTTCCCCGCCCGCAAGGCACAAAGCGACTGGGACATCCCCCTGCCCCGAGGCATGGGCGACACTGCCTACCTGAAGGTGGTGGACGACGCCCTCAACTACCTGTTGCCGCTTTATCAACCCGACCTGGTGCTGTATGACGCCGGTGTCGACGTGCACAAGGACGACGCCCTGGGCTACCTGCAACTGACCGACGCAGGCGTTGCCGCCCGTGACGAAGCCGTGCTGCGCCACTGCCTGGGCCGCGACATCCCGGTGATGGGCGTGATCGGCGGAGGCTACAGCAAGGACCGCACAGCCTTGGCCAGACGCCACGGCATCCTTCACCACAGCGCGGCACGTGTCATAGGTTGTTCACAATGACTGTGGAACCGCTTGTGGATAACCTGCGCGAAAGGCGCTGTAGCCCTTTACTGGCAAGGCCTGCATAACACTGGCTATTTTTTGATCAGTGCTTCCATGGGCAGCGCTGCGGTAGAATGCGCCTCTTTTCCACAGCCTGCTGCCCACCATGCCCGATCTGACCCCCGCATCCCCTCCCCCCGCTGTCGTCATCGGTGGCGGCCCCGCCGGCCTGATGGCTGCCGAAGCACTGGCCAAGGCAGGCCTGGCGGTCGAGGTGTTCGATGCCATGCCTTCAGTGGGCCGCAAGTTCCTGCTGGCGGGCGTCGGCGGCATGAACATCACCCATTCCGAGCCCTACCCGGCGTTCGTGGCACGCTATGCCGAACGCCAAGGCGAAATCGGGGCCCTGCTACGCGACTTCGATGCTGACGCGCTGCGCCAGTGGATTCATGGTTTGGGCATCGAAACCTTCGTCGGCACCTCCGGCCGGGTGTTCCCCACCGACATGAAAGCCGCACCGTTGCTGCGTGCCTGGCTCAAGCGCCTGCGCGACAACGGGGTAGTTATCCACACCCGCCATCGCTGGTTGGGCTGGAACACCGATGGCAGCTTGCGCATTGCTTATCCACAGGGCGAGCGTCAGGTGAAAGCCTCGGTCGTGGTGCTGGCGCTGGGTGGTGCCAGCTGGGCGCGCCTGGGTTCTGACGGCAGCTGGCAACCGCTGCTGGCAGAACGGGCTGTGGATATCTCGCCTTTGCAGCCGAGCAACTGCGGTTTTGAAGTAGCGGGCTGGAGCGCGCTACTCAAGGACAAGTTCGCGGGCGCACCGCTGAAGAACATCGCCCTCAGCGTCCCGGGCAGCGCACCGCGCAAGGGCGAGTTCATTCTCACCGCTCAAGGCGTGGAAGGCAGCCTGGTGTATGCCTGGTCGGCACCGGTCCGCGAGGCCATCCACCGTGAAGGCCGCGGGGTGCTGTTGCTGGATCTGCTGCCGGACAAGCCTGTGGACAAGATTGCCCAGGCGCTGGCCAAACCCCGCGGTTCACGCTCCATGGCCAAGCACCTGCAGAGCCAGCTGGGGATTGATGGGGTCAAGGCGGCGCTGCTGCGCGAGCTGACCGATCAGGCGACCTTTGCCGACGTTGATGCGTTGGCTCGGGCCATCAAGGCATTGCCCATCACCCTGGTACGCACACGGCCGCTGGATGAAGCGATCAGCAGCGCCGGCGGAGTACGCTTCGAGGGCCTGGATGAGGGGTTGATGGTCAAGGGCATACCGGGGGTGTTCTGTGCCGGCGAAATGCTGGACTGGGAGGCGCCGACCGGGGGCTATCTGCTGACAGCATGCTTTGCCAGCGGCTTGCGCGCCGGACGGGCAGCGGCGGATTGGGTGCGGGCTTCCTGACAGATTGCCGGGCTCATGCGGGAGCGGCCTTGCGTCGCGAAAGGGCCGCAAAGCGGCCCCAAAACCTCAAGGCTTGCGCTTGCGCGGCCCACCATTGAAGCTCGGCACCTTGCGTACAGCCTTCACCGCCGGTTCCGCACTGCCGGCTTCAGTGCTGTCCATCCAACGCCCCAGCCCGCGCTTGGCGCTGTTTTCTTTCGGTTTCTTGGGCTTCTTCGGTTTCTTGATAACCTGCCCACTGGCATCGGTCATCGGCACCCGGTGCTCGGGGATGAAATCCGGCTCTTCATGACGCGGCAGGGTCTGCCGGGTCAGCACCTCGATAGCCGCCAGCAGTTGCACTTCATCCGCACACACCAGCGAAATCGCCTCGCCCTTGTTGCCCGCCCGCCCGGTACGCCCGATGCGGTGCACGTAGTCTTCGGCAACGATCGGCAGGTCGAGGTTGACGACCAGCGGCAAGTCATCGATATCCAGGCCGCGGGCCGCCACATCGGTCGCCACCAGCACTTGCACCTCACGGGCCTTGAAGCTGTCCAGCGCACGCTGGCGGGTCGCCTGTGGGCGATCACCGTGGATGCCGTCGGCATTCACGCCTTCGGCCAGCAAGCGCTCCACCAGCTGATCGACGCCATTGCGGGTCTTGGCGAACACCAGCACCTGCTTCCAGCGCTGCTTGCGCAGCAGGTGGCAGAACAGGTCGGCCTTGCGCTTCTTGTCCACAGGCACCAGCCACTGCTTGACGCTGGTGGCCGTGGCGTTGCGCGGGCTCACTTCGATACTGAGCGGGTCATTCAGCGCCAGCCCCGCCAGCATGCGAATCTGATCAGAGAAAGTGGCGGAAAACAGCAGCGTCTGGCGCTTGCGCGGCAGTGCCGCGTACACCGACTGCAGCTCTTCGGCAAAGCCCAGGTCAAGCATGCGGTCGGCTTCATCCAGCACCAGGGTCTGCACCTGGTTGAACTTCACGGCGTTCTGCCGGAACAGGTCGAGCAAGCGGCCAGGGGTAGCCACCAGCAGGTCGACACCCCGGCGCAGGCGCATCATCTGTGGATTGATACTGACCCCGCCATACACCGCGTAAGTAGTCAGCGGCAGGTTCTCGGCGTATTCGCGCACGTTGTTGTGCACCTGCTCGGCCAGCTCGCGAGTGGGTACCAGCACCAAGGCGCGGATCGAGTTGCTGGCCACCTTCTCGCCCTCCAGCGCCAGGCGCTGCAGCACAGGCAGGGCAAAGCCTGCGGTCTTGCCGGTACCGGTCTGGGCTGCGGCCATCAGGTCGCGGCCGGCCAGCACGGCGGGGATGGCTTTGGCCTGCACCGGGGTCGGGGTGGTGTAGTCCAGTTGCTGCAGCGTGCGCAGCAGCGGTTCGATCAGGCCGAGTTTGGCGAAATTCATGGCAATACCGTCAGGGGGTTCAGCGAAGGCGGCAAGTTTACCGCATCGCCCCTGCCTACTTGCAGATTTCACCTTTCAACGGTTGTACAGGTTCAGGCGCCTTGCGCCACTGCGGCAGGCCGATCAGCACCACCGCGCCGATGATCACTGCCATCGCCACACACTCTTCAGCGCCAATCTGCTCACCGGCAAAGACGATACCCAGCAGCACCGCCACCGCCGGGTTGACGTAGGCGTAGCTGGTGGCCGCTGCCGGGCGCACGTGCTTGAGCAGGTACATGTAGGCACTGAACGCCAGGATCGAGCCGAAGAACACCAGGTAGGCCAGCGCCCCCCAGCCAGCGGCGGTCGGCAGCTGTGTCATGCGTTCGCCCGATAGCACACTGCCCAGCAACAGCACCGCACCCCCGACCAGCATTTCCGCTGCGCTGGCCATCGGCCCCTGGGGCAGCGGCAAGGTCTTGCTCCACACCGAGCCAAACGCCCAGGACGCCGCCGCGAAGATGATCAGCGCTGCACCTATCGGGCTTGCCTGCAGGTTGGAGCCCAGGTTCAGCAGGCCGATGCCCACCAGCCCAAGGGCTATCCCCGCCCACTCCAGCTTCGAATTGCGGTGCCCGAACAACAGGCCGAACAGCAAGGTGAACAGCGGCACCGTCGCCACCGCCAAAGCCGCCACGCCCGAAGCCACGCCGGCATGCTCGGCCACGGTCACCCCGCCGTTGCCACAGCTGAGCAACAAGAAACCGATCGCCCCTGCCGCCCGCCATTGTGGCCAGGTAGGGGCCGGCACGCCGCGCCAACGCAGGAAGCCGTACAGCAGGCCACCGGCGATCAGGAAGCGCACACCGGCCATGAGCATCGGAGGCCAGCTCTCGACGCCGATGCGAATGAACAGGTAAGTAGAACCCCAGACCAGATACAGGGCCAGGAAGGCGCCAATCAGCAGCAGCGGGAAACGACGGGAGGCAGGCATGGGGGAAACTCGAAATCCGTTTACGGGTGCCTCAGTTTAACGGCCTGTCTGGGTGAAGGGACGTTACAGAACGGGTTCAATTGAGCGGCACAATTCTGGTGCGTTCGACGTAGGCGACCCTCCCCCCGACGTTCACTGGCTAATCCCTGCAGTACTTGGCCAGCGCTTCGCGCAGCTTCGCAGCCGGGGTTTTCTGCAGCCGGCAAAGCAGCTCGTGCGACAGTTGCTGAACCCCGTGGTCCTGGCGCAATACACCCGCCAGATACTGCAGCAGGTTGGCGGCCATTTCGGCATCGGCCATGGCCCGGTGCGCGGTCCCCGTGTCCGGCAACCCAGCCCAGCGTGTCAAAGTGCCCAGCTTGTGGTTCGGCGCGGCGGGCAGCAGGCGCCGTGACAGCAACAGGGAACACGCGAAGGGCTGGCTGCGGCTGCGGCCAATACGGCTAAGCTCGTAGTCCCAGAACTTCTGGTCGAAAGCAGCGTTGTGCGCCAACAATGGGGTGCCACCGACGAACTCGGCCACCTCGTTCATCACTTTCTCCACCGGCGGCGCACTGCGCAGCATGGCGGTGGTAATGCCGGTCAGCCCTGCGACGAAGGCCGGCACCGGCACGCCAGCGTTCATCAGGCTCTGGTAGCGCTCGACAATGCGCCCACCCTCAAGCATTACCACCGCCACCTCGGTGGCACGGCAGCCGGTACCGGGGGAAATGCCGGTGGTTTCAAAGTCGATGACAGCGATACGTTCCATGAAAAGACCTTAGTGTTTGAGCAACAGCGCGCCTTCGATGGGCACGTAGCGGGTGGCAGCACGGATCAGTGACAACGCCGTCAGCCCCGGCACGCCATACACCACCGCTTCGGTGCCATGGCGCTGGATTACCCGCTCCAGCAGCAAGTCGAAATCACCGTCGCCGGAGGCCAGCACCACCTGGTCGACCCGGCTGGCCGCGTCGATCACATCCAGGGTAATGCCCACATCCCAGTCACCTTTGGCCGAGCCATCACTGCGCTGGATGAACGGTTTGAGGCGCACATCGAAACCGAGGTTGCGCAAGATCTGCTGGAACTGCTGCTGTTTGCTGTCGCCACGGTCGATGGCATAGGCCACGGCCTCGACGATCTGGCCTTCGCGGCTGACATCGGCCCACAGGGCGGTGTAGTTGAAATGGCAGCCGTGGGCCTGGCGCACGGTGTAATAGAGGTTCTGCACATCGGCGAACAGCGCGATCTTTTTCACCTGGGAACCTCATTTTTGGCCTGGGGTGCCGGGGGGCTGCTGCGCAGCCCTTCGCGGGCACGCCCGCTCCCACAGGTATCGCACGTACACCTGTGGGAGCGGGCGTGCCCGCGAAGGGGCGCAAAGCGCCCCCGGAAATGCCAGCAGTATGCCAGACCTGTCAGACGTAAGAATCGTCGTCCGAGAAGAACCCGCCGTCATCGCTGCCAAAACCACCGTCGGCGTATCCACCCTGGTCACTGCCCCAGCCACCGTTGTCAGCCACTTGCTGCTGCCCGCCCTGGTCGTTCCAGCCGCCACTGTCGCTGGCTGGCGCCGGCTCTTCCTTGATGACCTCGACCACTTCTTCCGGTTGCGAGTTGTGGTTGAACAGGCTGCTGATACCCTGCGCCAGCAGCACACCACCGGCCACACCGGCGGCGGTCTGCATGGCCCCGCCAAGGAAGCTGCTGGCCCCACTGCGCGCAGGCGCGGCGCCATAGCCAGGCTGCGGCGCCTGAGGCTGGGCGAAACCAGGTGCCGACGGCTCGCGCCAGCCACCACCGGACGCTACAGGGGGCGCCGAAGGACGCTGTGGCTGCACCGCCGGGGCTGCGTTGCGCCCACCCGAACCAAAGATGCTGGACAAGAAGCCACCCCCGCCATTGCTCGGCGCACTGCTGGCGGCTTGTGCCGCCTGAGCCTGGGCACGGGCCTGCTGCAGCTCGGCTTGCAGCTGCTTGTTCTGTTCGTCGAGGCGCTTGATCGCGGCCTCCTGTACCAAAATCGCCTGGGCCATGTAGTAAGGCGCCGCCGGTTGCTGACGCACGTGCTGCTCGATGCACGCCTGGGCTTGCGCGTCACGCGGCTGGCTTGGGTCTTCGGCTTGCTTGAGGCGGCCGAACAGGCCGTCGATCAGGGTTTGTTCTTCAGTGTTCATGGGGCGACCTCGTGGGGTAGCGGGACATCGGACAGCGTCAAAGATGGGGCGTACAGGCGCGGGATTCAATCACTGCTGCGGTGAAACTTTTTTCAGCAAGTGACAGCTCCAGGCCCGCTTTGGGCTAAAGTTAGGCCCCTGTTTTTACTGCCATGCGATGTTGACTGATGAATCCGCTGAGCGTTCTGCGCGACTCCCTGTACTTCTTCCGCCGTCACCTGCCAAACATCCTCCAGCTGTGCCTGCCGTTGGTGGTGGTGGAAGCCCTGCTCACCCAATTGCTGGACCGGCAGCTGGGCGACCAGGCATCACCGGCCTACGGCATGCTGGTCAGCCTGTTGTTCTACCCGCTGTACAGCGCAGCCCTGATCCTGTACCTGGACACACGCAGCAACGGCCAGGAAATCGCCAAGCGCGACCTGTTCGCCCGCGCCCTTCAACTGTGGCCGCAACTGGCCCTGCTGATCCTGATCAGCTCGCTACTGATCATGGCCGGCCTGGCGCTGTTCATCTTCCCGGGGGTGTGGATCATGATCAACCTGGTGTTCGCCGAGTACCTGCTGGTGCTGCGCGGCCGGCCGGTGGTGCAGGCGATGCGCGAAAGCGCAAGCATGACCACCGGGCATTTCATGCGCATCATGATCTGCGTGTTAGGCGTGCTGGCACCGATATGGCTGATCGACGGGCTGCTGTTGATGGCCTTCCCCGAGCCATCACCCGGGATGGAACTGGCCATGGACAGCCTCAGCGGCTTCCTGCAGCTGTTCAGCACCGTGGTGCTGTACCGCCTGTTCATGTTGCTGGAAGGTGAAGCCAGCACCTGAGGCCACCGGGGAATGTTTTCGATCTGCCGGCTGCCCAGCCTTGGCGCCAGAGTGCACACCCTCAACGCCATTCAAGGAGTGCACCATGAACGAAACCATCAAGGCAGGGTACGCCCGGTCATTTCGCGGCCAACTGTACATGCGCGCCGTCGACCGAGACATCCCGCTGCGCCTCAGCCGCAGTACAGACAAATTCGGCTGGGGCATTAGCCCCGAGGATGACTGGTTGCAGGCGGGAGGTAGGCAGGAGTCGCCGGTGATGGACTTTCATTACCACTCGCGGACCAACGATCGCCTGCACTACCGCATCAGCATGCCAGGGCGCCCGGAGACCAAGAAGCTAGGATTCAGCCGCAATGGCTATCTGGGCTTCTACTGGCATGCAGACGTTAGCGAATACTGGAAAATCGAGCCGCTGGCGCTGACAGATGAAGGACTTGTCTGCCATCTGCGCGACCAGCGGGGCTACAGGGTCGGCGCCCTCACGGATACGCCGCACAGGAGTGGGGAGTGGGTAGCCTGGCTCAACGTCGAGGAAGGCGAAGTGATCACGTTCCTATTGAGGCAGGCAGATCGAGCTTCACTGGCCGGGGCAATACGATGAATGGCACGACCACTGACACGTCGTGGCCAGCGCATGATTTTTTCGGCCTGCCGCACTCGGTGGTGTGCATCAGCTCCCTCTCGGCTTGGCCCTGGCGGTAGCCTCGGCCACCAGAGGGTCGTCCGGCCAGTAGTGCTTCGGATATCGCCCTTTCAGGTCTTTCTTCACCTCGGCATAGGTCGTGCGCCAGAAACTGGCCAGGTCCTGGGTCACCTGCACCGGCCGACGCGCCGGTGACAGCAGGTGCAGCTTGACCTGCTGCCGGCCATTGGCGATGCGCGGGGTGTCGGCAAGGCCGAACAGTTCTTGCAGACGCACGGCAAGAATCGGCGGGGTTTCGCTGTAATCCAGGCGGATGTTCGAGCCGGACGGCACGGCCAAATGCGCCGGGGCCTGTTCTTCCAGGCGTTGCGGCAGCGGCCAGGGCAGCAGGTTGCGCAGCATCGACGGCAAGTCCAGCGCGGCAAAGTGGCTGAGGCGCGATACTTTGCTCAGGTAAGGCTGTAACCAGTCTTCCAGGCTGGCCAGCAGGGCTTCGTCCCCCAGGTCAGGCCATTCGCTGTGGCCATCCTTCTGCAGGTCGAGCTGACGCAGCAGCGCCACACGTGCCTGCCATTGCCGCAGTTCCGGCGTCCAGGTCAGCAGGTTCAAACCTTTGCGCCGGACCAGGCCAAGCAGCGCCCGGGTCCTGGCTTCA
This sequence comes from Pseudomonas sp. TYF_14, assembly GCF_043105275.1. Lineage (NCBI taxonomy): Bacteria > Pseudomonadati > Pseudomonadota > Gammaproteobacteria > Pseudomonadales > Pseudomonadaceae > Pseudomonas > Pseudomonas sp. TYF_14. The sequence continues at coordinate 95,223 of NZ_JBICLK010000086.1, forward strand.
TCATCCAGCCCAGGCAGCGGCTCGCGGCTGAGGACCAGTTCGCCAACCTTCACCTGACGCTCGGCGCGCAACACCTGCTCGCGCTCGTCCCAATCGAGGATATCGACCCGCTCGACCTGCTCGGCCAGTACCCCCTCAAGCAACGCCGGATCGAATTCGGCTGCCAGATAGATCCGCTCCTCACGCTGCCCCTGGCGGCTACCCAGGTCGGCGATCACCAGCCATGGGCACTTCATCAATGCATCGACTTCGCCAAACAGGGCCGCACGGCCGTTGGCCAGCCGATACTCCGCCCCACCCGCCCGGCGCTGCTGGGCGACCCGGTCAGGGTAGGCCAGCGCCAGCAGGGCGCCCAGCCAGCGTGGGTGGTCCGGGTCGGCGACCGGCGCACCGACCTTGCCACGCAACAGGCCACGGTATTGCCGGGCCAGCTGACGAGCACGCTGCACACCACCCTGGCCGCCACGCGCTGCCTTGCTCTCACCGCTGACCAGCGCAAGCCGGCTGTGCAAGTCGGCACCACCGCCACGCTGGATGTCCCGCTCCCCCAGCAGTGCAGCCACATCGCAGGCCATCTGTGCCAGGCCCAGATCCTGACCCCGCAGCAACAAGTGCGCGATGCGTGGGTGAGCCGGCAGTTCGGCCATGGCCTGGCCATGTTCGCTGAGGGTGTCGCGGCTGCCCGGCCGGAAGGCGCTGAGTCGCGCCAACAGGTCCTGTGCCTGGGCGTACGCTGCAACTGGCGGCTGGTCGAGCCAGCGCAACTGCTCGGGGGTTACACCCCAGCGCGCCAACTGCAGGGCCAGCCCGGCCAGGTCGGCCTGGAGAATCTCGGCACTGCCATGGGCGGCCAGCTGGTCATGCTGGGCCTCGGACCAAAGGCGGTAGCACACGCCGGGTTCCAGGCGGCCAGCACGCCCAGCGCGCTGGGTGGCACTGGCGCGGGAAATGCGCTGGGTGTCCAGGCGGGTCATGCCGCTGCCGGGGTCGAAGCGCGGCACTCGGGCCAGGCCTGCGTCGATCACCACGCGCACGCCATCGATGGTCAGGCTGGTTTCGGCGATGTTGGTGGCCAGCACCACCTTGCGCAGGCCCTTGGCCGGCGGGTCGATAGCGGCGCGCTGGGCATTGAGGTCGAGCTCGCCATGCAGCGGGCACAGCAGAATCTCGGGTCGCGCCCCCAGGGCGTCCTGAAGGCTTTGGTGAACCCGGCGGATCTCGGCTTGCCCAGGCAGGAACACCAGCACGCTGCCGGCCTGGTCAGCCAGCGCATGCAGCACGCTGTCCACCACCCGTGGCTCGATGAATTCGCCTGGCTGAAACGGCCGCCCCCAGCGGATATCCACCGGATGCATGCGGCCTTCGCTGCTGACCACCGGGGCATCGTCCAGCAACCGCGACAGGCGTTCGCCTTCCAGGGTCGCGGACATCAGCAGAATCTTCAGTGGCGGGTCGTCACGCAGCAACTCGCGGCCGTTAAGGCTCAGCGCAAGTGCGAGATCGGCATCCAGGCTGCGCTCGTGAAATTCGTCGAAGATCAGCAGGCCCACACCTTCCAGCGCCGGGTCGGCTTGCAGGCGGCGTGTGAGGATGCCTTCGGTCACCACTTCAATACGGGTTTTCGGGCCGACCTTGCTGTCCAGACGGATGCGGTAACCCACCGTTTCCCCAACCTGCTCACCCAGCTCACTGGCCAGCCGTTCGGCCGCTGCCCGCGCAGCCAGGCGCCGTGGCTCGAGCATGAGGATGCTCTGCCCGGCCAGCCACGGTTCGTGCAGCAGCGCCAGTGGCACGCGGGTGGTCTTGCCAGCGCCAGGCGGCGCTTCAAGCACCACTTCGTCACGGTTTTCCAGAGCCTGGCGCAGGGCGGGCAAGGCAGCATCAATGGGTAATGAAATCATGGTGGTCCTCGAGCAGTCTCGCGAGTATAACGGCGAACCCAGCCTGCTCTATCATGGTCTTAACATCAGGTGCAGGCGCTTCGCTTGTCCTGCTGAACACCTTCTCGGAGATTTACATGCGCATCTCGACCCGCGTCATCGGTGGCGCCCTCATCGCCACCCTGCTGACTCAACTGACGGCCTGCGGCACCATTTTCTACCCGGACCGGCGCGGCCAGATCGGCGGCAAGATCGACCCTGTGGTTGCTGCAATGGATGCCATCGGTATCCTGTTCTACGTGATCCCGGGGCTCATTGCCTTCGGCATCGACTTTGCCACCGGCGCCATTTACTACCCAGGTGGCCGCACTGCCCAGGTTGACCCGGCCAAACTGCAGGAAGCCGTCAGCCCCGATGGCAAGGTCGACAACCTGAAGTTGCAGGCCATTCTGGAAAGCGAACTGGGCCAGCGCCTGCCGCTGAACGACCCACGGCTGATCCAGCACCGCGGCAGCATCGAACAACTGGCCAGCCTGGGCCTGGTCCCGGCAGCCTGAGCCACAAGGACACTGACCACGGATGATCACTACCCCGGCTGAACACCAGCGCCTGCTCCGCCTTGCCACGCGCGCATCACTGGCGGTGGCCGGCATCCTGGTGCTGAGCAAGGCGCTGGCCTGGTGGCTGAGCGGGTCGGTGAGCCTGCTGGCCGGGCTGACCGACTCGGCACTGGACGCCGTGGCCTCGTTCCTCAACCTGCTGGCGGTGCACTACGCCCTGCGCCCGGCCGACGACGATCACCGGTTCGGCCATGGCAAGGCCGAGGCCTTGGCCGGTATGGCTCAGGCGCTGTTCATCGGTGGCAGTGCGGTGCTGATCGGTGTACAGGCGGTCGAGCGCTTGTACACCCCGCAACCGCTGGGTGATACCTCCATCGGTATCGCGGTGATGCTGCTGTCGCTGGTGCTGACGGTCGCCCTGCTGGCGCTGCAGTACAAGGTCATCCGGCTCACCGGCTCCACTGCGGTACGGGCAGATTCCCTGCACTACCGTTCTGACTTGTTGCTCAACGGCAGCATTCTGCTGGCCCTGTTGCTGACGCGTTTTGGCTGGCCGCAGCTGGATGCGCTGTTCGGCCTGGGCATCGCCTTTTACATCCTCTGGAGCGCGTTGCAGATTGCCCGCGAAAGTACGGCCATCCTGATGGACAAGGCCTTACCCGGCGATGTTGGCGAGGACATGACCGCGCTGGTGCTGGCCGTTGCAGGCGTGAAAGGCGTGCATGACCTGCGCACGCGCGTGTCGGGCAACCAGTGGTTTGTGCAACTGCACCTGGAACTGCCGGGGCAACTGCCGCTGCATGAAGCGCATAGCTTGTGCGTGGAGGCCTCGCGGGTGATCCGCCAGCGTTACCCACAGGCAGACGTGATGGTGCACGCCGACCCGGTATGAGGTAATTAATCCCTACCCCTGCAGGGTTCAGTTGATGCTGTAACCCCGACCACTGAAGCAAGCCCCCAGCGCCCGCTGGTAGTGGCTGAGCACAGTGGCCGCCGGTGCGTACGTCGCCGTCGCCGGGTCGAAGCCCGACTGGCTCACCGCCCAGCGATGGCACTGGTAGCGGTCCTGCTCCTGCTGTTCCTGACCCTGGCCATACATCGGATAAGCCACCACGTCATACCCGCCATTTGCCGGGGCCACCGGCACGGGCGACGGCACGCCGACCGGCGGGTTGACCACCACATATTCCTGGCTGTCTGCCAGGTACTGGTAATAGGTATCGGCCACCAGAAAGAACAGCGCACCACCCAACCACACTTCCCGCGCGTAAGGCGGCAGATAACTGACCCGCACGCCGTACGGCGGGGTCACCACGATGTAACGGCCCCCGTGCGGGCGGTACCAGTAACCCCCGGAGTAGAAATAGTCAGCGCCCCGGTAGGGTACTTTCCAGTAGCGGTCAGGAAAATGATCCACCGTGTGCCCTGGGCGATACTGCGGCCCAGGCCCCCAGCCATTGCCATGGCCATCCGGGCGCCCCTGCCAGTCGCCACCGGGCCGTTGCCCCGGGCCACCGGTTTGCCAGTGGTGATCATCACCGTGGCGGCGGGGGATGTCCTGGTAATACCCCTGGCGCGGCGGTTGGGTCTGGCGCACTTCGTCGCGCGAGTTGAGCGAGCGCCCCGGTCCACTCTCACCTTGCACCTGCTGGCCACGTTCACCGTGCCCCTCGCCGGGCCCTTCAGCCAAGGCCCCAAGGCTGATGCTCAAACCCAGTAAACCAACACCTGCCAACTGCCAGATGCGCGACGTCATGGTGTTCCTCTCGGTAGAAAAAACTGCAACCAACGCCAGTCTACCGTGCCCACCACACAGGCCAATTAAAATTCCCGACATGAAAAAAGGGAGACCACAGGGCCTCCCTTCAGGAATTGTCGTCCGTGCTCGGCACTTGTGGCGCCGGCTCACCTCACACCGTCTTCTGGAGGGTGTGTAGCCCGGGGGCCTGCAGATCCTGTTGGATGGCCGGCCGCGACCGCCCGCCTAGGGCGCGTCGCCGTGGACTGATGTCCGGGCAGTGATTCTGGTGATAAAGATACCGGACGGGTTGCGACAGAGGATTGCGAAGATTGCTCAGATAAATAGCACTTGCGCAATTTTTCACCCTGGATTGATAATTCGCAGCAATCCGAACAGAAAAGGCAAATGCCATGAGCAAACTTGACCGCTACGACCTGAGCATCCTCGCCGAATTGCAGCGCGATGCGCGCATTTCCAACCAGGAACTGGCCGAACGCATCGGCCTGTCGCCATCGCCATGCTCGCGTCGGGTCAAGCAACTGGAGGACGACGGCTATATCTCGCGCCAGGTGGCCCTGCTCGACCGCAAGAAGCTGGGCCTGAGCCTGACCGCCTATGTGTTGATAGGTATGGACCGCCACACCCCGGAGCGCTTTGAAACATTCGAGGCCGCCATCCGCAACCTGCCACAGGTGCTCGAGTGCAGCCTGGTCACCGGCATGGATGCCGACTATCAGTTGAAAGTGGTGGTGCCGGACATGGACCACTACCAGAAACTGCTTCTAGGCAGCCTGACCCGTATCGAAGGCGTCACCAGCGTGCGCTCGAGCTTCGTGCTCAACCAGGTGTTGGCCAGCACCGAGCTGCCATTGACCCACCTGCGTTAATTGCTTGCCCAGCCGACGTATAATCGGACGCTCAACCCGCCTGGAGAACACCGATGGATCCCGCCGTATTCGAAGAATGGATGATGATCATCCTGGTCACCGTGTTGATCGGTTTCATGGGCTTCATCGTCTGGGACCTGGCAAAAAAGTCCAAGGCGGGTAAGTTCGGGACGCTGATCCTGTTCTTCGTGCTGGGCCTGGGGGTGCTGGCCTTCATCATCAAAAGCGTGGTGGTGGGCTTTCTGGAAGGCGTATAAAACATTTCAGGGCCATTCGCGGGCACGCCCGCTCCCACAGGTTGGGCGCAGCCTTCAAGTACTGCACCGTCCCTGTGGGAGCGGGCGTGCCCGCGAACAGGCCCTGACCTGAACTAAAGCTTGGCAGGGACCTCCCGCCAGCAACCCTGCTCCAGCCCATCCAGCGCCCAGTCACCAATCCGCACGCGCACCAGGCGCAAGGTCGGCAAGCCCACTGCTGCCGTCATGCGCCGCACCTGGCGGTTACGCCCTTCGCGAATCACCAGCTCCAGCCAGCTGGTCGGCACGCTCTTGCGAAAGCGTACCGGCGGGTTACGCGGCCACAGCTCGGGTTCTTCCAGGCGCCGCGCCTCAGCCGGCAAGGTCGGCCCATCGTTCAGCTCCACGCCATCACGCAAGCGCTGCAACTGCTCGTCACTCGGCTCACCCTCCACCTGCACCCAGTAGGTCTTGGCCAGCTTGTGCTTCGGATCGGCAATCCGCGCCTGCAACCCGCCATCGTTGGTCAGCAACAGCAAGCCTTCGCTGTCGCGGTCCAGCCGCCCGGCCGGGTATACGCCCGGAATGTCGATGAAGTCCTTGAGCGTCGCGCGCCCTTCACCGTCGCTGAACTGGGTCAGCACGTCGAACGGTTTGTTGAACAGGATCAGGCGCGGCTCGGCGGGTGGCGCCTTGGCCTGGCGACGCGGGCCGGCGGCAGGCCGCGCCTGGGGGCGGCGCGGCTTGTTACGGGGTGGCAGTGACATGGATCCTCAGCGGAACGGCGGCTCATCGAAGCTGCGCAGTTTACGCGAGTGCAGCGAGTTGAGCTCGGTGCGCAGCAGGTCGAGGGCAGCAATGCCGATCTTCAGGTGCTGGCTGACCGCCCGGTTGTAGAAGGCGTTGGCCGAACCTGGCAGTTTGATCTCGCTGTGCAGCGGCTTGTCGGACACACACAGCAAGGTGCCGTAAGGCACGCGCAAACGGTAGCCCTGGGCAGCAATGGTGCCGCTTTCCATGTCCACCGCCACGGCACGCGACAGGTTGATCAGCGGGCGTTCCTGAGCCCAGCGCAGCTCCCAGTTGCGGTCGTCGTAGGTCAGCACGGTGCCGGTGCGCAGGCGCTTTTTCAACTGCTCGCCACGCTCGCCAGTGACCTGCGCGGCGGCCTCCTGCAAGGCCATTTGCACTTCGGCCAAGGCCGGGATCGGGATATTCGGCGGCACGACCCGGTCGAGAATGCCGTCACGGCGCATATAGGCGTGTGCCAGCACGTAGTCGCCGATGGTCTGCGACTGCCGCAGGCCGCCGCAGTGACCGATCATCAGCCAGCAATGCGGGCGCAGCACGGCCAGGTGGTCGGTGATGTTCTTGGCGTTGGATGGGCCCACACCAATGTTGACCAAGGTAACGCCATCGCCGTCGGCGGCGATCAGGTGGTACGCCGGCATCTGGTAACGGTGCCAGACCACGCTGGCCACCAGGGCCTGGGTTTCGCCATGGTCCATGCCCTTTTCGATCACGACGTTGCCCGGCAGCACCATACGCACGAAGCGCGGGTCGTCACGCAGTTGTTCCAGGCCATGGCTGATGAACTGGTCGACATAGCGGTGGTAGTTGGTCAGCAGGATCCACGGCTGTACATGGCGCCAGTCGCTGCCGGTGTAGTGCACCAGGCGGCGTAGCGAGAAGTCGACGCGCGCGGCATCGAACAACGCCAGTGGCATGATTTCAGCACGGTCCCAGTCGTACAGGCCATCAGCGATGTTGTCGGTTGCCGCCGACAGGTCAGTGCTGGGGAACACTCGCGCCAGCTGGGCAGCGGTAATGCCGCTACCGGCCAGCTCGTCGCCCTGGTCGACCACATAGGGATAAGGGATGTTCTGCTCGCTGACGCCGACTTCTACCGTAACGGTGTAGTCATGCATCAGCGGGCGCAGTTGCTCAAGCAGGTAGCCACGGAACGCAGCGGGCTGGGTGACGGTGACGCTGTAGGTGCCGGCAACCTGGACCTTGGCATAGGCACGGGTGGTGGCGGCGACTTCGCCATGGCTGTAGTAGGTCAGGCGCAGTGCCGGGTAGCGGAACAGGTCGCGCTCATCGGTATCGGGCTCGGTACGGTCCTTCAGGTAACGCTTCAGGGCCTGACTAAGGGCACCTGTGGCCTGTTCATGCAAGGCCGCCAGACGGTCGACGGCCTGTTCGGGGGTATCAACGACTACAAAAGCGTGGCTCACACTGTGCTTCCTGTCTGGACATGCATGTGATCCATCTTGCCTGCCTTCTTGGTTAAATACACCCCCATTGATCGGTGTTGGGTTCATTCGCGGGCAAGCCCGCTGCTACAGCGGCCAGGCAGGCGTAGCCCTTGTGACCAATGCCATCACATCCACACCTCGCGGCAGCGCCCCGTACACCCGGCCACCACCGGCCAAGCGGCTGCCGATAAACGCATCACTGACGTCTGCATTCCCGGCCTCCAGCAGCAGCTTGGCCTGCAACGCCAGGGCAATATCCTCGGTCAGTTGCCGCGCGCGGTACTGCATGTCACCGGTGTCGGCAAACGCCCCCTTGAGGTTGCCGATATGCGCCGCCAGGCGCGGGTCGCCATGCCCGTCACCCAGCTCGACAAACAGTGCATCGAGTACGCCCGGCTCCTTGGACAAGGCCCGCAGCACATCCAGGCACTGCACGTTGCCCGAGCCCTCCCAGGTCGAGTTGACCGGTGCCTCGCGGTACAGCCGTGGCAGAATGCTGTCTTCCACATAACCCGCGCCACCCAGGCATTCGGCGGCCTCGTTGATCATGGCCGGCGCACGTTTGCAGATCCAGTACTTGCCCACCGCCGTGACCAGCCGGGCAAAATGCGCCTGTTGCGGGTCGTCCAGTTGCTCCAGCGCCTGGCCCATGCGCAAGCTCAGGGCGAGCGCAGCCTCGCTTTCCAGGGCCAGGTCGGCCAGCACGTTCTGCATCAATGGCTGCTCGTTCAGCACCCGCCCGCCGACCTTGCGATGCGCGCAATGGTGGGCCGCCTGCGTCAACGCCTGGCGCATCAGTGCGCTGGAGCCGACCATGCAGTCGAACCGGGTCATGGCGACCATCTCGATGATGGTCGGCACGCCGCGTCCCTCTTCGCCGATCATCCACGCCAGCGCACCGCGGAACTCCACCTCGCTGGAGGCGTTGGAGCTGTTGCCCAGCTTGTTCTTCAGGCGCTGGATATAGAACTGGTTGCGGTTGTCATCGGGGCGGTGGCGCGGCAGCAGGAAGCAGCTCAGGCCTTTTTCGGTTTGCGCCAAGGTCAGGAAAGCGTCGCACATCGGCGCCGAGCAGAACCACTTGTGGCCAACCAGCTCATAGGCCTGCCCCGGGCCCGGCGCACCGACCGGATAGGCCCGGGTAGTGTTGGCGCGCACATCGGTGCCGCCCTGTTTTTCGGTCATGGCCATGCCCAGGGTGACCCCGGCCTTGTGCCGGTCGCCAACGTTGCGCGGGTCATATTCGCAGGCAAGGACCTTCGGCAGCCAGTATTCAGCCAGCTCAGGCTGCAGGCGCAATGCCGGCACGGCGGCAAACGTCATGGTCAGCGGGCAGCCGGTGCCGGCCTCGGCCTGGCTGTGCAGGTAGGTCATCGACGCCCGTGCAACATGGGCGCCAGCACGGGGTTCGGCCCATGGCAAAGAAGGCAGGCCATGTTCGACGGCGGTACGCATCAGCTCATGGTAGGCCGGGTGGAACTCGACCAGGTCGATGCGATGGCCATAGCGGTCGTGGCTGCTGAACTCGGGTTTGTGCGCGTTGGCCAGGAAGCCTGCCTGCATCAGCGGGCCGCCGGCCAGGGCACCATAGGCGTCGATCCGCGACTCGGCCCAGCCCGCGCCAAAACGCCTTGACCATTCTTGCAAGGGCAGGTCGAGGCGGTACAGGTTGGCACCGTCGAGCGGCGGCGGCTGGTTGGTGACTTCGTGGGTTTCAGCGTACTGGTGCAGGCTCATCGGGGGGCTCCTGGATCCGGGTAGGCTTGAGAGACCCAGTGAAGCACTGCTTGCGGGGTAGTCAAAGGGGTATTAATGACTAAACGTGTGGTTGCAGGCGTGCGCGCGCGCGTAGGAGCGGGTTTACCCGCGAATACGGTGGTGGCGGCAACGGTGAACGGTGGGTGGATATTGGCCAGCAGACCCGGCCCTTCCGCGGGTGAACCCGCTCCTACAGCGAGCGCCGCGCCTGCAGCATGTGCGGGCTCATCTGCGCCTGCGAAATCGCCATGTTCAAACTCAACTCGAAGCGGCTACCCAGCCCGCGCGTCGATTCATGCGCCAATCTGGCCCCCAGCAACTCCCCCATCTGCCGGCAAATCGACAACCCAATCCCCAAACCGCCATACCGCCTGGTCATCGAACCGTCGACCTGGAAGAACCGCTGGTACAGGATCGACTGCTCCAGATCATCGAAACCGATACCGCTGTCGCTGACGGTAAAGGTCAACGCCAGATCATCCGGCCCCACCCGGCGGCCGCGCACCTGGATCATCACACCGCCCTGATGAGTGAACTTCAAACCGTTGTCCACCAGGCAACCCAGGCAGTGCGCCAGCTTCTGCCCGTCACCGAGCAACCCGTCCGGCAGGTCGGCCGGAATATCCAGGCTCAAGTACAGGCCTTTGCCAAGCGCCTGCCCGGCATAACCGGCGCGCAAACCCTGCAACAGGGCGCGCAGGCTGAACGGTGCCGGCTGCGCCCGCAGGCGGCCGGCCTGCAGTTCGGACAGGGTAAGAATGGCATCGACCATATCCATCATGCCTTGGGCAGACCCCACAGCCGTGTGATGGTACTGAGCCATTTCAGCCCCCATCGGCAGGGTGTGCATCAGCTCGAGCGAGCCAATCACTCCGTTCATCGGGGTACGCAGCTCATGAGTCACGCTGGCCAGGAACTCGTCCTTCAGGCGATTGCTCCTGGCCAGTTGCAGGTTCAGTTGCTCCAGCGTACGCCCAGTGTCGCGCAAGGTCTGTGCCTGCTGCTCGCGCAGGCTGTTGATGCGGTCGGCCAGTGCCAGCGACAGCAAGGCCACTTCCAAGGCCGAACCCAGCTGGCTGGCATACATGGTGATGAACACGTTCGGCAGGTAGCCCAGTACCATCAAGGTGTTGACCAGGCCACCAAGCAGGAACGCCGTCCAGGCGATGATGAACCAGCGCGCCACTCGCAAGCCGCGCCACCAGGCATACAGGCCGGCGCTGAAGACGCTTATGGTGAACAGCAGCGCCAGCAGCGTGGCCATGCGCAGCGCAATGCCGTAAGGCATGCTCACCGCCAGTACCATGACCAGCGCCCCCCCCAGCATCAGCAGTTGCAACAGGCGATCGAAGCCACGGTTGAGGCTGCCCAATTGCAGGAAGTGCCGGGCGAACTGGCAACCGAACAGCCCGGCTGCACCAATGAACAAAGGCGTGGAGGCGTTCGCCCACCAAGGGCTGTCTGGCCAGAAATAGGCTACACCGGCGCCGTTCACCGAGACCTGGTAAAGGCCGAACGAAGCTATGTAAAGGATGTAATAGAGGTAGCTGACGTCACGCACGCTGAGGTAGATGAACAGGTTGTACACCAGCATCACCAGTAACACGCCGTAGATCATCCCCAGCACATACAGGCGCGTGGGCTGCTCTTCCAGATAGGCTTCAGGGGACCATAACGCCAGCGGCGCTTGCACCGAACCCTGGCTGTGCAGCCGCAGGTACGCGGTGGTCACCTTGCCAGGTGGCAGTTGCAGTTCGAACAAGTAGTTGTTCTGCCGGATCTGCCGGCTGTCGTAGGGCAAGGCATCGCCGGTGCGCTGCGCCAGGCGGTACAAGCCGCTGCTGTCAGGCAAATACAGTTCGAGGTGATCCAGCGGCGGGTAGGCCAACTCCAGCAGCCATGACCGCGGGGCGGCGTTGGGCGCGGCAGTGGGGCGCAGTTCTACCTTGAGCCAGAACACCGAGGTGGAGTAACCGGCGTTCAGCACATCCTCATGGTGGGGCTGAAAGTGTTTGGCGAAACCGGGGGCACTGACCTGAGCGATGCTGGCATTGCCATCGGGGTCTTCATAAACCTGCATGGCCTTGCCCAGTGGAAGATGCCGGGTAGCGTCGTCGAAATCGACCGCTCCGGCCAGCACGGGCAGCAAACCCAGAAGCACAATCAGCAAATAGCGCATACAGCCCCAGCATGGCCTGTCCGGTCGCGTCGCGGTAGCCTCCCATCCGTTTGAGACGACGTGATCCTGCAGAACCCGTTTATCGAGTTATCCGAGCACTCTAGCATAGCCTCACAACCTGGCAATCGGCCACATAAAAACACAAAGAAAAGGCTCTAAATCAATGCTTTCAATAGAAAACCAATCAATAACCTGACCGATCGATCAGTAAAACTCGTTTGTCGGACGATCCGCCCAAACAGGTTTGGTGGTAAGCTCGCCGACCATGAATACCTACAGCTCCCGCCCCGTTGTCCTCTGTCTCTCCGGCCACGACCCCAGTGGCGGCGCCGGCTTGCAGGCAGATATCGAAGCCCTGATCGCCCAAGGCTGCCACGCTGCACCTGCAGTGACCGCCCTGACCGTGCAGGATACCGTCAACGTTTCCGACTTCCGCGTGCTCGACCGCGAGTGGGTGCTGGCCCAGGCCAATGCCGTGCTGGCCGACTCCACGGTGGCCGCCGTCAAGTTGGGCATGCTCGGCTCGATCGAGATGGTCGACACCGTCGCCGAACTGCTGGCCGCCCACCCTCACCTGCCGCTGGTCTGCGACCCGGTGCTGCGTGCCGGTGGCGGTGGCCGCCTGGGCAAGGACGAAGTGGGCTACGCCCTGCGTGAACGGTTGCTGCCGCTGGCGACCATCGCCACGCCGAACCTGCCCGAAGCACGCATCCTCGCAGAACTGCCCGAGGGCACCGCTGACGAATGTGCCGAGAAACTGTTGCCGTTCTGTAGACACCTGCTGATTACCGGCGGTCACGGCGACGAAGACGAAATCCACAACCGCCTGTACACCCAGGACGGCCAGCACTTCACCTGGACTTGCCAGCGCCTGCCGGGCAGCTACCATGGCTCGGGCTGCACCCTGGCCAGCGCCCTGGCCGGCCGCCTGGCGCTCGGCGAGCAGTTGGAAAGCGCCGTGCGCACCGCCCTGGACTACACCTGGCGCACCCTGCGTGACGCCGAGCAACTGGGCAAGGGCCAATACGTGCCGCGCCGCCTGCCCCTGGACTTCTGCTCCTGATACGAGGCCTTCAATGAAGCTACGCGGTCTGTACGCCATCACCGACAGCCAGCTGCTCGCCGGCCGTTTCCTGTCCCATGTCGAGGCAGCCCTGGAAGGCGGCGTGTGTCTGCTGCAGTACCGCGACAAGAGCGACGATGCGGCGCGCCGCCTGCGTGAAGCCGAAGGGCTGATGAAGCTCTGCGAGCGTTACGGCACCCAGTTGCTGATCAACGACGACGCCGAACTGGCCGCCCGCCTGGGTGTCGGCGTGCACCTGGGCCAGACCGACGGCCCGCTGACCCCGGCCCGCGCACTGCTCGGCCGTCAGGCAATCATCGGCTCCACCTGCCACGCCAGCCTCGAACTGGCCGCCCAGGCTGCCAGCGAAGGCGCCAGCTACGTGGCCTTTGGCCGCTTCTTCAATTCTGTCACCAAGCCGGGCGCGCCCGCTGCCAACGTCGGCCTGCTCGAGCAGGCCCGCGCCCAGGTGAAACTGCCGATCGCCGTGATCGGCGGCATCACCCTCGACAACGCCGCCCCGTTGGTCGCCCACGGCGCCGACCTGCTGGCGGTGATCCACGGCTTGTTCGGTGCCGACAGCGCGCAGGAAGTCACCCGCCGCGCCCGCGCCTTCAACGCCTTGTTCGCATCCTGATTCGAGAGATACTTCCATGTCCCGTTCCGAAGCCCTGTTCGCCCAAGCCCAGAAGCACATCCCTGGCGGTGTCAACTCGCCAGTCCGCGCTTTCAAGAGCGTTGGCGGCACGCCGCTGTTCTTCAAGCATGCCGAAGGCGCCTATGTCGTTGACGAGGACGACAAACGCTACGTCGACTACGTCGGCTCCTGGGGCCCGATGATCCTCGGCCACGGCCACCCGGACGTGCTGGACTCGGTACGCAGGCAGCTGGAGCACGGCCTGTCCTACGGCGCGCCGACCGCCATGGAAACCGAGATGGCTGACCTGGTCTGCTCGATCGTACCGTCGATGGAAATGGTGCGCATGGTCAGCTCGGGCACTGAAGCCACCATGAGTGCCATCCGACTGGCCCGTGGCTACACTGGCCGTGATGCCATCATCAAGTTCGAAGGCTGCTACCACGGCCACTCCGACAGCCTGCTGGTAAAAGCCGGCTCCGGCTTGCTGACCCAAGGCGTGCCAAGCTCGGCAGGCGTGCCAGCGGACTTCGCCAAGCACACCCTGACCCTGCCGTTCAACGACATCGCCGCCGTCGAGAAGACCCTGGCCGAAGTTGGCCAGACCGTGGCCTGCATCATCGTGGAGCCAGTGGCCGGCAACATGAACTGCGTACCACCGGCACCGGGTTTCCTCGAGGGCCTGCGCGAGCAATGCGACAAGCATGGCGTGGTGCTGATCTTCGACGAAGTGATGACCGGTTTCCGCGTCTCGCTCGGCGGCGCCCAGGGCCATTACGGCATCACGCCGGACCTGTCGACCTTCGGCAAGATCGTCGGTGGCGGCATGCCGGTCGGCTGTTTCGGCGGCAAGCGTGAAATCATGGGCTGCATCGCCCCGCTCGGCCCGGTCTACCAGGCCGGCACCCTGTCGGGCAATCCACTTGCCATGGCCGCCGGCCTGACCACCCTCAAGCTGATCAGCCGCCCAGGTTTCCACGCCGAGCTGACCGACTACACCAGCCGCATGCTTGACGGCCTGCAGCAACGCGCCGATGCCGCCGGTGTGCCATTCGTCACCACCCAGGCCGGTGCCATGTTCGGCCTGTACTTCAGCGGCGCCGACGATATCGTCACCTTCGAAGACGTGATGGCCAGCGATGCCGAGCGCTTCAAGCGCTTCTTCCACCTGATGCTCGACGGTGGCGTGTACCTGGCACCGAGCGCATTCGAGGCGGGCTTCACCTCCATCGCCCATGGCGACAAGGAGCTGCAGATCACCCTGGATGCGGCTGAGAAAGCCTTTGCTGCCCTGAAGTGATGGCCAGCCTGTACCGGCCTCTTCGCGAGCAACCCCACGCCTACACTCATGAAAGCGACACCCCCTTGTAGGCGCCGGTTCACCCGCGAAGAGGCCGGCACAGGCAATAAATACGCACGCACAATCAGCTGACTTCCCCAACCAAGCAGAAATTCGAGTAAAACTTTGTAAGGTTGGCGCTGCTTATCCCATAATGTGCCACCAGAGACATTGGCCGCAGCTTTGCAGAGGTAAGTCGATCCCCATGAACCGCACCGGCCGCGCCCTGACCCTGGGCTGCCTGTTGCTTCTTCAGCCCCTGCTGGCCCTGGCGGAGGGCGGTAACTCGTTGCTGATTCCGGCGACGGGCCGCTGCACCTTGAACGTTCAGCCTGAAGACCTGGCAAACGCCCTCAAGGCCTGCGAGCAGACGGCGACTGCGGGGGATGCCCAGGCGCAATTCGAACTGGGCGAGTATTACTACACGCAAACGCCAAAAAACCTGGGCAAAGCCCTGGACTGGTTCCAGAAGGCATCGCTGCAAGGCCAAGCCGACGCCCAATACCGTCTGGGTGCCATGTTCTTCCATGGCGAAGGGGTCAAGGCCAACAACGTGCAGGCCTACATCCTGCTGAAAATGGCTGCGGTCAATGGCGCCGAAGATGCGCTGGACATGGCCGACGAAGTGACCGAGCAAATGCCCCGCGACGAACTGGAGCATGCCACCCAGGTGCTCGGCCAGATTTTCCGCAAGTACCTGCTCGAACTGCAGAACGCCGAAGGGCGCACGCCGTTCTCGCCACTTCCCTGAAGGTCACTTTTCCGGCATTGGCATCGGGAACGGCATCACATTGCCTCCACCCTTGGCCTCGCTGATCTTCGCCGTGCCCAGGCGCTCCACCTCATCGATGCGCACAATCGAGTGCATCGGCACGAAACTGCGGACCACTCCGTCGAACTGGCTCTTGAGCTTCTCCTCACTCGGGTCCACTACCAGTTGCGAGCGCTCGCCGAACACGAACTCCTCGATTTCCAGAAAGCCCCACAGGTCACTCTGGTAGATCTGCTTGGCGTACATCTCGAAGACCTGACCCTGGTTCAGGAAGATCACTTTATAGATGGCGGGTTCGCGTTTGCTCATGTTTGGCCAGATAACACATGCGTAAGAAAAGACGGGGATCATACCTGCACCGCCCCCTTCGCGGGCAAGCCCCACAGGTATTGCACCCACCTTCAAACCCGTGCAGTACCTGTGGGAGCGGGCATGCCCGCGAAGAGGCCAGAACAGGCACTATATACCTTGAGCCAACCCTTGATCGTTTCAGTGCTTTCGCCACTGCCATTCAAGGGTTATTCTTGAGTTCAACTCCATCGCCGTCGAGCGGCTAAAAACGACCTTGAACGCACCCATAGAACCCCATCGTTTCATCCTCGAACCCTTCGAGGCCCACCGTTTCGCCAACTTGTGCGGCCAGTTCGACGAGCACCTGCGCCTGATCGAACAGCGCCTGGCCATCGAGATCCGCAACCGCGGCAATCAGTTCGAACTGATCGGCGAACCCAGGACCACCTCCGCTGCAGAACAGCTGCTGCGCCGTCTCTATCGCGAGACCAAGGCCACCGACCTGTCACCGGAAACCGTGCACCTGTACCTGCAGGAGTCGGCTGTCGAGAACATCGACAACCCGGCCGTCAACGAGGTCAGCGTGTCGCTGCGCACGCGCAAGGGCAATATCCGCCCGCGCGGGCTCAACCAGCAGCGCTACGTCAAGGAAATCCTGGCCAACGACATCAATTTCGGCATCGGCCCGGCCGGTACCGGCAAGACCTACCTGGCCGTAGCCTGCGCCGTGGACGCGCTGGAACGCGAACAGGTGCGCCGCATCCTGCTGGTGCGCCCGGCGGTCGAGGCGGGTGAAAAGCTCGGTTTCCTGCCCGGCGACCTGGCACAGAAAATCGACCCGTACCTGCGCCCGCTGTACGACGCCCTGTACGAAATGCTTGGCTTCGAACACGTGGCCAAGCTGATCGAACGCCAGGTGATCGAAATCGCCCCTCTGGCCTACATGCGTGGCCGCACCCTGAACAACAGCTTCATCATCCTCGACGAAAGCCAGAACACCACGCTCGAGCAGATGAAGATGTTCCTGACCCGCATCGGCTTCGGCTCCACCGCGGTGATCACCGGTGACATCACCCAGGTCGACCTGCCCCGTGGCACCAAGTCGGGCCTGGCGCACGTCATCGAGGTGCTGAAGGACGTTCCGGGGATCAGCTTTACCCATTTCCAACCCAAGGATGTGGTTCGTCACCCACTGGTTCAGCGTATCGTCGAAGCCTACGACCGCTTTGAAGCCCGCCAGCCCAAGCCCGAGGCGCCCGGCAAAGATGCTTGAACTTGATATCCAACGGGCCACGGATGCTGCCACTCCAGAAGACGCCGCCTTGCGCCGCTGGTGCGAATTGGCGTTGCGCCAGCGCAGCGCCGACTCGGAAATGACCATTCGCCTGGTCGACGAAGCCGAAGGCCGCGAGCTGAACCACACCTACCGGCACAAGGACTACGCGACCAATGTGTTGTCGTTCCCGGCCGATGTGCCCGATGACCTGCTCGATATCCCGCTGCTGGGCGACCTGGTCATCTGTGTAGCGGTGGTCGAGCGCGAAGCGGCCGAACAAGGCAAATCGCTGGAAGCGCACTGGGCGCACCTGGTCATCCACGGTTGCCTGCACTTGCTCGGCTACGACCACATCGAGGATGAGGAAGCCGAGGAAATGGAAAGCCTGGAACGGGAATTGCTGGCAGAACTGGGTCACCCCGACCCGTATGCCGATGATGAAACCGACACAATCACACACTGATACACGAAGGATCACGAGAACCGCCATGAGCGAAGATCGATCGAGCAACGGGCAGAAGTCCTGGCTGGGTAAACTGACCCAGGCTTTTGCCCATGAGCCGAAAAACCGCCAGGAGCTGCTTGAGCTGCTGCGCGAAGCCCATCAGAACAAATTGCTGGACAGCGAAGCGCTGACCATCGTCGAAGGCGCCATTCAGGTCGCCGACCTGCAAGTTCGCGACATCATGGTGCCGCGTTCGCAGATGAACAGCATCAAGGCCGGCCAGTCGCCTCGCGAGTTCCTGCCGGCGGTGATCGACGCCGCGCACTCGCGCTACCCGGTAATCGGCGAAAGCCATGACGATGTGCTCGGGATCCTGCTCGCCAAAGACTTGCTGCCGTTGATCCTCAAGGAGAACGGCGACAGCTTCAACATCAAGGACCTGCTGCGCCCGGCCACCTTCGTGCCCGAGTCCAAGCGCCTGAACGTGTTGCTGCGTGAATTCCGCGCCAACCACAACCACATGGCCATCGTCATCGACGAATATGGCGGCGTGGCGGGCTTGGTCACCATTGAGGACGTGCTGGAGCAGATCGTCGGCGATATCGAAGACGAGCACGACGTCGAGGAAGACAGCTACATCAAACCACTGCCCAGCGGTGATTTCCTGGTCAAAGCGCTTACCCCGATCGAGAACTTCAACGAGTTCTTCGACAGCGAGTTCTCCGATGACGAGTTCGACACGGTCGGCGGCCTGGTGATGAGCGCCTTTGGCCACCTGCCCAAGCGCAACGAAACCACTGAGATCGGGTCTTACAAGTTCCGTATTCTCAACGCCGACAGCCGGCGGATACACTTGCTGCGCCTGACCCCGATCACCCGTTAAGGACAAACATGCGTTGGATCACCCGCCCCGGCTGGCCCGGTAACCTGCTGGCCCTGGCGGCCGGTGCTTCCACCCTCCTGGCCCTGGCGCCGTTCGACATCTGGCCGTTGGCGGTGCTGTCCATCGCAGTGCTCTACCTTGGCCTGCGCGAGCTCAGCCCGCGCCAGGCCATGTGGCGTGGCTGGTGGTTTGGGTTTGGCCTGTATGGCGCCGGCACCTGGTGGATCTACGTCAGCATGAACACCTACGGCGGCGCCTCGCCGCTGCTGGCAATCGTGTTGCTGCTGGCGTTCTTCGCCGCACTGGCCTGGTTCTTCGCCCTGCCCACCTGGCTGTGGGCGCGCTGGCTACGGCGCAACGAAGCACCACTGGCCGACGCCCTGTGCTTCGCCGCCCTCTGGCTACTGCAAGAGGCCTTCCGCGGCTGGTTCCTGACCGGCTTCCCCTGGCTCTACGCCGGCTATAGCCAACTGGACGGCCCGTTGGCCGGCCTTGCGCCGCTGGGCGGGGTATGGCTGATTTCCTTCAGCCTCGCCCTCACCGCCGCCCTGCTGTGCAACCTGCACCGCCTGCGCACCCGCCCCTCGTTCCTGGCCGTGGCCAGCGTGCTGTTGCTGGCCCCCTGGGTGCTGGGCCTGGCGCTCAAGGGCCATGCCTGGACCATTCCGGCAGGCGATCCGCTGAAAGTGGCGGCGATCCAGGGCAACGTCGAGCAGGACCTGAAATGGGACCCCGCGCACATCGACGCGCAACTGGCGCTATACCGCGACCTGAGCTTCAGCTCCAGGCCGGTGGACCTGCTGGTGTGGCCGGAAACCGCCGTTCCGGTGCTCAAGGACCAGGCCCAGGGCTACATCGACGTGATGGGCCGCTTCGCCGCCGAGCGCCACTCGGCGCTGATCACGGGCGTGCCGGTGCGTGAAGAAGTGCACCACCAGCGCCGCTACTACAACGGCATCACCGTCACTGGCGAAGGCGACGGCACCTACCTCAAGCAGAAGCTGGTGCCATTTGGCGAGTATGTGCCGCTGCAAGACGTGCTGCGTGGGGCCATCGAGTTCTTCAACCTGCCCATGTCCGACTTCGCCCGCGGTCCGGAAGACCAGCCGCTGCTGCAGGCCAAGGGCTACCAGATTGCCCCTTACATCTGCTACGAGGTGGTCTACCCCGAGTTCGCCGCCGGCCTGGCTGCGCGTAGCGACCTGCTGCTGACCATCAGCAACGACACCTGGTTCGGCAAATCGATCGGCCCCTTGCAGCACCTGCAGATGGCGCAGATGCGCGCGCTGGAAGCCGGCCGCTGGATGATCCGCGCCACCAACAACGGCGTGACCGCGCTGATCGACCCGTTTGGCCGCATTACCACGCAGATTCCGCAGTTCCAGCAGGCCGTGCTGTATGGCGAGGTGGTGCCGATGCAGCAGCTGACGCCTTACCTGCAATGGCGCTCATGGCCGCTGGCGATTGTCTGTGCATTGCTGCTGGGCTGGGCGTTGCTGGCAGGGCGCATTGCAAAAACCGTCTGATTGACGATACGCGACCACTGTAGGAGCGGGTTTACCCGCGAATACGGTAGTCGCGGCAACGGTGAACGGCGGGTGGAGATTGGCCAGCAGGGCAGGCCCTTTCGCGGGCAAGCCCGGTCCTACAGGGGATTATGTAAGCCGGTGAATCAGTAGAACACCCGATACCCCACCAACCCCACCACTTCATTGAACAACTGCCCGCTCTGCCACATCGCCCGGCTCTCTGGCAGCAGCCCGCCAAACGGCCGCGCATGATCGCGCCCAAGGAACCCCACCGGCGCCGGCACCACCTCGAACCCCGCCTGTTCAAAACTCCAGCGTGAACGCTGCATGTGCCAGGCCTGGGTCACCAGCACCACCCGGCGAAATCCCAAAGGCTGCAGCACCTTGGCCGTCAGCTGAGCATTTTCCAAGGTCGTGCGGCTGGCCTCTTCGCGCCATTTCACCTCGACAGCGAAATCTTCATGCAAGCGTTCCGCCATCAGCCTCGCCTCGCTGGGCGGCGTGCCGTAATGCAACCCACCACTGGTCAACACTGGCAGGCCCGAAGCCTTGGCCAGCCGCGCGGCAAAGCGCATCCGTTCCAGTGCCGTGGCCGTGGGCTGGTCACCGCCACCCCAGGCCGGGTCCCCGCGCTCGCGCCCGGCGCCCAGCACCACAATGGCATCCGCCCGGCTCGCCAGGCCGGCCCAGTCGCTCACGGCCAGCGGCGGCTCACTTTCCAGCACACGGGCGGTTTCCTGCACCACCAGCGGCAGGCTCATCAACCACAGGCCACCCAGCCCTACGCTAAAGCAAAGCACCGCCAACCGGGGCCGACGCGTACGCAGCCACCATGCCGCAAGCAGCAGCAAGAACAGCACGCCTGGCGGCATCAGCCATTGTTTGATGAAGAATCGGATCGGCATCGGCCACACCTCCTTGGCAGGCGTGCAGCCTAGAAGGATCGACGCCGGTCAACAAGTGCGTACCGGCGTCGATCTTGAGTTGTGTGATAGTGAAGAACCGGCGCGCGATAGCCTGCGCCTGGCGTCCTGAACGGCTAGCGATGTGGCAGCGTCCTGGATCTCGCCGTACTGGCGGGGCGTTTCTTGTCCTTGAGCCAGATGATCTTGGCCGATGTCGGCTCCGCTTGTGGGTAACTGCCGACAGGGGCATTGTGGCGCTCCGGAAGGGATTCCAGGTAGGCCTTGATCACTTCGAACTCTGCGTGGCTCAGGCCACGCAACTCAAGCTCAGCTGGCATCTCGTCGCGCAATCGCACCGAGGTCCTGGCCGTTTCCAGTGCCAGGCCAAGCCGGTCGATCAGGCGCTCGTAAAGCTCCGGTCTGATTGCGGGTAGCTGCGTCTCTCCCATCCGTTCACCTCATTGAAGGTAAGAATATCTCCCCCCACACCTGAGCTTAGCGTCGCTGCAA
Organism: Pseudomonas sp. TYF_14; assembly: GCF_043105275.1. Taxonomy (NCBI): domain Bacteria; kingdom Pseudomonadati; phylum Pseudomonadota; class Gammaproteobacteria; order Pseudomonadales; family Pseudomonadaceae; genus Pseudomonas; species Pseudomonas sp. TYF_14. Next base: position 116,372 of record NZ_JBICLK010000086.1, read on the forward strand.
AAAGCAGCCGTGCGCCGCGACCAGCGGCCATTCGCAACGAAGGTTTCCCACGATGCGCGGCGCTGCTGTATGCTACGGCGTTCACTCTAAACGACACCGGAGTGCCGGACGCAGCGAGGTTCCGCTGCCTGGAACAAGGTCTCTTCTCTCTCAGCCAAAAGTAGCCATGCACGAACAATACACGCCCCGTGATATCGAAGCCGCCGCCCAGAAGTTCTGGGACGAGCAACAATCGTTCGCTGTTACCGAACAGCCAGGCAAAGACACCTACTATTGCCTATCGATGTTCCCGTACCCGAGCGGCAAGCTACACATGGGCCACGTGCGCAACTACACCATCGGTGACGTGATTGCCCGCTACCAGCGCATGCTGGGCAAGAACGTCCTGCAGCCGATGGGCTGGGACGCTTTCGGCATGCCCGCGGAAAACGCGGCGATGAAAAACAACGTCGCCCCGGCCAAGTGGACGTACGAAAACATCGACTACATGAAGACCCAGCTCAAGAGCCTGGGCCTGGCCATCGACTGGGCACGTGAAGTCACCACCTGCAAACCCGACTATTACCGTTGGGAGCAGTGGCTGTTCACCCGCCTGTTCGAAAAAGGCATCATCTACCGCAAGAACGGTACCGTGAACTGGGACCCGGCGGACCAGACCGTACTGGCCAACGAACAAGTCATCGACGGCCGTGGCTGGCGTTCGGGCGCGCTGATCGAGAAGCGCGAAATCCCGATGTACTACTTCCGCATCACCGATTACGCCGACGAGCTGCTGGAGAGCCTCGACGAGCTGCCGGGCTGGCCTGAGCAGGTCAAGACCATGCAGCGCAACTGGATCGGCAAATCGCGCGGCATGGAAGTCCAGTTCCCGTACGACCAGGCCAGCATCGGCCACGAAGGCACCCTCAAGGTCTTCACCACCCGTCCGGACACGCTGATGGGCGCCACCTATGTCGCCGTCGCCGCCGAGCACCCGCTGGCCACCCAGGCTGCGCAGGGCAACCCGGCGCTGCAGGCGTTCATCGATGAGTGCAAGAGCGGCAGCGTTGCCGAAGCCGACATGGCCACCCAGGAGAAGAAAGGCATGGCCACTTCCCTGCTGGTCGAGCACCCGCTCACCGGCGAGAAGCTGCCAGTATGGGTCGCCAACTACGTGCTGATGCACTACGGCGATGGCGCGGTAATGGCCGTGCCGGCCCACGACGAGCGCGACTTCGAGTTCGCCCACAAGTACAACTTGCCGGTCAAGGCCGTGGTGCGCACCAGCGCTGGCGATGAAGTCGGCAGCGAGTGGCAGGCAGCCTATGGTGAGCACGGCCAGCTGATCAACTCCGCCGAGTTCGACGGCCTGGACTTTGCTGGCGCCTTCGACGCCATCGAAGCGGCCCTGATCCGCAAGGAACTGGGCAAATCGCGTACACAGTTCCGCCTGCGCGACTGGGGTATCAGCCGCCAGCGCTACTGGGGCTGCCCGATCCCGATCATCCACTGCCCGTCCTGCGGCGACGTCCCGGTGCCGGAAGACCAGCTGCCGGTCACCCTGCCGGAGAACGTGGTGCCGGACGGCGCCGGTTCGCCACTGGCACGCATGCCTGAATTCTACGAATGCAGCTGCCCGAAATGCGGTGCTGCGGCCAAGCGCGAAACCGACACCATGGACACCTTCGTCGAGTCGTCCTGGTACTTCGCCCGCTACGCCTCGCCAAACTACGACAAAGGCCTGGTCGACCCCAAAGCCGCCAACCACTGGCTGCCGGTAGATCAGTACATCGGCGGTATCGAACACGCGATCCTGCACCTGCTGTACGCGCGCTTCTTCCACAAGCTGATGCGTGACGAAGGCCTGGTCACCTCGAACGAGCCATTCAAGAACCTGCTGACCCAGGGCATGGTGGTCGCCGAAACCTACTACCGCGTTGCCAGCAACGGCGGCAAGGACTGGTTCAACCCGGCCGATGTCGAAATCGAGCGTGATGCCAAAGCCAAGATCATTGGCGCCCGCCTGAAGACCGACGGCTTGCCGGTGGAAATCGGTGGCACCGAGAAAATGTCGAAGTCGAAAAACAACGGCGTCGACCCGCAGTCCATGATCGAAGCCTACGGCGCCGACACCTGCCGCCTGTTCATGATGTTCGCCTCGCCGCCCGACATGAGCCTGGAATGGTCCGACTCCGGCGTCGAAGGTGCCAGCCGCTTCCTGCGCCGGGTCTGGCGCCTGGCTCAGGCTCACGTCAGCCAGGGCCTGCCAGGCAAGCTGGATGTTGCCGCCCTGGACGACGCGCAAAAGGTCATCCGCCGCGCCATTCACGCTGCCATCAAGCAGGCCAGCACCGACGTGGGCCAGTTCCACAAGTTCAATACCGCCATCGCCCAGGTGATGACCGTGATGAACGTGCTGGAAAAGGCCCCGCAAGCCACCGAACAGGACCGCGCCCTGCTGCAGGAAGGCCTGGAAGCCGTCACCCTGCTGCTGGCGCCGATCACTCCGCACATCTCTCACGCGCTGTGGCAGCACCTGGGCCACGCAGGCTCGGTGATCGATGCCGCCTGGCCAAGCGTCGACGAACAGGCGCTGGTGCAGGACTCCATTACCTTGGTGGTTCAGGTCAACGGTAAACTGCGCGGCCAGGTCGAGATGCCTGCCGCTGCCAGCCGCGAAGAAGTCGAAGCCGCTGCCCGCAGCAACGAGAATGTCCTGCGCTTCATCGATGGCCTGACCATCCGCAAGGTCATCGTGGTACCGGGCAAGCTGGTCAACATCGTCGCCAACTGATGAAAACGCCCACCCGCATCGATTGCGGGTGGGCGGAACAGGCCCAAAAGGGAGCAACAACATGATCAAACGCAATTTGCTGGTAATCGGCCTGGCGGTCATGCTCAGCGCCTGCGGTTTCCAGCTGCGCGGCACCGGCGCCACCGAGCTGAGCGTGAAGGAAATGGACGTCAGCGCGCGCAATGCCTATGGCCCGACCGTGCTCCAGCTGCGTGAAGTGCTGGAACGTAGCGGCGTCAACGTGCACGCCGGCGCACCGTATCGCCTGGTGCTGACCAACGAACAGGAGCGCGAGCGCTCGGCGACCTACAACAGCGGCAACCGTACCGCCGAGTACGAGCTGACCACCAAGCTGGACTACAGCATCCTGGGCCTGAACAACCTGGAGCTGATGAGCGACAAGCTGGAGGTGCGCAAGGTCTACGTGCGTGACGGCTCGAACATCACCGGCTCCGAGCAGGAAGCCAAACGCGCCCGCGAAGAAATGCGCCGCGACCTGGTCAACGCCATGGTCGTACGTTTGCAGATGCTGTCCCCGTCCCAACTGGATGAGCTGCAGCGTAAAGCAGACGAGCGCGCCCAAGCCGAAGCTGCCGCGCTGGAGGCTGCCCGCCGCCAGCAAGCCGAGACGCCTCAGCAATCGCCACTGGAAGTACCGGGCAACTAAGCCCGCGAGGGGCGCCCTCGGGCGCCCCACCTGTTCCCCATGAAACTTGCCCCCGCCCAACTCAACAAGCACCTGCAAGGCGCCTTGGCACCGGTCTACGTGGTCAGCGGCGACGACCCGCTGCTGTGCCAGGAAGCCGCCGACGCCATCCGCAATGCCGCGCGTCAGCAAGGTTTCGATGAACGCCAGGTATTCAGTGCCGACGCCAACTTCGACTGGGGCACCCTGCTCCAGGCCGGTGCAAGCCTGTCGCTGTTCGCCCAGCGCCGCCTGCTGGAACTGCGCCTGCCCTCGGGCAAGCCCGGTGACAAGGGTGCCGCTGCGCTGATGGAATACTGCGCCAACCCCGCCGAAGACACGCTGCTGCTGATCAGCCTGCCCAAGCTCGACAGCAGTGCGCAGAAGACCAAGTGGGGCAAGGCATTGATCGAAGGCACCCATTGCCAGTTCATCCAGATCTGGCCGGTGGATGTGCACCAGCTCCCGCAGTGGATCAACCAGCGCCTGCAACAGGCCGGCCTGTCAGCCCAGCGTGATGCCGTCGACCTGATTGCCGCGCGCGTGGAAGGCAACCTGCTGGCAGCCGCGCAGGAAATCGAAAAACTCAAGCTGCTGGCCGAAGGCAGCCAGATCACCGTGGAAACCGTGCAGGCTGCCGTCGCCGACAGTGCCCGCTTCGATGTCTTCGGCCTGGTCGATGCCATTCTCAACGGCGAGGCTGCGCATGCCCTGCGCATGCTCGAAGGCTTGCGCGGTGAAGGTGTGGAGCCGCCAGTCATCCTCTGGGCCTTGGCCCGTGAGCTGCGCCAACTGGCGGGGCTAGCCCAGCAGTTCAGCCAAGGCGTGCCATTGGACAAGGCGTTCAGCCAGGCCCGCCCGCCCATCTGGGACAAACGCCGACCGCTGGTCAGCAAGGCCCTGCAGCGCCTCTCCGCGCAACGTTGGGCGCAACTGCTGCAGGATGCCCAGCGAATCGATGCGCAGATCAAAGGGCAGGCTGAAGGTTCGCCGTGGATTGGCCTGGCGCGGCTGTCGCTGTTGATGGCTGGCCAGCGCCTGGCCCTCCCTCCGGAGTAACTGCGGCCGTCGTAGGAGCGGGTTTACCCGCGAATAGGCCGGACCTGCTAATCAATCTCCACCCACCGTTCATCGTTGCCGCCGCCACCGTATTCGCGGGTAAACCCGCTCCTACACATAGGCACCAGCGCCTCGACCATATACACAATCAATTGGCCCCCACCCTTCGGGGGGCCTACAGTGCGCCCGAAACTCACCCAACCCGGGAAGCCCACCATGAGCAAAAAGCCGAAAAAGCACGGCCCCAACAAGGCCAAGTCCATCGTTGCCCAGCCACTGTTCCGCTGCCGCCAGGAACAACCGAACAAGGGCAAAGGCAGCTACCGCCGCGAAGCCTTCCAATCCAGAGATTGGGAGGCTTCCTACTTTTTGGCTGCATGAAAGCATCGCAAGCGCAGGCATGGTATGGTCGTCACCTGACCTGCAACTCTGGATCTGTGCATGCTCTTCCGTCTTATCCCCCGCTGGGAAACCCGCCAGCTGATCGCGGCCTCCAGCTTCATCCTGCTCGTGGCCTGTGCGGAAAAGCCCACCGCCGCCGACGCGCTGCCACTGGCCCCTGCCCAACCCAATCCCGTGGTGACCGTGCCCGGCGCAACGCCCGACGTCAGCACTGACATCCAGCCCCTGCAAACCTTCGCCCAGTGGCAAGCGAGCTTCCGCGAGCAGGCCCTGCAAGCCGGCATTTCGCCGAGCACCTTCGACCGCGCCTTCCTCGGTGTCACCCCCGACCTGGACGTGATCAAGGCAGACCGCAGCCAGCCGGAGTTCACCCGCCCGGTGTGGGAATACCTCGAAGGCGCCCTGTCGCCCCTGCGTGTGCGCAACGGCAAGAAGCTGCTGGAGCAGAACGCCGAGCTGCTGACTCGCCTTGAGCAACGCTATGGCGTGGACCGCCAGGTGCTGGTCGCGGTATGGGGCATGGAAAGCAACTTCGGCCAGTTCCAGGGCAGCAAGTCGGTGATCCGCTCGCTGGCCACTTTGGCCTATGAGGGCCGCCGCCCACAGTTCGCCCAGGATCAGCTGATTGCCGCGCTGCAGATCATCCAGCACGGAGACATCCAGCCTGAAGCCATGCGTGGCTCGTGGGCCGGCGCCATGGGCCAGACCCAGTTCATCCCGACCACCTACAACACCCATGCCGTGGACTTCGACGGCGATGGCCGCCGCGACATCTGGAACAGCACACCAGACGCCCTGGCCTCAACAGCGCACTACCTGCAGAGTTCGGGCTGGAAACGCGGCCAACCGTGGGGCTTCGAGGTACAGGTGCCGGCCGGCTTCGACTTCTGGCAGGCCGATGGTGCACTGCGCAAACCGGTGAGTGAATGGCTGGCGATGGGCGTGAAACTGCCAGCGGGTACCCAGCTGCCGGCAGGTAGCAACCAGCTGTCTGCCGCCCTGCTGCTGCCGGCCGGTGCACGCGGCCCGGCGTTCCTGGTGCTGGACAACTTCCGCGCCATCCTCAAATACAACAACTCGTCGTCCTATGCCCTGGCGGTGAGCCTGCTCGGGGATCGCTTCAGCGGCTGGGGCTTCATTGCCGGCAGCTGGCCGAAAGAGGACCTGCCGCTCAGCCGCACCGAGCGCATGGAGTTGCAGAACTTGCTGAACAGCCGCGGGCATGATGCGGGTAATGCCGATGGCATTATCGGGGCCAATACCCGCAAGGCAATCCGCAATGCCCAGCAAGGGCTGGGATGGCCGGCGGATGGCTACCCGACCCACAAGCTGCTTGAGAGCCTGCGCCAGCAGTAAGCATTCCGGGGCCGCTGCGCGGCCCCGGTAATCTCACGCCCTGAACAGATCCTGCTCCAGCACCAGTGTTTGCTGAACACTGTCCAGCCTCACCCGAGCCCCCAGGGGCAAGCATACATTCGGGTCACAGTGCCCGCTGCGCCAACCCGCCAGCACCGGCACACCCAGCGGTGCAAACGTATCCTCCAGCAACGGCGTCAGCGCCGCTGTGGTAATCCCGGCAAAGTCGCCCACCAGCACGCCCTTGACCCCCTCCAGCTTGCCTGCCAGGCGTAACTGGGTCAGCAGCCGATCCACCCGGTACAACGGCTCATTGACGTCCTCGATGAACAGGATGCAGCCCTGGGTATCCAGCTCGGCAAGGGTCCCCATGGTCGCCCCCAGCATCGACAGGTTGCCCCCCAGCAACGGTCCGCTGGCCACCCCCGGCAGCACGCAGTCCAATGCGAAGCCCGCCGGGTGCGCGACCTGCTCGCCTGCCCTCACATGCCCACCCAGTTGCGCCAGCAACGACGACTCGGTCGGTGGCAACTTGGCCCCCAACAGGTCGGCATTGAGCATTCCCCCATGGAAGGTCAGCAGCCCGGCATGCCGGTAGATCGCCGTATGCAGTGCGGTGATGTCGCTGTAGCCGATCAGCGGCTTGGGGTTGCGCCGGATCAGTTCAAAGTCGAGCTGGTCAAGCAGGCGCATGCTGCCGTAGCCCCCACGCATGCACAGGATGGCGTCCATGGCCGGATCGGCAAACGCTGCATGCAAGTCCTGCAGGCGCTGCTGGTCCGGCCCCGCCAGGTAGCCCTGCGCCTGCAGGGCACCCGGGTAGATATGGCAACGGTAGCCGCGGTCAACGAACCACTGGCTAACCCTGTGCGCATCAAGCCGCGCCGCGCCCGCCGGGGCGACAATGGCAAAACATGCGTTGGCCGGCAGCGCGGCTGGCAGGGTGGGTTGGAAGGTTTTGGCGCAGTACATCGCGGCTCCTTGCAGCGCATTGGACACAAACAAAAATGCCGATGCCGCCCTTGGGCGCGCATCGGCATCTGTGGCTCCGCTCTAGGCTAGAGCATAGCTCAGAGCTTGATCTTGGCTTCGTGGGCCTGCTGGTCGGCGTGGTACGAAGAACGCACCAGCGGGCCAGAAGCAACGTTCTTGAAGCCCATCTTGTAACCTTCCTCGGCGAACCAGGCAAAGGTGTCCGGGTGAACGAAACGCTGCACCGGCAAGTGGCTGCGCGACGGCTGCAGGTACTGGCCGAGGGTGAGCATGTCGATGTCATGCTCGCGCATGCGGTGCATCACTTCGATCACTTCCTCGTCGGTTTCGCCCAGGCCGAGCATCAGGCCCGACTTGGTCGGTACGTGCGGCACCAACTGCTTGAACTTCTGCAGCAAGTCCAGCGACCAGTCATAGTCCGAACCCGGGCGCGCGGCCTTGTACAGGCGCGGTACGGTCTCGAGGTTGTGGTTGAACACATCCGGCGGCTCTTGCGCGGTGATCTCCAGGGCAACGTCCATACGGCCACGGTAGTCAGGCACCAAGGTCTCCAACTGCACGCCCGGCGACAGCGCGCGGATTTCCCGGATGCAGTCAGCAAAGTGCTGGGCACCACCGTCACGCAGGTCGTCGCGGTCCACCGAGGTGATCACCACATACTTCAGGCGCAGGTCGGCAATGGCGACCGCCAGGTTTTTCGGCTCGTCCAGATCCAGCGGCTTCGGTCGGCCGTGACCAACGTCGCAGAACGGGCAACGACGGGTGCAGATGTCACCCATGATCATGAAGGTGGCGGTACCACCCGAGAAGCACTCGCCCAGGTTCGGGCAGGAGGCCTCTTCGCACACGCTGTGCAGTTTGTGCTTGCGCAGCAGCTGTTTGATGCGGTCTACCTCGGGCGACACCGGGATACGCACGCGAATCCAGTCGGGCTTCTTGGGTAGCTCATCGGTAGGGATGATCTTCACCGGGATGCGCGCGACTTTGTCGGCACCACGCAGCTTGACCCCAGCTTCCACCTTCTTCGGCGCTGGGCGCGGGGTGGCATCCTGGGTAGGTATCAGGTTCGGCACGGCTTCTTGCACAGTTGTCATATTCAGTCGATTCCGCCCGTGAGGGTCGTCTGCTCAGCGTAGTCGAGGTGCTTGACCAGCTGTCCGCGCAGCCTTGTCCTGACCTCGTCGAGTTCGATCGGGCCTGCCAGGTCGCGCAGCTGGGTCATCGCCAGCCCCGCATAGCCGCAGGGGTTGATTCGGCGGAATGGCGCAAGGTCCATGTCCACGTTCAGGGCAAGGCCGTGAAACGAACGGCCGTTGCGAATTCGCAGGCCGAGGGAGGCGATTTTCGCTCCGTCGACATAGACACCCGGGGCATCGGGCTTGGCAGACGCCTGAACAGCATAGCTGGCGAGCAGGTCGATGAGGGCCAGCTCGATACGGCTGACCAACTCACGCACGCCAAAGCCCAGCCGGCGCACATCCAGCAGCAGGTAGGCCACCAGCTGCCCGGGGCCATGGTAGGTGACCTGGCCGCCGCGGTCGGTTTGCACCACCGGGATGTCGCCCGGCACCAGCAGGTGCTCGGCCTTGCCGGCCTGCCCCTGGGTGAAGACCGCAGGGTGCTCGACCAGCCAGATTTCATCCTGGCTGTCCGGGCTGCGCTGCTCGGTAAAACGACGCATGGCCTCCAGCACCGGTTCATAGGGCTGCAGGCCAAGCTCGCGAAAACCGAGGCAGGCGGACATCAAAGCACCATTTTCACGATGCCGGTAGCGCGCAGGGCGCTGTTGATATCGTGCAGCTGGTTCTCGCTTTCGGCAACGATGTGCAATTGCACGGTGGTGTACTTGCCTTCCTTGCTCTGGCGTTCGGCCAGGGTGGAAAGATCGACTTTGGCGTGCTTGCTGAGCACCTCGATGACCATGTCCTTGAAACCGACAACGGTGTCACCAATGACCTTGATCGGGTAATCGTCGCAAGGGAATTCGATCTTGTGCGACTTGACGTCTGGTTCGCTCATGGCGGAAACGGCCTCGTAAGCCGTGGCAACAACAACACCCCCGCGGTAGGCGCGGGGGCATGCAGGTCACGTATCAGTTGAACAACCCGTAGAAGAATAGACGGATGCTATCCCACATACGGCGGAAGAAACCACCTTCCTCGACGCCATCAAGGGCGATCAGGTCGGCACTGTGAATCACTTTTTCGTCCAGTTTGACTTCCACTTTGCCGATCACGTCACCTTTGGCGATCGGTGCGGTGAGCTGCGGGTTCATGGTCATCGAAGCCTGCAGGCGCTTCAATTGGCCTTTAGGCATAGTCATGGTCAGGTCGTCAGCCAGGCCAGCCTTGACCTGGCTGGTAGCGCCCTTCCAGACCGGCGCCTGGGTCAGCTCGGTGCCTTTCTGGTAGAAGGTCTGGGTTTCGAAGAAGCGGAAACCGTAGGTCAGCAGCTTCTGGGTTTCGGCAGCACGCGATTGCTCGCTGTTGGTACCGAACACCACGGCGATCAGGCGCTGGCCGTCACGAACGGCCGAAGCCACCATGCAGTAGCCGGCTTCGTCGGTGTGACCGGTTTTCAGGCCATCGACGGTCTTGTCACGCCACAGCAGCAGGTTGCGGTTAGGCTGCTTGATGTTGTTCCAGAAGAACTCTTTCTGCGAGTAGATGGCGTAGTGGGCCGGGTCGACGTTGATGATCGCACGGGCCAGGGTCGCCATGTCGTGCGCCGACGAGTAATGCTCGGGGTGCGGCAGACCGGTCGGGTTCATGAAGTGGCTGTTGGTCATGCCCAGGTCGGCAGCCGTCTTGTTCATCATGTCGGCAAAGGCGTCTTCGCTGCCGGCGATGTGCTCGGCCAGGGCGACCGAGGCGTCGTTACCGGACTGGATGATGATGCCGTGCAGCAGGTCGCTGACCGTTACCTGGCTACCAACCTTGATGAACATGCGCGAACCGCCGGTACGCCAGGCGTTTTCGCTGACGGTAACCGGGTCGCTTTCACCGATCTGGCCGCGGCGGATGTCCAGGGTGGCGATATAGGCGGTCATCAGCTTAGTCAGGCTGGCTGGCGGCAGGCGCTCGTCACCGTTGTTCTCGACCAGCACGTTGCCGCTGGACGCGTCCATGAGTACGTAGGACTTGGCTGCCAGTTGCGGTGGCGCCGGCGTCATCTGCTCCGCCGCGAAGGCGGCAGGCGTGATCAGCAGCAGTACAGGCAGGCAAAGTCGTTTGGCAAGGTTGGTGATGTTCATCCGTCTCTCGAAAATCGCTAATGGTCTGAGATGTTCCCTGGGCAAGATCATGTGCCCAGCGCCAGTCAGTCTAGTTTTATGGCCAATGGCCTGGCCCGCGAACGTGCGGCTTTATGTCGCTGCGGGCAAAAGCGGTCATTGTACATGGCCGCGACCGGCAATTCATGACAAAACCGATAGTTTGGTGTTGCCGTCTTCGCAGGCGCGCCCGCTCCCACAGTCAGTCTGCTGTGACCAGCTTTGCCTGCCCCAAGTTCGCCAGGCGAATGCTGTCTTGTGCTTGCTGGATCTCGCCCTGGCTGCCGATCGGCCCCAGGCGCACGCGGTGCAGGGTCTGCTGGTTACGCACGATCGAGCTGATGAACACGGGTGCATTGACCATGGTGCTGAGCTTGGCGCGCAGCAACTCGGCAGCGTCCGGGTTGGCGAACGCGCCTACCTGCAAGAAACTGCCACCGTTACCGCCGGGCACGTTGTTGCCACCCACCTGTACGGGTACCACGGGCGCTGCGTGCTGCTGTGGCGGCGGGGTCCACTGCTCGACCCGCCCGGTACTGGCCGGTATTGCCTGGGTCTGCGCCACTTGCGGCTCCTTCAGCACCATCGGCGGCGTTTGGCCGCGCTGAGCCCACCACTGCTGCGGATCGATACCCTCGACGCGCACATGCGCGGTGCCGATCTCGGCATAGCCGAGCTTTTTCGCGGCAGCATAGGACAAGTCGATGATTCGGTCGGAATAGAACGGGCCACGGTCGTTCACCCGAAGGATCACGCTGCGGCCGTTCGCCAGGTTGGTCACCCGCACATAGGCTGGCAGCGGCAGGGTCTTGTGCGCTGCGCTCATGCCATACAGGTCGTACAGCTCGCCGTTGGCAGTGTTCTGCCCGTGGAACTTGGTGCCGTACCACGATGCCGTACCCTCGGCGCGGTAGTTGCGCGAGTCCTGCATCGGGTAGTAGGTCTTGCCCAGCACGGTGTACGGGTTGGCCTTGTAGTTACCGGTGTGCACGGTCGGGGTGGCATCGGGGATCTTGTTCACATCCACGTCCCACCACGGTGCGCCGTCCTTGTGCGCCCGGTTGATGTCCAGGCCCGGCTGGCTGCGCACGACATTACCACTGCTTTTCGGGGCCGGGCGGTTGGAAGAGCAGCTGACCAGCGCCACACCGACGGCGAGGCAGGTGAGCAGCTTGAAAGCGTTGCCAGAGATGATTGCGCGCATTACTTGACGCCCCGTACTTGAACCAGCTGTTCCGCAAGCTGATGTACCGCCATGGCATACATCACGCTGCGGTTGTAGCGAGTGATCGCGTAGAAGTTCTTCAGGCCCATCCAGTACTCGGGGCCGCTCTCGCCCTCGAGACGGAAGGCGGTAACCGGCAGATCATCGCGCAGCGAATCATGAACCGACCAGCCCAGCGTACGCAACTCCCCTACCGTTTTCACCGGCTCGATGCCGGTGGTCAGGCCTTCGTCGGCGCGCTCACCTTCCACCCAGGCGCGACTGACCACACCCTCGCCGGCCACCCAGCCGTGGCGCTTGAAGTAGCTGGCCACGCTGCCGATGGCATCGTCAGGGTTGTTCCAGATATTGATATGGCCGTCCCCGTCGAAGTCCACCGCGTAGTTGCGGAAGCTGCTTGGCATGAACTGCGGCAGCCCCATGGCGCCGGCGTACGAGCCCTTGAGCGTCAAGGGATCAAGCTGCTCCTCACGGGCCAGCAGCAGGAACTCTCGCAGCTCCTTGCGGAAGAACTCGGCCCGTGGCGGGTAGTCGAAGCCCAGCGTCGACAGGGCGTCGATCACCCGGTAGTTGCCGGTATTGCGGCCAAAGAAGGTTTCCACGCCGATGATCGCGACAATGTACTGCGCAGGTACGCCGTACTCCTGCTCGGCACGTGCCAATACAGCCTCGTGCTGACGCCAGAAATCCACACCGCGAGCGATACGCGCATCGGTGATGAACATCGGCCGGTAGTCCTTCCACGGTTTGACCCGCTCGGCCGGGCGCGAGATGGCGTCGAGGATCGACTGCTTGCGCTGCACCTCACGAAACACACCCATCAGTTGCTCAGGCGCAAAACCATAGTCGCGGCTCATTTCGCCAACAAACGCGGCTACCTCGGGCGAGCCGTCGTATTCGCCGGCATGGGCCAGCTGTACAGCGCCGAACAGGCCCACCGCACCGATCCAAGGCGCACAACGGGCAGCCCAGTTACGCACTGCTTGCATGAAATTGTTCACCTTATTCAAACCTGCGCGATCCATTTGCGGTGCGTATGGATCGACATCAAAACGCCAAACGCTGACAGCAGCGTCACCAACGATGTTCCGCCATAGCTGATGAAAGGTAACGGCACGCCCACCACGGGCAGAAGGCCGCTTACCATTCCGATATTGACGAACACGTATACAAAAAAAGTCATGGTCAGGCTGCCCGCAAGCAGCTTGCCGAACAGGGTCTGCGCCTGGGCGGTGATCACCAGGCCACGGCCGATCAGCAGCAGGTAGACAATCAGCAGCAGGCAGATGCCGACCAGGCCGAATTCCTCGCCGAGCACGGCGATGATGAAGTCGGTGTGGCTTTCCGGCAAAAAGTCCAGGTGCGACTGCGTGCCAAGCAGCCAGCCTTTGCCAAACACCCCGCCCGAGCCGATCGCCGCCTTGGACTGGATGATGTTCCAACCGGTGCCCAACGGGTCGCTTTCAGGGTCGAGGAAGGTCAATACCCGCTGCTTCTGGTAGTCGTGCATGACGAAGAACCACATTGCCACCGCGACTGGCACGGCTGCCGCCAGCACGCTGAGGATCCAGCGCCAGCGCAAGCCGCCCATGAACAGCACGAAGGCACCGGAGGCCAGGATCAGCAGCGCGGTCCCCAGGTCGGGCTGACGTACGATCAGCATGAACGGCACGCCGATCAGCACCAGGCTGATCGCCACGTGCTTCAAATGGGGCGGCAAGGTGCGCTTGGACAGGTACCAGGCGATGGTCGCCGGCATGATGATCTTCATGAATTCCGAGGGCTGGAAGCGGATCACCCCAGGAATGTTGATCCAGCGTGTGGCCCCCATGGCGTTGTGGCCCATCACGTCCACTACTACCAGCAACAGCACCCCGGCCAGGTAGGCCAATGGCACCCAACGCGCCATGAAGCGCGGCTCCAGCTGGGCGATGACGAACATCGACACCAGACCGATGCCAAACGAGGTGGCTTGCTTGAGCAGCAGGTCCCAGTTCTTGCCACTGGCCGAATACAGTACGAACAGGCTGCCGGCTGCAAGGGTCAGCAGAATGATCAGCAAGGGGCCGTCGATATGGATGCGTTGCAGAAAGCTCGCACGCCGACGCATCACATCCTCGCTGGAGAGCATGCGATCGAAATTGTTCATCACAGGGCCGATTCCTGGGTAACGGTGGCGGGCGCGAACTCGGGTTTGAGCCGGCCATTTTCGTCGAGCAGCCAGGCGTCCATGATCTGGCGTACCACCGGAGCGGCGACACCCGAGCCGGACTCACCGTTCTCGACCATCACCGAAACCACGATTTTCGGGGCTTCGGCTGGGGCAAACGCGACGAACAGGGCATGGTCGCGGTGGCGCTCCTGGAGTTTGTTGCGATCGTACTTCTCGCCCTGCTTGATCGCCACCACCTGGGCGGTACCGCTCTTGCCGGCAATGCGGTACTGGGCTCCGGCAGCTGCCTTGCGCGCGGTACCGCGGGCGTTGTGCATCACCTGTTCCATGCCATGGGTGACCTTGGCCCAGTCGGACTTGTCACGCAGTACGATGTCTTCCATGGGGTTGTCGTCTACCGGCGGCAAGCCTTCGATGGTCTTGGCCAGGTGCGGGCGGTTCCACACACCTTTGTTGGCGATCAGTGCAGTGGCCTGGGCCAGTTGCAGCGGCGTGGCCTGCATATAGCCCTGGCCGATGCCGAGAATCAGGGTTTCGCCAGGGAACCAGGCCTGGCGACGGGTGGCACGCTTCCATTCGCGCGACGGCATCAACCCGGCAGACTCCTCGAACATGTCGAGGGAAACCCGCTGGCCGATACCGAACTTGTTCATGTAGCTGGACAAGCGATCGATGCCCATCTTGTGCGCAAGGTCATAGAAGTAGGTGTCGTTCGAGCGCATGATGGCGGTGTCCAGGTCGACCCAGCCATCCCCGGAGCGGTTCCAGTTACGGTATTTATGGTCGTAGTTGGGCAGCTGGTAGTAGCCAGGGTCGAACACCCTGCTGCTGGCATTCACGACGCCACTGTCCAGACCGGCAATAGCCACCGCCGGCTTGATGGTCGACCCCGGCGGGTACAAGCCACGCAGCACGCGGTTGAACAGCGGCCGATCGATCGAATCGCGCAACTCGGCATAGGCCTTGAAGCTGATGCCGGTGACGAACAGGTTGGGGTCGAAGCTAGGCTGACTCACCATCGCCAGCACCTCGCCGGTTCGCGGGTCGAGCGCAACCACTGCACCACGCCGGCCTCCCAGGGCGGCTTCAGCGGCCTCCTGCAGCTTGATGTCCAGGCTCAGCACAATGTCCTTGCCCGGCTTCGGATCGGTGCGCTTGAGCACCCGCAACACCCGGCCACGAGCGTTGGTCTCGACTTCCTCGTAACCCACCTGACCGTGCAGGGCGGCCTCGTAGAAGCGCTCGATGCCGGTCTTGCCGATATGGTGGGTACCGCTGTAGTTCACCGGGTCGAGCGTTTTCAGCTCTTTCTCGTTGATCCGCCCTACATAACCCACCGAATGGGCAAAATGCGCACCCTGCGGGTAATGCCGCACCAGCTGTGCCACCACCTCGACACCCGGCAGGCGGAACTGGTTTACCGCCACGCGGGCGATCTGCTCTTCGTTGAGCTCGAACAGGATCGGCACCGGCTCGAATGGCCGGCGGCCCTGGCGCATGCGCTTCTCGAACAGGGCACGGTCGTCAGCGGTGAGGTCCAGCACTTCGACGATGGTATCCAGCACTTCCTGCCAGTTACCCGCACGTTCGCGGGTCATCGACAGGCTAAAACTGGGCCGGTTGTCGGCAACGATCACCCCGTTGCGGTCGAAGATCAGCCCGCGGGTCGGCGGGATCGGCTGCACATGCACCCGGTTGTTCTCCGACAGCGTGGAGTGGTAGTCGTACTGGATGATCTGCAGGTAGTACAGCCGTGCGATCAACACGCACACAAGCAGCATGATCGCGACTGCGCCGACCACGACGCGTTTGCGCACCAGGCGGGCGTCTTTCTCGTGGTCCTTGAGACGGATCGGCTGCGACATCGGA
Organism: Pseudomonas sp. TYF_14; assembly: GCF_043105275.1. NCBI lineage: Bacteria > Pseudomonadati > Pseudomonadota > Gammaproteobacteria > Pseudomonadales > Pseudomonadaceae > Pseudomonas > Pseudomonas sp. TYF_14. Next base: position 132,178 of record NZ_JBICLK010000086.1, read on the forward strand.
CTGCTTACAGGCTCATTTGTGGTAAGGGTGCCCGGACAACACGGTCCAGGCGCGGTAGATCTGCTCGCCGATGAGTATCCTTACCAACGGGTGCGGCAACGTCAGCGGCGACAGCGACCAACGTTGCTCGGCGCGCGCGCAAACCTCAGGCGCCAGGCCCTCCGGGCCGCCCACCATCAAATTCACCGTGCGCGCATCCAGGCGCCAGCGGTCCAGCTCGGTCGCCAGCTGCTCGGTACTCCATGGCTTGCCATGGACCTCGAGGGTGACAATGCGTTCCCCAGGCTGCACTTTGCTCAGCATGGCTTCGCCCTCCTGACGGATCAGGCGGGCGACGTCGGCATTCTTGCCACGGGTATTCAGCGGGATTTCCACCAGCTCCAGCGACAGCTCGGCGGGCAGGCGCTTGGCATATTCATGCCAGCCTTCCTCGACCCACTTCGGCATGCGCGAGCCGACCGCAATCAGGCGCAGACGCACAGCGCTTTCCTTATTCGCGGTCTTTGAGCTTGTCGGAGTACTCGTGGGCATGGTCCGGGCTGTGGTGCTTGCCATCGGCGGCACGGCTTTGCTCGGCACCCTGCCACAGACGCTCAAGGTCGTAGAACTGGCGGGCAGCGGCGGTCATCATGTGCACGATGACGTCGTTCAGGTCCAGCAGCACCCAGTCGCTGTCGCCCTTGCCTTCTTCACCCAGTGGCTGGGCGCCCTTGGCCTTGACTGCTTCACGGACCTTTTCGGCCATCGCGTTGATCTGGCGGTTGGAGGTACCGGTGGCAATGATCATGTAGTCGGTCAGGCTGTGCTTCTCGCGCACGTCGATGACCTGGATGTCCTGGGCCTTGACGTCTTCCAGCGCTGCCTTGGTCACTGCGACCAGTTCTTCGCCGTAAATTTTCTGCTTGGTCATATAAAACTCGTTCAACTCGTTGGATGAGGCGCCAGAGGCACCGTCAGTTGGGCGCACGATACAGTTCGTGCGCCTCGATATAGGCCAGTACGGCGTCCGGCACCAGGAACCTCACCGATTTGCCGCTGGCCAGCAGCTGTCGGATCTGTGTAGCCGACACCGCAAGCGGCGTCTGCCAGACGAACGAAATATTTCCCGCCGGGCCGGACATGGCGGTGGGATCGCTCTCCGAGCGCGCAGCCAACAGGTTGCGCAACTCGTCAGGGGGTTCTACGTCGGCATCCGGACGTTGCAGTACCAGGATGTGACAGTGTTGCAGCAATTCTTCCCAGCGATGCCAGGCGGGCAGGCCACAGAAGGCATCCCAACCCAGCACCAGGAACAGCTGGTCGTGGCCGGACAGTTCGGCGCGGATCGATTCCAGCGTATCGATGGTGTACGACGGCTTGTCACGTTCCAGCTCGCGGGCATCGACGCTCAGGCAAGCGACGCCCTGCACCGCTTCACGGACCATCGCCAGGCGATCCTGCGCGGCCACCTGTGGCGTGTCGCGGTGCGGCGGCCGGGCATTGGGCAACAGGCGTAGCTCATCCAGCCCCATGAACTCGGCCACTTCCAGCGCGCTGCGCAAGTGGCCGATATGCACGGGGTCGAAGGTACCACCTAGAATGCCGATACGCCGGACTGCCTGGGCCTTGCTCAACTCAGCAGGACCCCTGGCCGCGCAACTGGCCATCGCCGATCACCACATACTTCTCGCAGGTCAGGCCTTCCAGGCCGACAGGGCCGCGGGCATGCAGCTTGTCGGTGGAAATACCGATTTCCGCACCCAGGCCGTACTCGAAGCCATCGGCAAAGCAGGTCGGGGTGTTGAGCATGACCGACGCCGAATCGACCTCAGCCATGAACTGACGGGCTTCACCCTGGTGTTCGCTGATGATCGAGTCGGTGTGGTGCGAGCCATAGTGGTTGATGTGCTCGATGGCCTGGTTCAGGCCGTCGACCACGCGAATCGACAGGATCGCATCGAGGTATTCCGTGTGCCAGTCGGCTTCGGTGGCCGGTTTGGCGCTGATGATAGCCTGGGTACGCTCGCAACCGCGCAGCTCCACGCCCTTCTCCACGAAGCGGCGGGCCATTTCTGGCAGGAAGCGCTCAGCCACTTGTTGGTCGACCAGCAGCGTTTCCATGGCACCGCAGATGCCGTAGCGGTAGGTCTTGGCGTTGAAAGCCACATTCCAGGCCTTGTCCAGGTCGGCATGCTGGCTGACATAGATGTGGCAGATGCCGTCCAGGTGCTTGATCACCGGCACGCGGGCATCGCGGCTGATGCGCTCGATCAGGCCACGGCCTCCGCGCGGCACGATGACATCGACGAATTCCGGCATGCTGATCAGCGCGCCCACGGCTTCGCGGTCGGTGGTTTCGACCACCTGCACCACCGCCGCCGGCAGGCCGGCTTCGGCCAGGCCACGCTGAATGCAGGTGGCAATGGCGCGGTTGGAGTGGATGGCTTCGGAACCGCCACGCAGGATGGTTGCATTGCCCGACTTGAGGCACAGGCTGGCGGCATCAATGGTCACGTTCGGACGCGATTCATAGATGATCCCGATCACCCCCAGCGGGGTACGCATCTTGCCTACCTGAATGCCCGATGGACGGTAGCTCATGTCGCGGATGGCACCGACTGGGTCCGGCAGGCTGGCCACCTGGCGCAAGCCGGTGATCATGCCGTCGATACGCGCCGGGGTCAGCGCCAGACGATCGAGCAGTGCGGGCTCCAGGCCACTGGCGCGGCCGGCGGCCAGGTCCAGCTCGTTGGCAGCGGTGAGCTCGGCACGGGCAGCATCCAGCGCGTCGGCGGCGGCTTGCAGGGCGCGGTTCTTCTGCGCGGTGCTGGCACGGCCAATCACCCGGGAAGCCTCACGGGCAGCGCGACCCAAACGGGTCATATAGTCAAGAACGGACTCAGTCATGGGTTCGGTGTCTTGGCGAAGGGGAAATCGGCTGATTATAACTGCCGCGCAGGTGTACGCCCAGCGGCGGGTGGCGGATGGTAGAAAATGGATGGGGCAATGTGTAGGAAAGATGTAACCGGGGTTATCGAGATTTCCATCTCCTGTCGCGGCCCTTTAGCGGGCGCGCCCGCTCCCATTGGGATTTGTGTAGGAGCGGATTTACCCGCGAAAGGGCCGGCACTGCCAACATCACCATCCAATTCAGCCTCGATTAAGCCATTCATTGCTATCATCCCCGCCTCTCCAGCCACGAACTGCCCCGCATGCCAGCCCTGCCCGACAGCTTTTTCGACCGCGACGCCCAGACCCTGGCCAAGGCCCTGCTGGGCAAGGTCATCCGTCACCGCCACGGCGACCTGTGGCTGGCCGCGCGGATCATCGAGACCGAGGCCTACTACCTTTCCGACAAAGGTAGCCACGCTTCGCTCGGCTACACCGAAAAACGCAAGGCGCTATTCCTGGATGGGGGGCACATCTACATGTACTACGCCCGCGGCGGCGATTCGCTGAACTTCAGCGCCCACGGGCCGGGCAACGCGGTGCTGATCAAGTCTGCCTATCCTTGGCAGGACACCCTCTCGGGGCCCGACAGCCTGGCGCAGATGCAATTGAACAACCCCGATGCAAGCGGCAATATCCGCCCGCAAGAGCGCCTGTGCGCCGGCCAGACCCTGCTATGCCGGGCCCTGGGCCTGAAAGTGCCGCATTGGGACGCCCAGCGTTTCGACGCCGAACGCCTGTACGTCGAGGACTGCGGCAACGCCGTGCCCCGGGTGATCCAGGCCGCTCGCCTGGGCATCCCGCACGGGCGCGACGAGCACCTGCCGTACCGCTTCGTCGATGCCGAGTACGCCCGTTTCTGCACACGGAACCCGTTACGTCGCGGCCAAGTCGAAGGCCGTGATTTCTTCATTCTCGAACAAGGAAGCTGAACATGGGCCAATGGCTCGACAGCCTGACCGGCTGGCTCAGCGCCAACCCGCAGTGGCTTGGCCTGGCGATTTTCCTGGTGGCCTGCATCGAATGCCTGGCCATCGCCGGCATTATCGTGCCGGGCACCGTACTGCTGTTCGCCGTTGCGGTACTGGCCGGTAACGGCACGTTCAGCCTGGGCGAAACGCTGCTCCTCGGCTTTCTCGGCGGCCTGCTGGGCGACGCCATGTCTTACGCAGTGGGCAAGTACTTCCACCAGAACATTCGCCGGCTGCCGCTGCTACGCCACCATCCGGAATGGATCGGCAGCGCCGAAAGCTACTTCCAGCGTTATGGCATCGCCAGCCTGCTGGTAGGCCGCTTCATCGGCCCGCTGCGGCCGATGCTGCCAATGGTCGCCGGCATGTTCGACATGCCCCTGCCGCGCTTCATCGCCGTCAGCCTGCTGGCGGGCGCCGGCTGGTCGGTCGCCTACCTGCTGCCCGGCTGGGCCACCGGCGCCGCCATGCGCCTGCCCCTGCCGGAAGGCTTCTGGCTGGACGCCGGGATCATAGCCGGCGCCCTCGCGGTGCTGATCGGCCTGAGCCTCAATACCAGCCTGCGTGACCAGCGCCACGGCACCCGGCTGGTTGCCGCGCTCAGCTTCATCGCCCTGGCCGGTGTATTCCTCGGCTGGCCCTACTTCCATGAGTTCGACCAAGGCGTGATGACACTGGTCCAGGAGCATCGCAGCCAGGCCATCGACGGCACCGCGGTGCTGGTGACACGGCTAGGCGATTTCCGCACCCAGTTGTTCCTCGGCGCCCTGCTGACCGGCCTGCTGCTGCTTGCCCGTCAGTGGCGACACGCATTTTTCGCGGCGGGCGCGTTGATGGGCACGGCGATCGCCAACGGCACACTGAAATGGCTATTTGCCCGGGCCAGGCCGGAAGTACTGACCGACCCACTGACCAGCTACAGCATGCCCAGCGGGCACAGCTCGGCATCGTTCGCGTTCTTCCTGGTCATGGCCGTACTGGCGGGGCGTGGGCAGCCACCACGCATGCGCCTGACCTGGGTGATGCTGGGGTGCATTCCGGCGCTGGCGATTGCCCTGTCGCGGGTGTACCTGGGGGCGCACTGGCCAACCGATATCCTGGCCGGGGCCCTGCTGGCCTGCTGCGTGTGCGCACTCAGCCTGACATTGGTGCAACGCCAGCAGACCCTGCCAGCCCTGCCGCTGCGGGTGTGGTGGCTGGTGTTGCCGGCATGCGTGGCGCTGCTGGCGTTCTTCGCCATGCATGCGTTGCCGCAGGCGTTGGTCAGGTATCAATATTGATGTTGCCTGTGCCGGCCTATTCGCGGGTAAACCCGCTCCTACGCACGGGATCGCGCTTATCGTAGGAGCGGGTTTACCCGCGAATAGGCCGGCACAGGCAATACAGAACCATCAGGCGAACAACTCCCCCTGAATCCGCTCCAGCAGCTTCTGGATCTCGCCCAGCCGCTGCTGTGGCGAATCGAGGGTCAGCAGGTCCAGCTTGTCCTCTTCCATGAACGGCAACAGGTACGCCAGCTGATTGGCCAGCGCCTGACGCCCGTCCACCGGCCGCGGCATGCCCAGCGCTTCGACCATGGGGTGCTCACCCAGGGCCACCAGCAGCGCCAATAGGTCGTCATCGGCCTCCAGCAACGGGCTGTCGGCCTGCTCCGGCAGCCATTGCACCTGGCCCACCAGCAACTGGTCCTTCTGCACCTCGGAGCTTTCCAGATTGAAGCGCCGCACGCCCTCGACGCGGATACCCAGCAAGCCGTTATCCTGCTGCACGAAGTCGCGGATCACCGCTTCACAGCCGATCGAGGCGACCACCGGCGGCGCCTTGCCGACTTGATCGCCCTCAAGGATGCACACCACACCAAACCCTTCGCCCTGCTTCATGCAGCGCCCGATCATGTCCAGGTAGCGCGCCTCGAAAATCTGCAAATCGAGAAAGCAGCCAGGAAACAGCACGGTATTGAGCGGAAACAGCGGTAGCGTCATCACAATTCCTCAAGCCACCAGGCTGACCGCCAGCGGCAGGAACACCGCTGTAGCCACTCCCATCAGGCTCATCGCCAGCGCGGCAAAGGCGCCGCATTCGTCACTTTCCTGCAGGGCCACCGAAGTGCCCACTGCGTGTGCGGTCACGCCCAGCGACATGCCGCGCGCCTCAGGGCTGTGCACGCCGAAGCGGCTCAGCAACGCCGGGCCGAAGATCGCCCCGATCACCCCGGTAATCAACACGAACACCGCCGCCAGGGCCGCCACGCCACCAATCTGCTCAGCCACCAGCATGGCGATCGGCGAGGTGACGGACTTCGGCGCCATGGTCATCAGGATCATGTGCTCGGCACCGAACCACCAACCCAGCACCAGACAGCAGAGCGTGGCGAACAGGCCTCCGACTACCAGCGTAGTAAATGTAGGCCAGAACAGCTGGCGGATCCGCCGCAGGTTGAGATAGAGCGGCACAGCCAGGGCCACCGTAGCGGGCCCCAGCAGGATGTTCATGATTTCGGTGCTTTTGCGGTACTCGCTGTAATCGATGCCGCACAGCAGCAACACACCGATCACCAGCAGCATCGATACCAATACAGGTTGCAGGAAGATCCAGCGGGTTTTCTCGTAGGCTGCCAGCACTACCTGATAGGCCCCCAGCGTGATGCCGATACCGAACAATGGGTGATGAATGACCGCATCGAGCGCGCCCTGCCAATCGAGCATCATGGCTGCTCCTCACGCTTGCCCTGGCGCTGGATGAGCTTTTGCATCAGCACACCGACGAACACCAGGGTCACCAGGCAGGAGATCAGCAAGGCCCCGACAATCGCCCAGAAGTCGGCGGCAATGTCCTTGGCATATACCATCACCCCGACTGCCGGCGGCACCAGCAGCAGCGGGAGATAGCGCAGCAAGCTGCTTGCGGCCTCGTTCAGCGGCTTGCCGACCTCACCGCGGGCCATGAGGAAGAGCAGCAGCAACAACAGGCCGATGATCGGCCCGGGTAAAAACGGCACGAACAGGTGATTGATCGCCGTCCCCAGCAGCTGGAACAGTACCAGCCAGGTCAAACCACGCAACAGCATAAGCATCTCCCTCGGGCATGGCCGCCATTATAAGCACGCTCGGCTGTAGACCGATATTCGCCGAAAAGCGGGCAACTTGACTGAAACGGTTCGCCGTGCTGATCTTGTACTTTCGTACCAACTGACAACCCGGAGAGTCCGCGATGCCCCATGTACCGGTTACAGAGCTTTCGCAGTACGTTGGCAAGGAGCTGGGCCACTCGGAGTGGTTGAAGATCGACCAGCAGCGCATCAACCTGTTCGCCGAGGCGACCGGCGATTTCCAGTTCATCCATGTCGACCCTGAGAAGGCGGCAAAAACCCCGTTTGGCGGCACGATCGCCCATGGTTTCCTGACCTTGTCGCTGATCCCCAAGCTGATCGAGGACATCCTCGTCCTGCCGCAAGGACTGAAGATGGTGGTGAACTACGGGCTGGACAGCGTGCGCTTCATTCAGCCGGTCAAGGTCGACAGCCGGGTTCGGCTGAAGGTAAAGCTGGGCGAGGTGACCGAGAAAAAACCGGGGCAGTGGCTACTCAAGGCGATTGCCACGCTGGAGATCGAGGGTGAAGAGAAGCCTGCTTATATAGCCGAGTCGCTGTCGCTCTGTTTTGTCTGATACATGCCGGGGGGCTGCAGTGCAGCCCCCGATCCACAAATCCCCCGCACTCGCGTAAACTGCCAGCCTTCGCGCAGCCTAGGGCTGCCCCTGTCGATTTATCAAAGGTGCCCGCCATGCCCTGGCTGCAAGTACGCCTGGCCATCAGCCCGGAACAAGCCGAAACCTATGAAGATGCGCTGCTTGAAGTAGGCGCCGTCTCGGTCACGTTCATGGATGCCGAAGATCAACCGATCTTCGAACCAGACCTCAACACCACCCCGCTGTGGTCGCACACTCACCTGCTGGCGCTGTTCGAGGCCGATGCCGACCCTGAACAGGTGTTCGCCCACCTGCGCCTGCTGACCGGCGCCGAGCTGCCCGAGCACCAGGCCGAGGTGATCGAGGACCAGGACTGGGAACGCAGCTGGATGGACAACTTCCAGCCGATGCGCTTCGGCCGCCGCCTGTGGATCGTGCCCAGCTGGCACGATGCCCCGGAAAAGGACGCCGTGAACCTGCTGCTCGACCCGGGCCTGGCCTTTGGCACCGGCACTCACCCCACCACGGCCCTGTGCCTGGAATGGCTCGACGGCCAGCAGCTTGAAGGCACCCAGGTGCTGGACTTTGGCTGCGGTTCGGGCATCCTGGCCATCGCTGCGCTGCTGCTGGGCGCCCGCGAAGCGGTAGGCACCGACATCGACGTGCAAGCCATCGAGGCTTCGCGCGACAACGCCCAACGCAACGGCATTGCCGACGAGAAACTGGCGCTGTACCTGCCCGAGCACATGCCGGCGATGCAGGCCGACGTGCTGGTTGCCAACATCCTCGCCGGCCCGCTGGTGTCGCTGGCGCCACAGTTGTCCGGCCTGGTTCGCCCAGGTGGCCTGCTGGCGCTTTCGGGCATCCTCGCCGAGCAAGGTGAAGACGTGGCCGCCGCTTATGCCGCCGACTTTGAACTGGACCCGATCGTCGTGCGCGACGGCTGGGTGCGCATCAGTGGTCGGCGTCGCTAAGCGGGCCTAGAATACTTTTCTGCACAGCTCCCGGATCGCCGCATGACCGACAGTTTCGTCACCCAGTGCCCGCATTGCCAGACCAGCTTTCGCGTCACCCACCACCAGTTGGGCGTGGCCCGTGGCGTAGTGCGCTGCGGTCACTGCCTGCAGGTATTCAATGCCGCCAAGCAGCTGCTGGAGCAAAACCGCGCCGCCACCACCAGCGCCCCCGTGGTGCCGGCACCGGTACCTGCAGTGCCTGCCGAGCCGCTGGCCGAGCCGGCGCAAGAGCCTGCCACCAGCGTACGCGGCACCCCACCTGACCAGGACTGGGCGCTGACTGCCCAGGCGCTGGACGAGCTCGACCTCGACAAGGAACTGGAGCGCCTGGAGCGTCGCGGCCAACCGGCCCCGACCCACCCGGCCAGCCAGGATGACAAGCTGCAGGCACGGCGCGATGAACTTCACCCGGACGAGCACGCAGAAGACCTTTTCGGCACGGCTACCGATGAGCCCTACGTGCCGCAGGAACCGGCAGAGCCTACCCCGGTGCTGCTGGAACCGGAACCTTTGGAGCTCGACCTGGAGCCTGCACCCGGCGAACGCACCGAGCCTACCCTGGGCAGCAACCTTGACCTGGACATCGATGGCGAGCCGCCCGTGCACGGTGCGGCCGAACGCGATGACCAGCCCGCATTCAGCGAACCGCTGCGCATCAGCGATGACGAAAACCCGGAAACGGGCCTGAGCGCCCGCGACGACGAGCCACTGGCGCTGCGCCTGTCGGCGCATGACGACGAGCCCGTCGAGCCGCTGCCCGGAGAGCGCCTGGAACCAGGCCTTGCCGGCAAATCCGAGCGCCCCTCGCGCAAGGAGCCGCTGGTCGATGTGGTCGACGACCCATTGCAGCTAGGCTGGGAAAAACCCGCACCCAACTGGGGCAAGCGCCTGCTGTGGGGCTTTCTGACCCTGCTGGCTGCCGGCCTGCTCGCGTTCCAGTACGTGTGGTTCCACTTCGACGAAATGGCCCGCCAGGACCAGTATCGGCCGATTTTCCAGCAGATCTGCCCGATGGTCGGTTGCCAGGTGCCTACCCGCGTCGATATTGCACGCATCAAGAGCAGCAATCTGGTGGTACGCAGCCACCCGGACTTCAAGGGCGCGCTGATTGTCGACGCGATCATCTACAACCGCGCGCCGTTCGCCCAGCCATTCCCGTTGCTGGAGCTGCGCTTCGCCGACCTCAATGGCCAACTGATCGCCAGCCGTCGCTTCAAGCCCAGCGAGTACCTGTCGGGCGAACTGGCAGGGCGCGGTGAAATGCCCAGCCAGACGCCAATCCACATTGCCCTGGACATCCTCGACCCTGGCCCGAAGGCCGTGAATTACAGCCTGAGCTTCCGTTCGCCGGAGTAGGCGACAAGCGGCCAGCAGCGAGCGACAAGACAAGAAGCCCCAACCGCGACCGCTTTTCGTCCTGTCGCCTGCTGCTTGAAGCGCAAAGGCATAAGCCGACAACTGTTCAGATTTTATCCAAATCCATCTTTATCCAGTCATCGAGAGCGGGTATCATGCCAACCCTTTTTCGAACTCCAAGATTCGGCCCCACAACAGGGATCACCTATGTCGGCGGTACGCATCGGCCAATACACACTACGTAACAACCTGATCCTCGCGCCCATGGCCGGGGTCACGGACCAGCCTTTCCGTACACTTTGCCAGCGCCTGGGCGCCGGTATGGTGGTGTCGGAAATGGTTAGCAGCGACATGAGCCTGTGGAACAGCCGCAAGTCGAGCCTGCGCCGCATCCATGAAGGTGATCCCGAGCCACGCTCGGTGCAGATCGCCGGCGGCGATGCGCAGATGATGGCTGCGGCGGCAAAGGCCAATGTCGAGGCGGGTGCCCAGATCATCGATATCAACATGGGCTGTCCGGCAAAAAAAGTCTGCAACAAAGCCGCAGGCTCTGCTTTATTGAGAGATGAAGCCTTGGTCAGCGAGATCCTCCACGCCGTGGTCAGCGCCGTGGACGTACCGGTGACCCTGAAAATCCGCACCGGCTGGGACCGGGCGAACAAGAACGGCCTGAACGTGGCGAAGATCGCCGAACAGGCTGGCATCCAGGCGCTGGCGGTGCATGGCCGCACACGTGCCGACCTGTACACCGGCGAAGCCGAGTACGACACCATCGCTGCCATCAAGCAGGCGGTGTCAATCCCGGTTTTTGCCAACGGCGATATCACCTCGCCAGAAAAGGCCCGGGCGGTGCTGGAAACCACCGGGGTCGATGGCCTGTTGATTGGCCGGGCTGCCCAGGGGCGGCCATGGATCTTTCGCGAGATCGAGCATTACCTGCGCACTGGCGAACATCTGCCAGCGCCGCAACTGGACGAAGTGGAACGCATCCTGCTGGAGCATCTGGCCGCGCTGCATGCCTTCTATGGCGATGTGATGGGCGTACGTATCGCCCGCAAGCACGTTGGCTGGTACCTGGCAACACGACCCGGCGGCAAGGAGTTTCGCGCCCGGTTCAACGCTTTGGAAGACACACAAGCGCAGTGCGCCAACGTTCGCGCGTTTTTCAGCGAACGTCGACAGAGCCTTGAGACAGAGGACGGACAAGGGGTGGCCGCATGACGATGATGACCGAGAATTTTGTGAGTGGAACAACGCCCGTGAGCGACAACGCCAACCTGAAACAGCACCTCAACACGCCGAGCGAAGAGGGCCAGACCCTTCGCGACAGCGTCGAGAAGGCGCTGCACAACTACTTCGCCCACCTGGAAGGCGCGACCGTGACGGACGTGTACAACCTGGTGCTCTCCGAAGTCGAGGCGCCCCTGCTCGAAAGCGTGATGAACTACGTGAAGGGCAACCAGACCAAGGCCAGCGAGATGCTCGGGCTGAACCGAGGCACCCTGCGCAAGAAGCTCAAGCAGTACGACTTGTTGTAAGCCAGAATCCCATCCAGAAAAGGCGACTCCCTGAACAGAGGCGCCTTTTTTGCTGACTCCACCGCGTTATTGGAACCCGAAATGACCGACCAGACTACCCGCCTGCCAGTCCGCCGCGCCCTGATCAGCGTCTCCGACAAGACCGGTATCCTCGAATTCGCCCGTGAGCTGCAGCAGCTCGGTGTCGAGATCCTGTCCACCGGCGGCACCTACAAGCTGCTCAAGGACAACGGCGTAAACGCGGTGGAAGTGGCCGACTACACCGGCTTCGCCGAAATGATGGATGGCCGGGTCAAAACCCTGCACCCGAAGATCCACGGCGGTATCCTCGGCCGTCGTGGCACCGACGACGCCATCATGAACGAGCACGGCATCAAGCCGATCGACCTGGTTGCGGTCAACCTGTACCCGTTCGAAGCCACCATTTCCAAGCCTGGCTGTGACCTGCCGACCGCCATCGAGAACATCGACATCGGCGGCCCGACCATGGTCCGTTCGGCAGCCAAGAACCACAAGGACGTGGCCATCGTGGTCAACGCCAGCGACTACGCCGGCATCGTCGAAGGCCTCAAGGCCGGTGGCCTGACCTATGCCCAGCGCTTCGACCTGATGCTCAAGGCGTTCGAGCACACTGCCGCCTACGACGGCATGATCGCCAACTACATGGGCACCATCGACCAGGCCAAGGACACCCTGAGCACCGAGGCGCGCAGCGAATTCCCGCGCACCTTCAACAGCCAGTTCGTCAAGGCACAGGAAATGCGTTATGGCGAGAACCCGCACCAGAGCGCGGCGTTCTATGTAGAAGCCAAGAAAGGCGAAGCCAGCATTTCCACCGCTGTCCAGCTGCAAGGCAAGGAACTGTCATTCAACAACGTGGCCGATACTGACGCCGCGCTGGAATGCGTAAAGAGCTTCGTCAAGCCGGCCTGCGTCATCGTCAAGCACGCCAATCCGTGCGGCGTGGCAGTAGTACCGGAAGACGAAGGCGGCATCCGCAAAGCCTACGACCTGGCCTACGCGACCGACACCGAATCGGCGTTCGGCGGCATCATCGCATTCAACCGTGAACTGGATGGCGAAACCGCCAAGGCCATTGTCGACCGCCAGTTCGTCGAAGTGATCATCGCCCCGAAAATCTCCCAGGCCGCCCGCGACGTGGTGGCTGCCAAACAGAACGTACGTCTGCTGGAGTGCGGCGAGTGGCCAGCCGAGCGCGCTGCCGGTTGGGACTTCAAGCGCGTCAACGGTGGCCTGCTGGTGCAAAGCCGCGATATCGGCATGATCACCGCCGATGACCTGAAGATCGTCACCAAGCGTGCCCCGACCGAGCAAGAGATCCACGACCTGGTATTCGCCTGGAAAGTGGCCAAGTTCGTCAAGTCCAACGCCATTGTCTACGCCAAGCAGCGCCAGACCATCGGCGTCGGCGCCGGCCAGATGAGCCGCGTCAACTCCGCCCGCATCGCTGCAATCAAGGCTGAGCACGCTGGCCTGCAGGTGCAGGGCGCGGTCATGGCATCGGATGCATTCTTCCCGTTCCGTGACGGCATCGACAATGCAGCTAAAGTGGGTATCAGCGCCGTGATCCAGCCGGGTGGTTCGATGCGTGATGCTGAAGTCATCGCTGCTGCCGACGAGGCCGGCATCGCGATGGTCTTCACTGGCATGCGCCACTTCCGCCACTAATTACGCGGATCCCGAGGCAAGTCGAGATCCTGTGGGAGCGGGCTTGCCCGCGAATACGATGGTGGATTCACCGCCGCATTCGCGGGCAAGCCCGCTCCCACAGTGTTCGGCGCAAGCCACGGGATCACTTGAATCGAGGTTTTGACATGAAAGTTTTGATCATCGGCAGCGGTGGCCGTGAGCACGCCCTGGCCTGGAAAGTCGCCCAGGACCCACGCGTCGAGAAAGTCTTCGTTGCCCCGGGCAACGCCGGTACCGCCATTGAAGCCAAGTGCGAGAACGTCGCCATCGACGTGTGCGCCCTGGAGCAATTGGCCGACTTCGCCGAGAAAAACGTCGACCTGACCATCGTCGGCCCGGAAGCACCGCTGGTTATCGGTGTGGTCGACCTGTTCCGCAGCCGCGGCCTGGACTGCTTCGGCCCAACCAAGGGCGCGGCCCAGCTGGAAGGCTCCAAGGCCTTCACCAAGGATTTCCTGGCGCGTCACAAGATCCCGACCGCCGACTACCAGAATTTCACCGAGATCGAGCCAGCCCTGGCCTACCTGCAGGAAAAGGGCGCGCCGATTGTGATCAAGGCCGACGGCCTGGCTGCGGGCAAGGGCGTAATCGTCGCCATGACCCTGGAAGAAGCCGAAGCCGCCGTGCGTGACATGCTGGCTGGCAACGCCTTCGGTGAAGCAGGTTCGCGTGTCGTGATCGAAGAGTTTCTCGACGGCGAGGAAGCCAGCTTCATCGTCATGGTCGACGGCCACAATGTGCTGCCCATGGCCACCAGCCAGGACCACAAGCGCGTCGGCGACCAGGATACCGGCCCGAACACGGGCGGCATGGGCGCCTACTCCCCTGCCCCGGTCGTTACCGCCGACGTGCACCAGCGCGTGATGGACCAGGTGATCTGGCCAACCGTGCGCGGCATGGCCGAGGAAGGCAACGTCTACACCGGCTTCCTCTACGCCGGCCTGATGATCGACAAGGCGGGCAACCCCAAGGTCATCGAGTTCAACTGCCGCTTCGGCGACCCGGAAACCCAGCCGGTCATGCTGCGCCTGGAGTCGAGCCTGGTCCTGCTGGTGGAAGCCGCATTCGCCAAGGCACTGGACAAGGTCGAAGCACAGTGGGACCCGCGCCCGAGCCTGGGCGTGGTCCTGGCAGCGGGCGGTTACCCGGGCGACTACGCCAAGGGCAACGTGATCAACGGCCTGGACGCTGCCGCCAAGATCGAAGGCAAGGTATTCCATGCCGGTACTGCGCTCAAGGATGGCAAGGTAACCACCAACGGCGGGCGCGTGCTGTGTGCCACCGCCATGGGCAGCACCGTTGCCGACGCGCAGCAGCAGGCTTATCGCCTGGCCAAGGAAGTCAGCTGGAACGGCAGCTTCTACCGTTCCGACATCGGCTATCGGGCCATCGCCCGCGAGCGCGGTGAGCACCAGCAGTAAGTACTACCGGTATGCCGTAGCGGTTTCAGCCTGCGGCATCCGGCTCGTCGACAGGGCCCGGAATGGGCCTTGCCTTCGACTTGGCGCGCCGCGCATAGTGAGTACCCGGCACATCGGCCAAGAAGGGATTTCGTAGTGCGTCGGCTTCGGATTGCCTCAGCTCTGATCGTCAGCTTGCTGACCCTGCTCTGCATGTTTCCGGCTGCGGCCGAACATGACGGTGGCTGGACCGTTCTGCTCGACGAACAGGCCAACCTGCAACTGAGCGATGTGCGCTCCGAGCGCTATCGCAACCAGTTCAGCCCACTGCCTCTCGCCGACCTTGATGCTGCCCCGGCTGGACAGGCCTTGTGGCTGCACTATCGTCTGGCACCAGGTGACCAGGAGCAGCTGCTGCGGGTATTTGCCCCGGACCTTTCTGGCCTGGACCTCTACGCCCTCGAAGGCGAACAACTTCTGCGTCAGCTGCACCACGGGCGCCAGGCCGGCAATGCCAGCCCGACCCTGCGTGGCAGCGACCATGTATTGCCCCTGCCCAACAGCAGGCAACCGCTGGACATCTACCTGCGCCTGGTCTCAGAGCACCAGCTGCGTCCGGCCATCAGCCTTGAGCCTGCGGCCGAGGCAGCCTCGGATCAACGCCAGCCGCTGCTGTTCGGCATGCTGTTCGGCGGCCTGATCATGCTGATCATGCACAACCTGATCCGCTTCCTCTACACCCGCTCCAGCACCACCCTGATCCTGGCGCTGTACCACGGCCTGATGCTGCTCAGCGGCCTGATCCTGCTGAACCTCAGCGGCCCTTGGTGGCATGTGTGGCACAGTGCGCAAACGCCTGCCGCCTATCTGACGCTGGTCCTGGCCGGCCTGTCCGGGTTGTATTTCACTCAACATTTCTTTTCGCCGTGCAATTCGCCCCGGCTTAACCGCCTGCTGCAGGGTGAGATGCTGATTGTCGGGCTCAGTGGCCTGGTGCTGCTGTTCGTCGATACCCTGCCACTGAACCTGATGACCTACGCCCTGATGGCGCTGGGCAGCGTGAGCATGCTGCTGGTCAGCAGCTACCACTGGTACAAGGGTTATGCGCCCGGACGCCTGTTCAGCCTGGCCATGGTGGTGTTCAACCTCGGAGGCCTGGTACTGCTGCCAGCCCTGCTGGGCCTGACACGCACCTCGACACCCTGGCTGCTGTGTATCCTGCTGGGCCTGACCGTGGTCAGTGGCCTGCTGCTCAACCTGGCGGTCAGTGAACGGCTGCGGCGCATAAGCGAGGAGCGTTTCAGCGCCAGCCGTGCACTGGCCGCCAGCGATGCGGAAATCAACGCCAAAGCCGAGTTCCTGGCCAAGATCAGCCACGAAATCCGCACCCCGATGAACGGCGTGCTCGGTATGACTGAACTGCTGCTGGGCACACCGCTGTCGGTGAAGCAACGAGATTATGTGCAGACCATCCACAGCGCGGGCAACGAGCTGCTGACGCTGATCAACGAAATTCTGGACATTTCCAAGCTGGAATCCCGGCAGATCGAGCTGGATGACGTGCAGTTCGACCTTAACGCGCTGATCGAGGATTGCCTGAACATCTTCCGCGCCAAGGCCGAGCAACAGAACATCGAGCTGATCAGCTTCACCCAGCCACAAGTACCGCGGGTCATCAGCGGAGACCCGACGCGTCTGCGCCAGGCCTTGTCGAGCCTGCTGGAAAACGCCCTGAAAAACACCGACCAGGGCGAGATCCTGCTGGTGGTGGCGCTGGATCAACGCGGCGAGGTGCCACGCCTGCGTATCGCCGTGCAGGACAGCGGCGAACCGTTGCCCGCCGCCGACCGTGAAGCCTTGCTGCAGGCCGAGTTGCACAGCCACCACTTCCTTTCCAGCAACAAGCTGGGCGGCCATCTGGGGCTGGTCATCGCCAAACAGCTGATCGGTCTGATGCAGGGCGAGTTCGGCATCAAGAGCAGCACCGGCATGGGCAACACCTTGTGGCTGACCTTGCCGCTGGACCCTTCGCGCCTGGAACAGCCACCGGCGGACCTCGACAGCCCGCTGCGCGATGCCCGCGTGCTGGTGGTCGACGACAACGACACGTGCCGCAAGGTGCTTGTACAGCAGTGCAGCGCCTGGGGCATGAACGTCAGCGCGGTGCCGTCAGGCAAGGAGGCTCTGGCCCTTTTGCGCACCAAGGCGCACCTGCGCGACTACTTCGACGCGGTGCTGCTGGACCAGAACATGCCCGGCATGACCGGCATGCAGCTGGCCGCCAAGATCAAGGAAGACCCGAGCCTGAACCACGACATTTTGGTGGTGATGCTCACCGGCATCAGCAATGCGCCGAGCAAAGTCATCGCGCGCAACGCCGGGGTCAAGCGAATACTGGCCAAGCCGGTGGCCGGTTATACGTTGAAGACCACCCTGGCCGAGGAGCTGGCCCAGCGCGGCCGCGAACAGGCGATGCCTGCCAGCCTGCCTGGCATCCCGCAGGCGCTGGACCTGCCAGGCGACTTCCGCGTGCTGGTCGCCGAAGACAACAGCATCTCGACCAAGGTGATCCGCAGCATGCTCGGCAAGCTCAACCTCAAGCCCGATACCGCCTGCAATGGCGAAGAGGCCTTGCAGGCGATGAAAGCGCAGCATTATGACCTGGTGTTGATGGACTGCGAGATGCCGATACTGGACGGTTTCTCGGCCACCCAGCAGTTGCGGGCCTGGGAAGCTGAAAACCAGCGCCAGCGCACGCCGGTGGTGGCACTGACAGCGCACATACTGGCCGAACACAAGGAGCGTGCGCGGCTGGCAGGCATGGACGGACACATGGCCAAGCCGGTGGAGTTGTCGCAGTTGCGTGAGCTGATTCAATACTGGGCCAATCACCGGGAAGCCAAGGTGGACCCGGCACATACGTCCTGACCGATATCCAATGCTCTTGCAGGAGCGGCCTCGCGACACAAGGCCGCGCCGGCATAAACCCAAGGAACACTGCTCATGCTCCATGAGTTGTTCAGCGTCTACCTGAAAATGCTCGTGCTCTACAGCCCGTTCTTCGTGCTGTCGTGTTTCATCAGCCTGACCCGTGGCCACTCCAGCAAGGAGCGCAAGCAACTGGCCTGGAAGGTCGCGTTCGCAGCCTTGGTCGCCAGCGTGTTGCTGTACCTGTTCGGGCGGGCGATCTTCGGAATTTTCGGCATCACCGCCGATGCCTTCCGCATCGGTGCCGGCAGCGTGCTGTTCATTTCGGCCCTGGGCATGGCCCAGGGCAAGCCGGCGGTACAGGCAGACAACGTTCAGCAGGATGTGACCATCGTACCGCTGACCATTCCGCTGACCGTTGGCCCCGGCACCATCGGTGCCCTGCTGGTGATGGGGGTGAGCCAGCCGCACTGGGATGAAAAACTGCTGGCCATCGTCAGCATTGCCCTGGCCAGCTTTACCGTAGGGCTGGTGCTGTATCTATCGCACGGTATCGAGCGCCTGCTCGGTGACCAGGGTTTGCAAATCGTCAGCCGCCTGATGGGCCTATTCGTCTGCGCCCTGGCAGCACAGATCATCTTTACCGGGATTCGCGGCTACCTGCTGCCCTAGGGTGCAGAGCCTACAACTGCAGCTCAAGGATAGCCTTGCCATTTTGCTTGTCGACACTGGCCTGGGCCCGCTTGCGGTAGTCTTCGCGGAACCCCTGCAAGTTGAAGTGGATCACGTCGACACGCATGTCCAGGAGTTTTACTTCACTGTTCAACTGCATGAACAAGAAGCCCTTGGAGGTCTTTTTCATCGACATTTCCATGTGCACCAACACCATGTCGATGAAGCCGCTCGACTGTTGTGAGCAAGGCAGCAACTGAAAGCGCCCGACCGCTTTGGAGACTGCCCTGGATTCAAACGCGGTCAGTGCCTGGCTGTCATTGCGCAGCGCCTGAAGCGACGACTGGGCAGATTGATAATGGCCGGCGGAGCCTTTCTGGCGAATCTGGGCAAGCGCCTGATCGGCAAGGCTGGCCCTGTCCGGCCCCGGTCGAGTCGCCGTGGGCGCGAGCTTGCCATCAAAGCCCAGAAACGCAAGGTTACGCCAGTAGTTCCTGAACCAGTCCGGCTCCAGGCCTTCGTTGAAGTCCCCCCAGGCAACTTGCTGGGCAAACGCATTGGCCAACAGGATGTCGTCACGGGCTTCGCGACTAACACCTGGCAAGAATGACAGCAGGCTGCTGTGGACGAGTTTGCCACTGGCGGCACCTTGATTGAACTCACTCATTTTCGACTCCTGAGGTAGTGGCAAGTTTGACCTGGCTGCGGTACTGCAATTGCTTGACCTTGATAGCGTCATGCAAGCCCGGACTTATCGAACTGATCACTTTTTCATGGGTGAAATAATTGGCATCGAACTGCTGAGTGGCCTGGGCACTTGAAAGATTCAGCGGCTGCCACAGCCAATCCATCGCCAGATGCTCTGCTGTGCTAAAGCCCAACTCGGTACTGATGACGCCTGAATCGGCCAGTATCAGGCGCAACTCCATACGAACATGGCTCACGCCTTTATCGTCCGGGGGCTGAACACATTCCGCCCATAACAACTGTTCCATGGCATCGTCTGGTTGGGCGGAGTAGGCGTCGAGGCATGTGGCTACCGCCCCCTGCAGGGCGCTGGGCACACCTGCCAAGAGCTTGGCCCGCAGCATGTTCCACGGTTCACAGGCCACTGCGGTTGCAGCAGGCACGGCGCCGGAATGCAAGGTCGCGACAGTGCAGCCGAAGTTACCCTGAATTCGCAGATAGTCCTTGTGCCAATCAGCGTCCTGAATGGCGTGCCCCTTGTTAGCGGTCAGGTAGGCTGCCAGCTGAACATCCAACAGTGCTTCTGCTCGTGAAGCACTGACATTGTTGTCGATCAATACCAGGCTATTGCCGTTCAACCACAAAGTGTAATTGGCTTGCATCAGTATGCCCTCCAGGCCCGTCGACGCCGTGTCGACAGGCCAACTTCATGGTCAGAGTTCCAGTGCCAGCAAGACCTGCAGGGCATTGTCGTCAAGTTTGGTTTCTACAATGGCGCGAACTTTGTCATATCGGCGGCTATCGAAATTCAACACCGCACCACAGGCAAAATTGGAGGTGCCACTGCTTTCCCATTTGGCCAGGAGATAGTTGGCAGACTTGTCAGGCTTGGCGTCGGTCTGGATCGCACTGACCAGCATCGCCACCTGCCCTTCGCCGGTTTGCTCGCACTTGACCAGGCTCAGCTCGGTTCGGTCATCTTCCACCGACTTGCGATTGAGCAACTCGACGTTTTTGGTACTGGCGGCCAAGGCTGAAACAACCGTTTTGCCGAGATTGTCCAGGGCCATTGCTACATCGCCAGTGAAAGCGCCATATGCTGCCTGCAGGCCCTTGCCCAGCAGGTTGCTGATCTCAAGGTGCATATTGCGTTCAGTGAGCTGCTGTACGTCGACATTGGTTGACGCCCAGCCCAATTTGGACATCAGGTAGATGTAGTGCTTGAACCAAAGCTGCGTTTCACGCATAGGGTCATGCTGCCTGTTGGCACCTTGCGTAGCCAAGGCATGACAAGCCTTTGCAGCATCGCGGTTTAGCTCACTCATTTGGTCGGGGAACACGAACAGATTCTTGTCCGGCAGAACCTGAAGCTGCAGCTTCTCTTTATCGGTCGTCATGGGAAAGGTCTCCAGGAAGGGTACGGTTGGAGCCAAATAGCTCCAGCCGAAAACCTACCTGTGACCTTTACCTCAATCTGCCACGAAGCAGTTCCTCATCTGCCCGCGCTGCCGCCGCTTACGGCTTTGCGCCATACCAGCGCGGGGTATAGACCCAAACCCCGCCAGCTGCGCGGTCGAAAGTGCAGGTAGTGGACGATCCAACCAGCACCATGGTGCGCATGTCGACCATTTCTGGCAGCAGTTCGGCCAAGGTGACTACCTTCAGCGTCTGCCCCGGCCTACCGATGTCACGGCCAAGGACTACAGGCGTGTTCCCGTCACGATGTCGGCGCACAACCTCCAGGGCCACACCGAGCTGGTGCGGCCTGGCCTTGGAGATCGGGTTGTAGAAGGCCAGCACCAGGTCGGCCTGGGCAGCCAGGTTCAGGCGCTTTTCAATGATCGACCAAGGCTTGAGGTTGTCCGACAGCGACATCACGCAGAAGTCATGCCCCAGCGGTGCACCTGCCTGGGCGGCGGTTGCCAGCGAGGCGGATACTCCCGGCAAGATCTGCAGGTCAACGCGATGCCAGGTGGGGTCGCTGGATTCGTGCAATGCTTCGAGCACCGCAGCGGCCATGGCGAAAACGCCCGGGTCGCCTGACGACACCACCACCACCGAACGGCCTTGGGCCGCCAGTTCGAAGGCATGTCGGGCGCGCTGCATCTCTTCGCGGTTGTCGGTGCAGTGCAGCACCTGGTCGCCGCGGAACGGGCCAGCCATGCGCACGTAGGTTTCGTAACCGAGCACATCTTCGGCCTGCGCAAGTTCGGCCTTGACCGCGGGCACCATCAGTTCCGCCGCACCTGGGCCAAGGCCGATGACCGCCAGGCGACCGCGACGGCGGCCGACCTGCACTACGTCGACCGGGGCAGGCGCCACCGCGACCACGACTTCTTCAAGCGCTATCAACTCGGCATCGGGCACCGCCGCAGCGACCATGCTGGCCACATCGCCAGGGCCGGTGGCAAAGCGCAGGGGTACACCCAGTGCCTGCGCAGCTTCGTGCAGGGCGCTGTCGGCCATGGTTCGCTCGTCGGCCAGCACGCAGGCAACCGAGGGCTCGGCGATGCCGGCCTGCTGCAGTGCTGCGCGAATACTGCGCAGATTGCCACCTGCAACGCCCACGACCACCTGGCGCGGGTGGATAAGCAGCTCGTCGCGGTTGGCCGGACGCGCCTGATGCCCCACATGGATGGTGCGCTGCGCCGCTTCGCTGGCGGGCAACTGCGCCAGCTGCAGCCACGGTGCGTTACCTTCGATACGCACGGACTCACCTGCCAGCAGGTCGGATACAAAGCGCTTGCCTTGCTCGATGTCCGCCAATGCATAGCCCTGGGGCGGGTTCAGCAGGCAAGTACCGAAGCGCAGCTCGCCACTGGTGGTGATGGCGGCGGAAACGCCCAGCGCGTCAGCGATTTCGCGCGCCATCACGTTCACCCCGCCGAGGCCGCCGAGCAACGGCACTACCGCGCTACCATCCTCGGCCACGGCCAGTACCGGCGGCTCGCTGCCCTTCTCGCTGAGCAGGCTGGCCAGGCTGCGGATGACGATACCCGCGGCGCACAACGCGATGATCGGCGTGTCTTGCTGGTACAACCCGCGAAGGGTATCGCCAAACGACGCGTACGACTGGTCCGCACCCTCGACACGCCCCTCGAGGCCATGGATCGTGGCCTGTGGATAACAGGCCTGGATACGCTGCGCCGTCGCCAGGCTGCCCGGGCCGAGAATGACGATGGCTGGTGCCTTGTGCATGTTCAGCCCTGCCATTTTTCCCCCGGCACGATGATCAACGAGAAGTAGGGCGACGACTGCGGGTCGACCTGGTCCAGCGGCACGATCTTCTGGTTGGCCATGGTCGCCCGTTCCACATACAGTGCACGCCTGTCCAGGCCCAGTTCGGCCAGCACTTCGCGCACCTTGGGGAAGTTGCGCCCAAGTTTCATGATCACCGCTGCATCGGCGTCGGCCAGACGGCGCTTGAGCTCTTGAGCGGGCAACACGCCGGACAACACCGACAGGCTCTGGTTACGGTACACCAGCGGTGCCCCCAGCACCGAAGCGCCACCGAGCATGGAGCAGACACCCGGAATCACTTCGGCGTCATAGCGCTGCGCCAGGCGGTCATGCAAGTACATGTAGGAGCCATAGAAGAACGGGTCGCCTTCGCAAATCACCGCCACGTCGCGGCCGGCATCCAGGTGCTCGGCCACCTGTACGCTGGCTTCGTCGTAGAAGTCGCTGATCACTTGCTCATAGGACAGCGGCGCCGGCAGCACTTCGGTGGTGACCGGGTAGACCAGCGGCAGCAAGGTCTGCTCGGGCTGCAGGTGCGCCTCGATAATGCCGAAGGCATTGCCACGCTTGCCCTTGGCCACGAAGTAGCCGACCACCGGCGCCTCACGCAACAGGCGCAGGGCCTTGAGGGTAATCAGTTCAGGATCGCCAGGGCCCACGCCCAGGCCAAGCAGTCGTCCGCGCGGCGCCATCATTCCACCTCCGTGGCCAGGGCGTTGACCGCCGCGGCGGCCATCGCGCTGCCGCCCAGGCGGCCTTGCATGATCACGAACGGCACGCCACGGCTGTCGGCGGCGAGCATGGCCTTGGACTCGGCAGCGCCGACGAAACCGACCGGGAAACCGAGGATCAGCGCCGGCTTGGGCGCACCGGCGTCGAGCATTTCCAACAGGTAGAACAGCGCAGTAGGGGCGTTGCCGATGACCACCACGCTGCCCTCCAGGTAAGGGCGCCACAGTTCCAGGGCTACGGCGGAGCGTGTGTTGCCGGCGTCTTTGGCCAGGCCCGGCACGCTGGGGTCACGCAGGGTGCAGATGACTTTGTTGTCAGCTGGCAAGCGGGCCCGGGTGATCCCTTCGGCCACCATGTGCGCATCGCAAAGGATCGGCGCGCCGTTGAGCAGCGCCTCACGCCCGGCCCGGCCGGCACCGTCTGAGAACTGCAGGCCATCGATGGCGTCGACCATGCCACAGGCGTGGATCACGCGCACGGCGAGCTTTTCAAGGTCTGCGGGGATCCGCTCGAGTCGGGCTTCCTCACGGATGATCCGGAAGGAGTTGCGATAGATCTCCTGACCATCGCGGATGTAGTCAATCATCAAGGTGCTCCGTCGGCAGGTCGAGCATGGCGCCTGCTTCATTCAAGGTAAGGTCGGTGGCGCGCAGGGCACCGAAACCCGGCTGGCGCGCATCACGCAGGTACAGGTCGTAACGGCCCGGCGAACGGGCCAGCAAAGTGGCCGGGGCAACATGGGCCACGGCGCAGGAACGGGGGCAGCCGGACAGGTGCACGCTGGCCGGCACGCCAGGGCCCAGCAGCGCGGCCAGGACAACGGCGTCAGCCTTGGTCTCGGCAAGGGCCTTGGCGCAGCCGCTGGCACCGGTGCAGGCGCTGATACGCGCCAGGGGTTCACGGTCGTGGCACAACAACCCCAGCGCAGACAGCTCGGCCAGGGCCTGATCGATGTGCTGCGCTTGCAGGTTGCTCAGCACCAGGCTTTGCCAGGGACTAAGGCGCATGCTGGCATCGCCCAGTTCACGGGCAATACGTGCGGCGCCACGCAGCATCGCGGGGGTCAGGCGGCCTTGCGGCGGGGCAACGCCAAGGGCAATACCCTGCGCCTGGGGCAACCTGCCCAACCACGAGGCGCGGTGCTGTTCACGCCGCCAGGTGAGCACGGCGGCATCGCGGCGGATATCCAGGCCGAGCTCAGCGACAAAATCGGCTGTCGGGTACACCTCAAGCAGGTGGCGCATGCGCGTCTGCGTCGGGGATGCCAGATCGAGGAAGCGCTCCAGCACGGCGCGCACCAGCATCAGACCCTGCGTCAGCGGCACCGCACCGAGCGCCTGGCCCTCTGCCGGGCACCCTGCCAGGCCAAACGCCAGCCAGGTCTGCTGGTCCAGGTGCAGGGGCGACAGCCACAGGTCATGGGGGTGTTCGAGCATCGCCAGGCGCTCGCCTGCATCCAGCTGCACAGCGAACTTGGCCGACAGCTGGTGAAAGCGCGGGGTGCCTTCCAACAGGTCGAGGATCTGCCCGGCCAGCGGCCTGGCGTCCAGCAGCATGAGCGGGTCATGCCCGGCCAGTGGGCTGAGCATCACGTTGCGCACATCGTCACCCGCGGCATCGCGTGGTCCCAGGCCGGCTGCGAGCAGTGCCTCGACCAAAGCGCGATGCTCGCTGCCAATGCCACGAATCTGCAGGTTGCCACGGTTGGTGGCCTCGATCACGCCGCCAGCAAAACGCTCCGCCGCCGCCGCCACGGCTTCAGCCTGCTCGGCCAGCAGCAGGCCACCCGGCAGCTTGATGCGGCAGATACCGCCATCACGGGCACTGACGATGCGCCACAACCCCGGGCAGGCCGAGGGACGAGGGATGACAGTGGGGGCTTCGGCCTGGGTCAATGGGGTGTCCGGCAATCTGTGAAAGTGCGCTTGAGTGTAGAAGGCGCGGTATTATGCCTGCTTTGTCCGGCGGCATGAAAAGCCGGTGGTCGAGCATCCTCGGCGATCAAGTAGAAATTCAGGACCGCGTCGCCTTCTTCACGGGCTCGCCCGCTCCCACAGGATCACTGCAGGCTGCACATGCTGCACTGTACCTGTAGGAGCGGGCTTGCCCGCGAAGGGGCGCGAAGCGGCCCCAAAAATGGCGGATTGAAATACATGACACCCTGGCTGACAGTAGTAGGCATCGGCGAAGACGGCTTCAGCGGCCTGGGCAAACAGGCCCGGCGCGCCCTGCTGGGCGCTGGCCGGGTCTTCGGCAGCCCGCGCCAGCTGGCCTTGCTGCCACGTTGCGTGACCGCTGAACAGCTGGCCTGGCCCA
The DNA here is from genome assembly GCF_043105275.1 of Pseudomonas sp. TYF_14. Lineage (NCBI taxonomy): Bacteria > Pseudomonadati > Pseudomonadota > Gammaproteobacteria > Pseudomonadales > Pseudomonadaceae > Pseudomonas > Pseudomonas sp. TYF_14. The sequence goes on from NZ_JBICLK010000086.1 coordinate 157,359, forward strand.
GCCCGTTCTCGCTGGCCCCGGTGCTGGCCCTTCGCGGCGAGCCGGTGTGCGTGCTGGCCAGCGGTGACCCTATGTTCTACGGCGTCGGCGCCAGCCTGGCACGCCAGGTGCCTGCTACAGAAATGCGCGTGTTGTCGCTGCCCTCTTCCTGCGCCCTGGCCGCTGCCCGCCTGGGCTGGCCGCTGCAGGACCTGCAGGTGGTGTCGCTGGTGGCCCGCCCCCTGGCAGCGCTCAATGCCCACTTGTACAGCGGCATGCGCCTGCTGGTGCTGAGCAACGATGGCGACAGCCCGGCGGCAATTGCCGCGCAACTGCGCGAGCACGGCTTCGGCCCTAGCCGCCTGCAGGTGTTCGAGCACCTGGGGGGCGTGGACGAACGTGCACTGGCCGGCACCGCCCAGGACTGGCCGCACACCGGTATCGCGGCGCTCAACCTGGTCGCCATCGAATGCCTGGCTACACCGGATGCCCCCCGCCTGCACCGGCTGGCCGGGCTGCCAGACGCCGCATACCGGCACGATGGCCAGTTGACCAAGCGTGATGTCCGCGCCATCACCCTGGCGCGCCTGGCACCGCAGCCTGGCGAACTGTTGTGGGATGTGGGCGCGGGCTGCGGCTCGATCGGCATCGAATGGATGCGCGCCCACCCGGCATGCCGCGCGCTGGCCATCGAGGCCGACGAAGGCCGCCAGGGTTTGATCGAGCATAACCGCGATGCATTGGGTGTACCCGGCCTGCAACTGATTCGCGGCAAGGCGCCAGCGGCGCTGCAAGGCCTGGAACAACCGGATGCAATCTTCATTGGAGGCGGCGTTACCCGCACAGGTGTACTGGACCTGTGCTGGGCAAGCCTGCGCCCCGGCGGCCGCCTGGTGGCCAACGCCGTCACCCTGCAAAGCGAACTGGCCCTCGCGCACTTTCGCGAACAGCACGGTGGTGAGCTGACCCGCATCCATGTCGCGCATGCCCAGCCCTTGGGTGCATTCGACACTTGGCGCCAGGCGCTGCCGATCACCCTTCTCGAAGTACTGAAACCCGCCGATGCGTGAAGAAACCCGCGAACAGCCCGCGCCTCTGCGCAGCGGCCTTACCACCGGCAGCTGCGCCACCGCCACCAGCCTGGCAGCGGCCAAGCTGCTGCTCACCGGGCAGCGTAACGATGCGGTGGACATCACCCTGCCCAAAGGCAAGGTCGTGCAGATGCGCCTGGAATTCTGCCGCCTGATCGGCGAGTGCGCCGAAGCCGGCACCCTCAAGGATGCAGGTGACGACCCGGACGTGACCCACGGTGCCCTGGTCTATAGCCAGGTGCGCCTGCTGGCGGAACCTGGCATTGGTTTTGTCGCCGGCAGCGGCGTGGGCACGGTGACCCGGCCGGGGCTGGTGCTGGCTGTGGGTGAACCGGCCATCAACCCGGTGCCTCGGCGCATGATCAGTGAACACCTGCAACACCTGGCCGACGCGTGTGGCTACCTTGGCGGCTTCGAGGTCACGGTCAATGTGCAAGGTGGCGAGCAGCTGGCCCTGAAAACCATGAACCCGCGTCTGGGCATTCTCGGTGGGCTGTCGATCCTCGGCACCAGCGGCATCGTGCGGCCGTTCTCCTGCGCGGCCTACATTGCCTCGATCCACCAAGGCATCGACGTGGCCCACACCAATGGCTACACGCACATAGCCGCGTGCACCGGCAATGCCAGCGAAGACACCATGCGCCGCGTCTACGGTCTGCCGGAAATCGCCCTGATCGAAATGGGCGATTTCGTCGGCGCGGTGCTCAAGCACCTGCGCAAGGTACCGGTGCCGCGCCTGACCCTGTGCGGCGGCTTCGGCAAGATCAGCAAACTGGCCGCCGGGCACATGGACCTGCACAGCCGTCACTCCAGCATCGACTTGCCGCAACTGGCAGGTTGGGCCGCAGACATTGGCGCTGACGAGGCGTTGCAGGCTGCCATCAGCGGCGCCAACACCAGCCAGCAAGCGCTCGCCCTGGCTCATGCGGCCGGCATTGCCCTGGGTGACGCGGTGTGTGCCCACGCCCTGGCCTTCGCCCGTAGCGTCGTGCCGGCGCAGGTGCACGTGGAAGTGTTCGCCATCGACCGCCAAGGCGGCATCGTCGGCCAGGCGGGTGTGCAATGACTGCGCGCATCCTGTTGCTGGGAGGGGTCACTGAAGCCCTGGCGATGGCCCGCCAACTCGGGCCTCGACATGTCTACAGCCTGGCCGGTATCGGCCGCGTGCCCCAGGGCTTGCAATGCCAGGTGCGGGTCGGGGGCTATGGCGGTGTCGAGGGCCTGACCCGCTACCTGCGCGAAGCGGGCATCACCCTGCTGATCGACGCCACCCACCCCTATGCCGCGCAAATCAGCCGCAATGCCGCCAGCGCCGCACGCAACGCCGGCATCCCGTGCTGGGCCTTGCGTCGTCCCGCCTGGCAGGCGCAAGCAGGGGACGACTGGCGAGAAGTCGAGGATTGGGCAGGGTTGATCGAAGCACTGAAGCCGTTCCGCAGGCCACTGTTCACGCTAGGACGCGAGCCGCTGCAGCACCTGGACGAGATTCCGCCGGAGCAGTTCTGGACCTTGCGTGCGCTGGAGGCGTGCCCTGGCAACGAGCGCTGTGAAGTGATTGGCGCACGTGGGCCGTTCCATATCGAGGATGAGCGGGCGTTGTTCCAGCGCCGCCACATCGATGTGCTGATCAGCAAGAACAGCGGCAGTGTGGCGACCGAGCCGAAGCTGGAAGTGGCGCGGGAGCTTGGCGTGCCGGTGCTTGTCCTGAAACGTCCGACGCTGCCGGAGGTGGACCGGGCATTCGACTCACTGACGGATCTGGCCACAGCGCTCGCCCTTTAGGCGCTGCCCTTTCGCAACACAAAGGCACTCCTACAAGGATTTCAGACTTTTCTTCCAACCAACCCAGTGGCCCGTTGCAGATCTGCTGCCTTAAACTCGACGCCCCTCCCCCGGAAGGTTTCACCCATATGGAAATGCAATGGTGGATCTGGCTGGTCTTCGGCATTGCGCTGATCCTGCTTGAACTGGTCCTCCCAACGTTCTTCATACTCTGGTTCGGCATCGGCGCCGTGCTGGTCTCGCTTATCTCGCTCGCCGCACCCAGCCTGCAACTGGACATGCAGGTCCTGCTGTGGGTACTGCTGTCGTCGGCCACCACCGTGCTGTGGTTCAAAGTGTTCCGGCGCAAGCAGCCGGATGTGCGCTGGACCGCCGACAGCGTGATCGGCGAAGTGGGCCTGCTGACCGCTCCCGTGTCGGAGTTCCAGAAAGGCCGCGTACGCTTCCAGAAGCCGATCCTCGGCAACGAAGAATGGACCTGCATCGCCGATAGCCAGATCGCCGCCGGCGAGCGGGTACGCCTGACCGCCATCGAGGGGAACACCGCCCGCGTTATCCGGGCCTGAATCCGCATTAAAAGGAATTTTGCAGCATGACCAGCCTCATCGTCGTCGGCGCCATCGCCCTGTTCGTCCTGATCACCGTGTTCAAGGGGGTGCGCATCGTGCCCCAGGGCGAGGAGTGGATCGTCGAACGCCTGGGTCGCTACCACAGCACCCTCAAGCCGGGCCTGAACATTGTCATCCCCTACATGGACGTTGTCGCCTACCGCCTGCCGACCAAGGACATCATCCTCGATGTGCAGCAGCAGGAAATCATCACCAAGGACAACGCGGTAATCGTCGCCAACGCCCTGTGTTTCGCCAAGGTAGTCGACCCGCAGAAAGCCTCGTATGGTGTGCAGGACTTCTCGTTCGCCGTCACCAGCCTGACCATGACCTCGCTGCGCGCCATCGTCGGTGCAATGGACCTCGACGAGGCGCTGTCCAGCCGCGAGCAGATCAAGGCCCGCCTGCGCGATGCAATGTCCGAGCAGACCGAAGACTGGGGCGTGACCGTGCGCTCGGTGGAGATTCAAGACATCAAACCCTCGGAAAACATGCAGTTGGCCATGGAACGCCAGGCCGCAGCCGAACGTGAGCGCAAGGCCGACGTTACCCGCGCCGAAGGGGCCAAGCAGGCGGCGATCCTCGAAGCAGAGGCGCGCCTGCAGGCGGCCAGGCTGGATGCCGAGGCACAGATCAGCCTGGCCGAGGCCTCGGCGCGCTCGATTTCGCTGGTGAAGGAAGCGGTAGGCAACGAAACCGTACCGGCGATGTACCTATTGGGCGAACGCTATGTGGGCGCGATGGAGAATCTCGCGGGGAGCAGCAATGCCAAGGTGGTGGTGTTGCCGGCTGACCTGCAAGAGACCGTGCGCGGGTTGATGGGCCGCAACAAGGTTTGAGAGTGTCGGGGGCGCTTTGCGCCCCTATCGCGACACAAGGCCCCACAGGACAGCGCAGTATTCGAGGCTGCCGCAATTCTGTGGGAGCGGCCTTGTGTCGCGATGGGCTGCACAGCAGCCCCCATTACCAGACCACCTGCGTCACTTCACCGCACCCCGGCATTTTTACCTATACTCCGCCGTACAATAGCCACCACGATTCCTGACCGGATCTCTCCATGCCCCCACGTCGGCACATTGCCTGGATAGCCTGCCTTGCAGTGCTGTTCAACCTGCTGGCCATGCCGCTGTCTTCTGCTGCGCCCAAGGGCACGGCCGAGCAGCTGCTGTGGGGGGCTTTCTGTTCCAGCATGGCCAACAAGGCCAACGTCGACGTTCAGGCCCTGGCCAAGATCGACCTCGGCCCGCAAAGTGACGACAGCGTCGGCATGATGAACTGCTGGTGCTGCTCCGGTGCCGTGCCGCTGCTGGCCCTGCCCGGCTACCCGCCACAGTTGCACAACCCGCCGACACTGCTCAGCGGGCTGCTGCCGCCACCTGCCAAGTACACACCCACGCCCCGCCAGCTCTGGCCTGGGCTAAACCCTCGTGCCTCTCCGCTAGCCTGAGTTCATCATGCTGTCTGCCTGAACCAGAACGGAAACGGAGATTCACCATGCTCAAGCACGCCCTCGTCATGGCCGCCCTGCTGCTGCCTGGCGCCTTTGCCAATGCCCACGAATACAGCGTGGGTGACCTGCACATTGCCCACCCGTGGTCGCTGCAGTTGCCACCCAACGCGCCTAACGTCGCCGCGTATTTCGTGGTGCACAACAATGGCCAGGCTGATGACCGCCTGCTCAGCGTCGACAGCCCCATCAGCGATGACGCGCAACTTCACGAGCATGCCATGAGCGCCACTGGCGCCATGAAGATGCAACAGGTGCCCAGCGTGGTAGTGCCTGCCGGCAAGGACCTGACCTTTGCCCCCGGTGCCTACCATGTGATGCTGATGCAGCCCAAGGACCGCAGCCTGCTCAGCGACGGCAAACGCTTCCCGTTGACCCTGCACTTCGAAAAGGCCGGCGACATCACCGTCGAAGTGGCCGTACAGAAGCAGGCGCCTGCGGACCAACCGCAAGCCCACGAACACGCGCACTGATACCTGCTGACAGGCACGCGCCATGAGCCTGCCGCGCCACAGCATCGGCCGTACCACCCGCCCTGACCTCAGGCGCGCCGGTGGCGGATGGCTGAGCCTGTTCGCCATGTGGATGATCTTCATCGGCCCGCTGATCTCCCAGTCGATGCCGATGGACCACCACGCGGGCATGAACATGCCGATGGACATGCCGATGGCGGCTGCCCATCAGCATGGCGGCGACGCCCATCACGGCCACGGCGGCGATGGCCAGTTGCATGTGATGTGGGAAAAGTGCGGTTACTGCAGCCTGTTGTTCAACTGCCCGGCCCTGCCCCAGGCCCTCAGCCCGCTCAGCGCCGGCAGCATCGCCCCCACCACCCACCTGCTTGCGCCAACGCACCAGGGCCATGCCCGGCAGGCTGTATTCCCTGGTGCGCGCAGCCGCGCCCCGCCTTCTTCGATCAACGTCTGAAACAACATTTTGCGCACGAAGCCAGGAGGCTTCGCGCTAACTCATGACTGATCGACTGGAATCATTATGTCCGGCTGCACCCCTGTTTTTGCCTTGTCCCTGCGTGGGACCATCGCCGCCCTGTGCGGCTCGCTGCTCGCGCCCATGGCCCTGGCCGCCGGCCCTGGCCATGAAGACCATGTGCACGACGCACCCGAGTTGAGCCCGACGGTGATCACCGCCGTGGCCCCGAGTTCGCCGCTGACTGTGGTCACCAACCCGAAAGACCCGCGCCAGCCAGTGCCGGCCAGCGACGGCGCCGACTACCTGAAGACCATCCCCGGCTTCTCGGCAATCCGTGCTGGCGGTACCAACGGCGACCCGGTATTGCGCGGCATGTTCGGCTCGCGCCTGAACATCCTCACCAACGGCGGCTTGATGCTTGGAGCCTGCCCCAATCGCATGGACGCACCCACGTCCTATATCTCGCCAGAAACCTACGACCGCCTGACCGTGATCAAAGGCCCGCAGAGCGTCATCTGGGGGCCCGGCGGCTCGGCCGGCACCATCCTCTTCGAGCGCGAACCTGAGAAATTCGGCACCCTCGGCAGCCGCGTCAACGCAAGCCTGCTGGCCGGCTCCAACGGCCGCTTCGACAAGGTGCTGGATGCCGCGGCCGGCAACAGTCAGGGCTATGCCCGCTTCGTCGGCAACCAGTCACGCTCGGACGACTACCACGACGGCAACAACGACACCGTGCCGTCGCGCTGGGAAAAGTGGAACGGCGATGTCGCCCTCGGCTGGACACCCGACCAGGACACCTTGCTGGAACTGACTGCCGGCAAGGGTGACGGCGAAGCCCGCTACGCCGGGCGCGGCATGGACGGCTCGCAGTTCAAGCGCGAAAGCCTGGGCCTGCGCTTTGAAAAGTCCAACCTCGGCGAGGTGCTCGACAAGGTCGAGGCGCAGGTCTACTACAACTACGCCGACCATGTGATGGACAACTACAGCCTGCGCACGCCGTCGGGTAGCGGCATGATGGGCATGCCGATGGTCAGCAACGTCGACCGCCGCACCATGGGCGCACGCATCAAAGCCACCTGGCGCTGGGCCGACGTGCAACTGATCAGCGGGATTGACGCGCAAACCAACGAACATCGCCAGCGTGGCGGTATGGGTGTGGACGCACACAAGGGCCAGGCCTGGACCAAGGACGCCGACTTCCACAACTACGGCGCCTTCAGCGAACTGACCTGGTACGTCAGCGGTGAGGACCGCTTGATTACCGGCGCCCGCCTGGACCGCGCCTCGGCGCGTGACTTCCGCAAAACCAGCGCCACCGAAGGCGACACCCGTGCCGACACCTTGCCGAGCGGTTTCATCCGCTACGAGCACGACCTGGCAGCCATTCCGGCCACCACCTACATCGGTCTCGGCCATGCCCAGCGCTTCCCCGACTACTGGGAGCTGTTTTCACCCAAGCTGGCACCACCCGGGGCAGCCAATGCCTTCGACGGCATCAAGCCAGAGAAAACCACCCAGCTCGACTTCGGCATCCAGTACCGCACCGAGCGCCTGGAGGCCTGGGCTTCGGGCTATGTCGGGCAGATTCGCGACTACATCCTGTTCGACTACCGCACCGGCATGATGGGCATGAGCACCTCCCAGGCGCAAAACATCGACGCCCGCATCATGGGTGGCGAACTGGGCGCCGCCTACCAGCTGACTGACAACTGGAAGGCCGACGCCACGCTTGCCTACGCTTGGGGCAAGAACAGCAGTGACGGCAAGGCGCTACCTCAAATGCCTCCCCTGGAAAGCCGCCTGGGCCTGACCTACAGCCGCGACGTGTGGAGCGTCGGCGCACTGTGGCGGCTGGTGGCGGCGCAAAACCGCATTGCCGAAAACCAAGGGAACGTCGTCGGCAAGGACTACGACAAGAGCGCCGGCTTCGGCGTGTTCTCCCTGAACGGCGCCTACAAGGTGAACAACAACCTCAAGCTCAGCGCAGGGGTCGACAACCTGTTCGACAAAACCTACGCCGAGCACTTGAACCTGGCCGGGAACGCCGGGTTCGGCTACCCGGCTACAGATCCACAGCCGGTCAATGAGCCAGGCAGGACCTTCTGGACCAAGGTCGACTTCAGCTTCTGACAACAACGGGCGCAGCTTCGGTTGCGCCTTTCAGCTGGTCAAAAAAGGAGGTTCCCATGAGAGGAACACGCGTCTCTTTCTATAACCTGGCCTGGCGTTGGCATTTTTATGCGGGGCTGTTCGTGGCCCCGTTCATGATCCTGTTGGCAATCACCGGGATCATCTACTTGTTCAAGCCCCAGCTCGCCCCGCTGCTGTACCGCGACCTGATGGTGGTCGAGGCCGGCCAGCACCGGCAGGGCGCAGACACGATGCTGGCTGAAGTGCGCCAAGCCTACCCAAAGGGCCACATCGCCCAGTACTTGCCGCCACTGAACGCCGCGCGCAGTGCGCAGTTCGTGGTGCATGACGGCGGGCGCGAACTGAACGTGTTCGTCGACCCATACAGCGGCAAGGTCCTCGGCGAACAGGACGGCAAGCAGAACCTGCAGGCTATCGCCCGCGCCCTGCATGGCGAGCTGATGGTCGGCACGGTCGGTGACCGGCTGGTGGAACTGGCTGCGGGCTGGGGCATCGTGCTGGTGGTATCGGGCCTGTACCTGTGGTGGCCGCGCGGGCGCAGTGGCGCTGGCGTGCTTTGGCCGCGGCTGTCGGCGCGCGGCCGGCTGTTCTGGCGAGACCTGCACGCGGTAACCGGTTTCTGGGGTTCGGCCTTGCTGTTGTTGATGCTGGTCAGCGGCATGACCTGGACCGGCTTGTGGGGCAAGCAGTACGCTGATTTGTGGAACCGCTTCCCGGCAGCCATGTGGAACGACGTGCCCAAGTCGGACCAGCAGGCGCGTGAGCTGAACAGCGCACACCGCCAGACCGTGCCCTGGGCCATGGAAAACACGCCGATGCCACAGTCCGGTGCACACGCCGAGCACGCCGGGCACCACATGATGTCGGACATGCCCGCAGCGCCCCAGGTGAGCGTGCAGCAAGTCGAAGACATTGCCACTTCGCGTCAGGTCGAGCCGGGCTACAGCATTACCCTGCCCACCACGGCAGACGGCGTGTTCACCATTGCCGTGTTCGCCGACGACCCGCGCAACGACGCCACCCTGCATGTCGACCAATACACCGGCAAGGTTCTGGCCGATGTGCGCTGGCACGACTACAGCCCGGTTGCCCGCGCCACCGAGCTGGGGGTGATGCTGCATGAGGGCAAGATGTTCGGGGCGCTGAACCAGATCATCATCCTGCTGGTGTGCCTGATGATTCTGCTGGGTTCGGTGAGCGGGCTGGTGATGTGGTGGAAGCGCCGGCCTGAAGGCGGGCTGGGCGTGCCGCCTTTGCGTCATGACCTGCCACGCTGGAAGGCCGCGGTGGGGGTGATGCTGGTGCTGGGGCTGATGTTCCCGTTGGTGGGCGTATCGATGGTGGTGATGTGGGTGGTGGACAGCCTGGTATTGCGCCGCCGCCGGGAGCTGGCCAGCGCCTGAGCCCTGCATAACCTGCACTGGCCTCTTCGCGGGCTTGCCCGCTCCCACAGGATCTCTGCCGCCCTCAGGCGTGGCGCGATACCTGTGGGAGCGGGCATGCCCGCGAAGAGGCCGGTGAAGGTCTCGAACTTTTCCTGCGAAAGCACGGCTGCCATCTGAAAATCGTGGCGATCTGTCGCGATCTCGAATTGGAACGCCCGTGTTAGCCTAGCCGGCGACTTTCAAGGGAATGCAGCTTATGACCGCAATTTCACCAAAACCACAAGAAGAGCAGCACCTGCAACGCAACCTGACCAACCGCCACATCCAGCTGATCGCCATCGGCGGCGCGATCGGTACCGGTCTGTTCATGGGCTCAGGCAAGACCATCAGCCTGGCCGGGCCATCGATCATCTTCGTCTACATGATTATCGGCTTCATGCTGTTCTTCGTCATGCGCGCCATGGGCGAACTGCTGCTGTCGAACCTGAACTACAAGTCGTTCATCGACTTTTCCGCCGACCTGCTCGGCCCCTGGGCCGGCTACTTTACTGGCTGGACCTACTGGTTCTGCTGGGTGGTCACCGGCATTGCCGACGTGGTCGCGATCGCCGCCTACACGCAGTTCTGGTTCCCCGACCTGCCGCAGTGGATACCGGCGCTGACCTGCGTAGGGCTGCTGCTGTCGCTGAACCTGGTCACCGTGAAAATGTTCGGCGAAATGGAGTTCTGGTTCGCCCTGGTCAAGATCGTTGCCATCCTCGGCCTGGTCGCTACCGGCCTGTACATGGTCATCACCGGCTTCACCTCGCCAAGCGGGCGCACCGCCCAGCTGGCCAACCTGTGGAATGATGGCGGCATGTTCCCCCATGGCCTGATGGGCTTCTTCGCCGGTTTCCAGATCGCCGTGTTCGCCTTCGTCGGCATCGAGCTGGTGGGTACCACCGCCGCCGAAGCGAAGAACCCGGAACGCACCCTGCCGCGGGCGATCAACTCGATCCCGGTCCGTATCATCGTGTTCTATGTGCTGGCGCTGATCGCGATCATGGCCGTGACCCCGTGGCGCGATGTGGTGCCCGGCAAAAGCCCGTTCGTTGAGTTGTTCGTGCTGGCAGGCCTGCCGGCGGCGGCAAGCATCATCAACTTCGTGGTGCTGACCTCGGCGGCTTCGTCGGCCAACAGCGGCGTGTTCTCCACCAGCCGCATGCTCTACGGCCTGTCGCAGGAAGGTGACGCGCCCAAGGCTTTCGAGAAGCTGTCGAGCCGTTCGGTGCCGGCCAACGGCCTGTATTTCTCGTGCACCTGCCTGTTGCTCGGTGCGGTGCTGATCTACCTGGTGCCGAACGTGGTCGAGGCATTCACCCTGGTCACCACCGTGTCGGCGGTACTGTTCATGTTCGTGTGGACGCTGATCCTGCTGTCATACCTGAAGTACCGCAAAGACCGCGCGGCGCTGCACCAGGCATCGAACTACAAGATGCCGGGCGGGCGCTTCATGTGCTACGTGTGCCTGTCGTTCTTTGCGTTCATCCTGGTGTTGCTGAGCCTGGAGGCGGATACCCGTTCAGCACTGGTGGTGACACCGATCTGGTTTGTCGTGCTGGCGGTGACCTACCAGCTCGTACGCAGCAGGCGCCATCCCCGCACGGCCGTGCGTAACGGCTGATGGCCTCGGGGGCTGTTCCCACGAAGGCACGGTGTACGCCGTCCGATGTGGGAGCGCCCTTGTGTCGCGATGGGCCGCACCGCGGCCCCAATCCTGTGCACACAAATCCATCAGGCACCAACCTGGATCCAACCAACGCCCCAAGACCTCGCACAGCCCCTCTAAACCGTACCTTTCGCCACTAGGCACAGCCCTTGCAACGCCCTCCCCGCTTGCCCAACACCATAAAAAACTCAGCGGAGAGAGCACATGAAGCGTCGCAGTCTGATCAAGGCCCTTACCCTCAGCGCATCGATCGCGGCGATGGGCCTGAGCTGGAGTATCCAGGCCGCCGAGACCATCAAGGTCGGTATCCTGCATTCGCTTTCCGGGACCATGGCCATTTCCGAGACATCGCTCAAGGACATGGCGCTGATGACCATCGAGCAGATCAACGCCAAGGGTGGCGTGAACGGCAAGATGCTGGAACCGGTGGTGGTCGACCCGGCGTCCAACTGGCCGCTGTTCGCTGAAAAGAGCCGTCAACTGCTGACCCAGGACAAAGTGGCCGTGGTGTTCGGCTGCTGGACATCCGTGTCGCGCAAGTCTGTTCTGCCGGTGTTCGAAGAACTCAACGGCCTGCTGTTCTACCCGGTGCAGTATGAGGGCGAAGAGATGTCGCCGAACGTGTTCTACACAGGCGCCGCCCCGAACCAGCAAGCCATCCCGGCCGTGGAATACCTGATGAGCGAGGACGGCGGCAGCGCCAAGCGCTTCTTCCTGCTGGGCACCGACTACGTCTACCCACGCACCACCAACAAGATCCTGCGCGCATTCCTGCACAGCAAAGGCGTGGCCGACAAGGACATCGAAGAGGTGTACACGCCGTTTGGCCACGCTGATTACCAGACCATTGTCGCCAGCATCAAAAAGTTCTCCGCCGGCGGCAAGACCGCGGTCATTTCCACAGTCAATGGTGACTCCAACGTGCCGTTCTACAAGGAACTGGCCAACCAGGGCCTGAAGGCCACCGACGTGCCGGTGGTGGCCTTCTCGGTGGGCGAGGAGGAACTGCGCGGCATCGACACCAAACCGCTGGTGGGCCACCTGGCGGCGTGGAACTACTTCGAATCGGTGGATAACCCGGTCAACCAGAAGTTTGTCGCCGACTGGAAGGCCTACGCCAAGGCCAAGGGCCTGCCGGGTGCCGACAAGGCCGTGACCAACGACCCCATGGAAGCCACCTATGTAGGCATCCACATGTGGGCACAAGCGGTGGAGAAAGCCAAGTCCACCGACGTCGACAAGGTCCGCGAAGCACTGGCCGGGCAGAGCTTCGAGGCGCCGTCGGGCTTCACCCTGACCATGGACAAGACCAACCACCACCTGCACAAGCCGGTGATGATCGGCGAGATTCAGGATGACGGCCAGTTCAGCGTGGTGTGGGAAACCGAGCAGCCGCTGCGGGCGCAGCCATGGAGCCCGTTCATTCCGGGCAATGACAAGCGGCCAGATTACGCCGTGAAAGGTAACTGAGTGCATGGGGCTGCTTTGCAGCCCATTCGCGGGTGAACCCGCTCCTACAAGGACCGCGCAGGTTTCAAACCTTGCACCGTCTCTGTGTAGGAGCGGGCTCACCCGCGAAGAATCCAACACCGATTTCCAGGATTGCCCGCATGCTCAGACTCCTGCTCACCCTCCTGCTGCTAATCCCCCTGGCAACCCACGCCAGCGAGGGCGAATTCTTTCTCACCGCCAAGCCCGCCGAGCAGGCCGGCCTGCTCGAAGGCTGGGCAGCACAACCCGATGCCGCGCGCCTGCCGCTGCTGGAAAACCTGCGCCAAGGCCGCATCGCCACCGATGACACGCGCAAGGTGCGCCTGAACAACCGCCTGCGCGGCCTGATCGACAACGCCCTGGCCAGCCACCAGTTGCTCAGCGACAACAGCGAAACCCGCCTGGCCGCAGCCCAGCAACTACAGAAAAGCGCACAACCCGCGCAAATGGCCTTCCTCGACCGGCGCTTCGCCGCCGAGCCGGACGCCGCCGTACAGGCCGCCCTCGGTCTGGCCCTGGCCAACCTGCAGCTGGGCGCCAGCGAGCCTGCGGTACGCCTGGCCGCCGTGCGCCTGCTGGGTGAAACCGGCGACCCGCTGGCCCGCACCCGCCTCGAAGCCCTGCTGCAGCCCGATGCAGAACTAGACCCGGGCGTGCGCACAGCCGCCGAAACGAGCCTGGCCCAGGTCAAGCGCAAACTGCTGGTAGGCGAGCTGCTCGGCCAGGCCTTCAGCGGCCTGTCGCTGGGTTCGGTCCTGCTGCTGGCAGCGCTGGGCCTTGCGATCACCTTCGGCCTGCTCGGGGTGATCAACATGGCCCATGGCGAGATGTTGATGCTCGGCGCCTACAGCACCTACATGGTCCAGGTACTGCTGCAGCGCTTCGCCCCAGGCGCCATCGAGTTCTACCCGCTGATTGCCCTGCCGGTGGCCTTCGCCGTCAGTGCCGGGGTAGGCATGGCGCTGGAGCGCACGGTGATCCGCCACCTGTACGGCCGCCCACTGGAAACCCTGCTGGCCACCTGGGGCATCAGCCTGATCCTGATCCAGGCCATCCGCCTGCTGTTCGGCGCGCAGAACGTCGAAGTGAGCAACCCGGCCTGGCTGTCCGGCGGCATCCAGCTGCTGCCCAACCTGGTGCTGCCGTACAACCGCCTGGTCATCATCGGCTTCGCCCTGGCCGTGGTGCTGCTTACCTGGCTGCTGCTCAACCGTACCCGGTTGGGGTTGAACGTGCGCGCAGTCACCCAGAACCGCAACATGGCCGCCTGCTGCGGCGTGTCCACCGGGCGCGTCGACATGCTCGCCTTTGGCCTTGGCTCGGGCATCGCAGGGCTCGGTGGCGTGGCTTTAAGCCAGGTGGGCAACGTCGGCCCGGACCTGGGCCAGAGCTACATCATCGATTCGTTCCTGGTGGTGGTGCTCGGCGGCGTCGGGCAGCTGGCCGGTAGCCTCTGGGCCGCGTTCGGCCTGGGCATCGCCAACAAGCTGCTGGAGCCGCAGATCGGTGCCGTACTCGGCAAGATCCTCATCCTTGCGTTGATCATTCTGTTCATCCAGAAACGCCCGCAAGGCCTGTTCGCCCTCAAGGGACGGGTAATCGACTGATGAACCAGCCACTGCTTGTCACTGCTACGCAAAAGGCCGGCCCACGCCTGACCCTTGCCATCGGTGCCGTCGTCGTCCTGCTGCTGGTGGCTTTGCCACTGTGCTCACTGCTGCCGGCAGATCATGCCCTGCACGTGTCGGCCTACACCCTGACCCTGGTCGGCAAGATTCTCTGTTACGCCATCGTCGCCCTGGCCCTGGACCTGGTCTGGGGCTATGCCGGGCTGCTGTCACTGGGCCATGGCCTGTTCTTCGCCCTGGGCGGCTATGCCATGGGCATGTACCTGATGCGACAGGCCGCCGGCGACGGCTTGCCTGGGTTCATGACCTTCCTGTCGTGGACCGAGCTGCCCTGGTACTGGGCCGGTACCCAGCATTTCGCCTGGGCCCTGTGCCTGGTGGTGCTGGCACCCGGGCTGCTGGCGCTGGTGTTCGGCTGGTTCGCCTTCCGCTCGCGGATCAAGGGCGTGTACTTCTCGATCATGACCCAGGCCCTGACCTTTGCCGGCATGCTGCTGTTCTTCCGCAACGAAACCGGCTTCGGCGGCAACAACGGCTTCACCAGCTTCCGCACCATCCTCGGCTTCGACATTGCAGCCCAGGGCACCCGCGCGGTGTTGTTCCTGCTGACCGTGGCCCTGCTGCTGGCCAGCCTGTACCTGTGCTGGCGCCTGACCCGCAGCAAGTTCGGCCGCCTGCTCACCGCCGTGCGTGACGCTGAAAACCGCATGATGTTCTGTGGCTACGACCCGCGCGGCTTCAAGCTGCTGGTGTGGGTACTGAGCGCCGTGCTGTGCGGCCTGGCCGGTGCCCTGTACGTGCCGCAGGTGGGCATCATCAACCCCAGCGAGATGTCGCCGACCAACTCGATCGAAGCCGCCGTCTGGGTAGCCTTGGGCGGGCGCGGCACGCTGATCGGTCCGCTGCTCGGTGCCGGCCTGGTCAACGGCATGAAAAGCTGGTTCACCGTGGCCTTCCCCGAGTTCTGGCTGTTCTTCCTCGGCGCGTTGTTCATCCTCGTTACCCTGTACCTGCCCAAGGGCGTGGTCGGCCTGTTGAAGAAAAGGAGCCAGCCATGAGAGGCGTGCCCCCAGTCCACCCGGAGTTCATGCTGGAACCGGTATTCGACAACCTCGGCGCCGGGCGCGATGCCATCGGCCTGGGCCAAAGCCGCAAGGCCGGCCTGGATACCCGCCACGGTACGGTGCTGAGCCTGGAAGACATCAGCGTCAGCTTCGATGGTTTCAAGGCGCTCAACACGCTGAACCTGTACATCGGGGTGGGCGAGCTGCGCTGCATCATCGGCCCCAACGGCGCCGGCAAGACCACGATGATGGACGTAATCACCGGCAAGACCCGCCCCGACAGCGGCACGGCTTACTTCGGCGACACCCTCGACCTGACCCGCATGAGCGAATACCAGATCGCCCAGGCCGGCATTGGCCGCAAGTTCCAGAAGCCCACAGTGTTCGAAGCGCTGACCGTGTTCGAGAACCTGGAGCTGGCGCTGAAGACCGACAAGTCGGTGTGGGCCAGCCTGGCCGCGCGCCTGAGCGGTGACCAGCGCCAGCGCATCGAGGACGTGCTGACCACCTTGCGCCTGCTGCCGCTGGCCCAGCGCCAGGCCGGCTTGCTGTCGCATGGGCAGAAGCAGTTTCTGGAGATCGGCATGCTGCTGGTGCAGGAGCCGCAACTACTGCTGCTGGATGAACCGGTGGCAGGCATGACCGATGCCGAGACCGAATTTACCGCCGAGCTGTTCAAGGGCCTGGCCGGCAAGCATTCGCTGATGGTGGTGGAGCATGACATGGGCTTCGTCGGCAGCATTGCCGACCATGTGACCGTGCTGCACCAGGGGAGCGTGCTGGCAGAAGGCTCGCTGGAGCAGGTGCAGGCAGATGAGCGGGTGGTCGAGGTGTATCTGGGCCGGTGACCGGATTTGAAATTTTTGGAGCCTGTGCCGGCCTCTTCGCGGGTAACCCCGTTCCTACAGTGGGCGTAATGCCATGGGGCGGTTCCCGTCGTAGGAGCGGGTTTACCCGCGAAGAGGCCGGCACAGGCACAGCATCCCTTTCAGGAACTCTCACATGCTCAAGATCGACACCCTGCACCAGTACTACGGCGGCAGCCACATCCTGCGCGGCCTGTCCTTCGAAGCCAAGATCGGCGAAGTGACCTGCCTGCTGGGCCGCAACGGCGTGGGCAAGACCACCTTGCTGCGCTGCCTGATGGGCCTGGTGCCCGCCCGCGACGGCAGCATCGAATGGGAAGGCAAGCCGATCACCGCGCTCAAACCGCAGCAACGGGTGCAGGCCGGCATCGCCTACGTGCCCCAGGGCCGCGAGATCTTCCCGCGCCTGACCGTCGAGGAAAATCTGCTGATGGGCCTGTCGCGCTTCCCCGCCCGTGAAGCCCGCGAGGTCCCGGCCTTCATCTACGAACTGTTCCCTGTGCTGGAGCAGATGAAACAGCGCCGCGGTGGCGACCTGTCTGGCGGCCAGCAGCAACAGCTGGCCATCGGCCGCGCCCTCGCCAGCCGCCCGCGCCTGCTGATTCTCGACGAGCCGACCGAAGGCATCCAGCCCTCGGTGATCAAGGAAATCGGCGCGGTCATCCGCCGCCTGGCCGAGCGTGGCGACATGGCGATTTTGCTGGTGGAGCAGTTCTACGACTTTGCCGAGGCGCTGGCTGACCAGTACCTGGTCATGGCCCGTGGCGAAATCATCCAGCGCGGTCGCGGCGAAAACATGCAAGCCGAAGGTGTACGCGGGCTGGTAACCATTTAATCTGCGAGCAACGACCTTGCGAGACGCTGTCATGAGCTACGAAATTCGCGATGCCCTGCACACCGACGTGCCAGGCATACTCGACATCTACAACGACGCGGTGCTCAACACCACGGCGATCTGGAACGAAACCCCGGTGGACCTCGACAACCGCCAGGCCTGGTTTGAAGCGCGTGCGCAGCAGGGCTACCCGATTCTGGTGGCGGTCGATGAAACCGGCGTGCTGGGGTATGCCTCGTTTGGCGACTGGCGACCTTTCGAGGGCTTTCGCCTGACCGTTGAGCACTCGGTGTACGTGCGCAGCGACCAGCGTGGCAAAGGGCTCGGGCCGGTGTTGATGGCGGTGCTGGTCGAACGCGCGCGCGGATGTGGCAAGCATGTGATGGTGGCAGCGATCGAGCGTGGCAATGCAGCTTCGGTGCGCCTGCATGAGCGGCTGGGCTTCGTGGTGACCGGCCAGATGCCGCAGGTGGGGGTTAAGTTTGGCCGCTGGCTTGATCTGACCTTCATGCAACTGGTGCTGAACCCGGGCGCCGAACCGACCTGAAATGCGGTCCATCGTGTGAGCATCGCGAAAGGGCTGCAAAGCAGCCCCGGCAATTTTGCGGTGGAGCAAAGATCTGGGGCTGCAAAGCAGCCCATCGCGACACAAGGCCGCTCCCACAGATGCCGGCACGGCCGGCCTACAACTGGATAAACCGGCCCAGCCGCTGCTTCAGCATGCTGTTCTCACTGCGCAACTGCTGCACTTCCTGCAACAGCTCCAGCGCCAGCGCCACCCCTTCCCACTCCAGTTCCAGCTCCTGGTGCAGCTTCACCGCTCGTTTGGTCACCAACGGCGCCTGATCGTCAAACAGCCAGTCCTCCGGCGTTCGCCCGGAAGGTTCGACAATGCCGTGCTCGACGATTTCGATCACGCATTCAGCCGTGACATCGGCTTCCTGACACAGGGTACGCATGTCCAGTTGAACGATCAGGGTGCTGCTCATGATCACTTACTCCATTGTGTCCTCGGGTTGAACGCAGCTTTCTCGGAAAGCTTGGTCCAGAGTTCGCGGGCAGATTCGTCCGACGCGGGCGGCATGACCACCTTGAGCTGCGCATAAAGGTTGCCGCGCTCTCCCTGTTTGTTCGCCAGGCCCTTGCCCGGTACACGCAGGCGCTGGCCGCTCTGGCTGTCAGGACGGATGGTCAGGTTGATCTTGCCATCCAGGGTCGGAACCGCCACCTTGGCGCCCAGGGCCGCCTCCCACGGTGCCAACGGCACAGTGATGATCAGGTCATGACCTTCGACATCGAACAGCGGGTGCGGTGCCATGCGGATGGTCAGGAACAGGTCACCGTTGGCCCCGCCACCGCTGCCGGGCGCGCCCTGGCCCTTGAGGCGGATGCGCTCGCCGTCGGTCACCCCAGCCGGAATCCTCACGTTCAAGGTTTTGGTGGTGAAGCCGGTGCGCTGGCCCATGGCATTGGTTTGCGGCACCTGGAAGCTGATCTGCTTGGACTCCTTGCTCAGGGTCTCTTCAAGGAACACTGCCAGTTCAAGCTCCACGTCCTGCCCCCGCCTGCCAGCACTGCGTTGCTGCTGCCGGGCGCCACCGAAGGGGTTGCCACCCGCACTGCGCCCACCGAAGATCGAGCTGAAGAAGTCGGAGAAGTCGCCGCCTTCGAAGCCGCCGCCACCACCGCGGCTTTCCCAACCCGGTGGTGCCTGGAACGGCCGGCCATGCTGGCCGCCGTACTTGCGGATTTCATCGAACTCGGCACGTTTCTGCGCGTCGCCCAGCACCTCATAGGCCTCGTTGGCCTCCTTGAATTTCTCCTCGGCGTCGCGCTCCTTACTGACATCGGGGTGATACTTGCGCGCCAGTTTGCGGTACGCGGCCTTGATCGCCTTTTCGTCCGCAGTGGGCTCTACGCCGAGTATCTTGTAATAGTCTTTGAAGTCCATTTATGGATCACCAATGTGAATGTGCATGTTGCAACTGAAGATAGGGGTCAAGCATAGCCTTTCAAGACCGACTTGGGTTTGCCTCAAGGCAGACGACTGGTCTTGATTCTGTAGCCAACTGGCATACACTGCGCGGCCGTTTTGCCTCCGGAAGCCCATTTCCCATGTCTGACGTATCCCCGGCCCGCGCCCTGGGCATCGACTTTGGCACCTCCAACTCCACAGTCGGTTGGCATCGGCCTGGCGTCGAGTCGCTGATTGCCCTGGAAGACGGCAAGATCACCTTGCCCTCGGTGGTGTTCTTCAATATCGAAGAGCGGCGCCCGGTGTATGGCCGCCTGGCGCTGCACGAGTACCTGGAAGGCTACGAAGGCCGCCTGATGCGCTCGCTGAAAAGCCTGCTGGGCTCGAAGCTGATCAAGCACGACACCAGCGTGCTGGGCAGCGCCTTGCCGTTCAAGGACCTGCTGGGCATGTTCATCGGCGAGCTCAAGAAGCGCGCTGAGGCGGCCGCTGGCCGTGAATTCGACCAGGTGGTGCTGGGCCGCCCGGTGTTCTTCGTCGACGAAGACCCGGCTGCCGACCAGGAGGCCGAGGACACCTTGGCCGAAGTGGCGCGCAAAATCGGCTTCAAGGACGTGTCGTTCCAGTACGAGCCGATTGCCGCGGCCTTCGACTATGAGTCGAGCATCAGCCGCGAAGAGCTGGTACTGATCGTCGACATCGGCGGTGGTACCTCGGACTTCACCCTGATCCGCCTGTCGCCCGAGCGCCATCTGGTCGCCGAGCGCCAAAGCGACATCCTCGCCACCGGCGGTGTGCACATTGGCGGTACCGACTTCGACAAGCAACTGAGCCTTCAGGGCGTGATGCCGTTGTTTGGCTATGGCAGCCGCATGAAGAGCGGTGCGCTGATGCCGACCAGCTACCACCTCAACCTGGCCACCTGGCACACCATCAACGCCTTGTATTCGCAGAAGTCACAGTTGGCGCTGGGCAGCATGCGCTATGACATCGAGGACAGCTTCGGCATCGATCGCCTGTTCAAATTGATCGAACAGCGCGCCGGGCACTGGCTGGCGATGGAAGTGGAAGCCAGCAAGATCGAGCTGACCGAGCATGACAGCCGCCACATCGACCTGCGCCGCGTCGAGCCCGAGCTGACTGCGGAACTGACCCGCACGCTGTTCGAAGAGGCGATCGAAGGCCTGCTGGAGCGCGTGCGCGGTAGCGTGACCGAACTGCTGGCCAAAGCTGGGGTAAGCGAAGGCCAGGTCGATACGGTGTTCTTCACCGGTGGCTCCAGCGGCATTCCGGCGCTGCGCAACAGTGTTTCGGCGATGCTGCCGAATGCACGGCATGTGGAAGGCAATATCTTTGGCAGCATTGGTAGCGGGCTGGCCATCGAGGCGCGCAAGCGTTACGGCGCGGCCTGATTTGTCGTTTAGCCTGTACCCGCGAAAGGGCCGGTACAGGCCACTACATGATCAGACCAGCTCCGCCCGCTTCAGCTCACTCTTCAGATAGGCATAGTAGATGGGCCCCGCCACGACACCAGGCAGCCCGAACGCCGCCTCGAATACCAGCATCGCCAGCAGCAATTCCCACGCCTTGGCACTGATCTGCCCACCCACGATCCGCGCGTTGAGGAAGTACTCGATCTTGTGGATGACGACCAGGTAACCCAGCGCCGCTGCCGCCACCCAGATCGACAGCGACAGGCCGACGATGGTGATCAAGGTGTTGGACATCAGGTTGCCGATCACCGGCAGCAAGCCCAGCAGGAAGGTCAGCACGATCAGCGTCTTGGTCAGCGGCAGGTGTACGTCGAACAGTGGCATCACCACGGCCAGGAAAATGCCGGTGAAGATCGTGTTGAGCAGCGAGATCTTGATTTGCGCGAACACGATGTTGCGAAACGCTTTCACCAGCAGGCTAAGACGTTCGAACAGCGCCGCCGCCAGGGGCTTGCGCCGGGAAATATCGGGAATGCGCTGCAAAGCGATGATGGCACCGAGGATCATGCCGATGAGCATCGTCACGAACATGTGCGCCATACCCTTGCCCACCAGCTGCAAATCGCTCAGGTGGCTCTTGATCCAGTCGCCGATGGCCACCTTGAACTCTGCGGCACTGGCAGGCAGGTAGCCCTCGATGAAAGGGGGCAACTGGCTGCGGGCTCGCTCGACCAAGGCCATGAACTTGTCCAGCGAGGCGCCGGGGTTTTCCGCCTCGTGCAGCAGGAAGCTGAAGGCACCGGCAATCAGCAGTGTCAGGGTGCTGACCACCAGCGTGCCGAGCAACGCCACGGCCAGCCAGCGCGCGCGTTGGCCAGCAAGCAGCGGTTGCAGGCGCGGGGTCAGCATGTTGACCAGTTCGAACACCAGCAGACCGGCCAGCAGGCTGGGCAGCAACTTCAGGGGCAAAGCCAGCAGCAGCCCAGCCATGACGATGATCAGGCTGGCCAGGGTGATCTGACGGGGGGTAAAGGTCATACAGCCTCGACGGCAGACAGCGGGAATGCCGCAGTCTGCCAGCCTTGGCGGCGCAGGCATAGGCGCAGGTCATTTCTTCTTCAGGCAATCGCTCATGAAGGCCTTGCGCTCATCCCCCTTCAGGGCTTTGGTGGTGGCGTCAGCATTGCAGGTCTTCATTTTTTCTTGCTGGGTTTGAGGCACATCCTTTTTCAGGCAGGTGCTCATGAACGCTTTGCGTTCATCGCCCTTGAGGGCCTTGGCAGTGGCGTCGGCGTTGCAGGTTTTCATCTTTTCCTGCTGCGCGGTATTGGCAGCGAAACCTTGGGCACTGAACAACACCGCCAGCGCCAGTAACGGGATTTGCAGCACTTTCATGGAGTGGTCTCCTTGGCTCCGCGCCCGATGCACGGTGATCGAGCTGAGTGTAGCCAAGAATGTTCAGCGCCCCGCCCGCGCCTGCCGGCGGTACTGCTCGGGCGTACACCGGGCCTGGCGCTGGAACATGGCGATGAACGCCGAAGCGCTGCTATAGCCAAGGTCGAAGGCAATGGCCTGAATCGGCAGGCCGGCTTCCAGCGCTTCGATGGCACGCAGAAAACGCAGGCGCAGGCGCCATTCGCCAAAGCTGATGCCCAGCTCGCGCAGAAACTGGCGGGCCAGGGTGCGTTCGCTGACGTGTACGCGTGCGGCCCAGTCGGCCAGCGGGCGGTTGTCCCCCGGCTCGGCGCTGAGCGCGTCGAGCACCTGGCGCAAGCCATCGCTGTGGGCAAACGGCAGGTAGCAGGCCAAGGTGGGCGCCAGCAGCAACTGGTCAAGCAGTACCTGTACCAGGCGCTGGTCACGCTCGTCCTCGGCCACCTTGAGATTGCGCCGGGCGAAGTCACCGAGGATGGCCTTGAGGATGTCACTGATCATCAGGCTGCACGGGTGCGGTGGCAGCGCTGCGCACAGGCTGCGGTCGAGATAGATAGAACGGTAGACGATGGCCTGGGGGTTGTAGCAGCCGTGCTCGGTGTCGGGCGGCACCCAAACGGCGTAGTGCGGCGGCGACAGGAAGCGCTGGCCGGCCACATCCAGTTGCATCACGCCGTGGGCGGTGTAGTTCAGCTGGCCCCAGGCGTGTTGGTGCACGGCGCTGTGGGTGTCGGCAACGAACTCGTCGTGGCGGAAGTACACCGGGGCCGGCAGTTGGGTGAACTGGGGGATATCGAGGTATTTACGCGGCATGTTGTCTGCTTTGCAGGGTCGGTTGTCTGGATAGAAGTATAGGCTTGTAAACAGACACTCGATAATACAGGCCTATCGAGGGCCTGCCTTGCAGGCCTTCGCGGGCTCCCCGCTCCCACAGGATCTGCGCCAGCCTCCAGGCCTGTGTATCCCCCGTAGGAGCGGGTTCACCCGCGAAGGGCTGCAAAGCAGCCCCATTCCAGCCCCCAGCGAGTACCCTGCTGCATGAACTACCTGTTCCCCCTCACCGCCATCCTCATCTGGGCCGGCAACACCGTGGTTACCAAGATGTCCGCCGGTGCCATCCACCCTGCGGAGATCGGCTTCTACCGCTGGTTGCTGGCCGCCTTGCTGTTCACGCCGTTCCTGCTGCCCGCCGTGTGGCGCAACCGTGCAGCCATCCGCCCGCACCTGGCCAAGGTGTTCGTGCTCGGCGTGCTGGGCATGGCGATGTACCAGAGCCTGGCCTACTTCGCCGCCGGCATCACCAGTGCCACCAATATGGGCATCATCCTCTCGCTGATGCCGCTGATGTCACTGGCGCTGTCCATCGCCTGGCTGGGCCAGCGCCTGAGCTACGGTGCCCTGCTGGGCGCGGTGGTGTCATTCTTTGGCGTGCTTGAAGTGGTCAGTGCCGGCCACCCCGCCAGCCTGCTGCAGCATGGGCTGAACAGCGGCGACCTGTTGATGCTGGTGGCTACATTGGCCTATGCGCTGTACAGCTTCCTGCTGAAGAAATGGCAGCTGCGCCTGCCGCCGATGCAGCTGCTGTACCTGCAGGTTCTGGTGGCCATCGTCGTGTTGCTACCGCTGTTCTTGCTGTCGGACAAGACCGGCCTGAACAGCCACAACATCGGCCTGGTCCTGTATGCCTGCGTACTGGCCTCGATGATCGCGCCACTGGTGTGGATGCAGGCCGTGCACCGCCTGGGGCCCAGCCGCACCACACTGTTCTTCAACTTGCTGCCGCTGGTCACTGCGCTGATCGCCGCCGTGGTGCTCGATGAGCAACTGGCCAGTTACCACCTGGTCGGCGGCTTGCTGACCCTGGCCGGGGTAGTGCTGGCCGAACGCTGGACCACGCCGATCCGCCGCCAAGGCACTTGAGCTAAAGCCCCGCCGCCTTGAGCCGGGCGGCATGTTCGGTGAATAGCCGCACAGGCTCCGCGCCTTTGCCCACGGCACCGAGCGACTGGTTGACGATGTCCAGGTGATCGAGCGGGTAATCGTCGCCGATCACCTGCCCCAGGTGCGAACTGAAACGCCCGACCATGCCGTCGCAATGGCCCTTTTCCTTGATGAAACTGCGTGCGAACAGGCGGCAGAAGCGGCTGCTGCCGTCGAAGCGGTTGCGCCCCTGGTCTGTCAGGCCGGGCTGCAAGGTGCCGGACCAGGAGTAATAGCGTACGCCATTGACCTCATAGGCCCCTTCCCCACCCCAGGTTTGCGGCAGGCCCTGTGGATAAGCCTGGTTGAACAGCGCCACCCCGGCGCTGGTCAGCGACTGGTGCGAGGCGTGCACATCTACCGGCAGCGGGTCACGACGCCAGCCGGTTTCCAGCCACACCAGCAGCACGGCAAACCCATGCAGCACGGCCTTGAGGACGCGCCCCTGGGGTGAATGGCCCGGTGCCGTGCGTTCCAGGTGGTCGGCCAGCTCGGAGCCATGGTTGGGCCCCGCCACCGAGGTGACCGACGCCACCCGCTCCGGCCGTTTGGCCGCTGCGTAACGCGCGCTCAGGGCGCCCTGGCTGTGGCCGATGAGGTTGACCTTGTCGACGCCGGTACGTTGGCAGATATCGTCGATGATCGCCAGCAACTGCTCGCCGCGCACCTCGCTGGAATGCAGCGGCGAAACCTGCACCGGAAACACCTGCGCCCCGCCCTTGCGCAAGGCCGGCACAATGCCGAACCAGTAGGGGTAGAGCACCATCCGGACAAACCCGAGCATGCCTGGCACCAGCACCAGCGGGTATCGCGTTGCCAAATCCTGCTGCATTGCCGCAGCTCCTTTGCGTGTACGACGGGCCAACACTACAGCGGCCATCATGACCATCGCAATCGAACTCCTGGCGCGCGCTGTGGTTCAAAACCACACAGACCCTTTGCAAGGAGCGGGACCATGTACAAGCAGACCCTGGCAATCCTTCTGGCAAGCGCCACCCTGGCCGCCTGCGGCAGCCGTCCGGAAAACCCGGTGGATTACGTCACCTACCGCGATGAGCCGCTGGTCAAGCAGGTGGAGAACGGTATGACCATGCAGAAGGTCATCGCCATTGGCGGCAGCCCGTCGAGCGTGATCGACCTGCCACACGGGGGCACCTGCAACGACTACATCCTCAACCACGATGGCAAGCAGCAGCCCTATTACGTGCGCTTCGATGCCACCGGCCATGTGGATGCCAAAGGCTTCAAGACCTGCAAGCAACGCCAGGAGGACAGCGACGCCCTGCATGGCGCGTAAGCCTGTGTTCCGACCCGACCCTGACCCCTGCTGGAGATAACCATGAGCAATGTTGAACTGACCGATGTGAAAACCCTGCGCGAGCGTGCACGCCAGCATGTGGAGCAAGGCGCAGTGACCGAGGGTTACCACGCCGACCGTGAACAGATCCTGCGCCTGCTTAATGAATCGCTGGCCACCGAGCTGGTCTGTGTGCTGCGCTACAAGCGCCACTACTTCATGGCCAGCGGCATCAAAGCCAGTGTGGCTGCCGAGGAGTTTCTGGAACATGCCAACCAGGAAGCCGAACATGCCGACAAATTGGCCGAACGCATCGTGCAACTGGGCGGGGAGCCGGACTTCAACCCCGACAACCTGACCAAGCACTCGCATGCCCAGTACGTGGCCGGCAATTCGCTCAAAGAGATGGTGCTGGAAGACCTGGTGGCAGAGCGCATTGCCATCGACAGCTACCGCGAGATCATTCAATACATCGGGGATAAAGACCCGACTACCCGTCGTATCTTCGAAGACATCCTGGCGCAGGAAGAGGAGCACGCGGACGATATGTCCGACCTGTTGCAAGGCCTTTGATTTCTGACACCCTCAAGGGGCCGCTTTTGCGGCCCCTTGCTATTTCTGTGCTTTCACCGCTGCCGGCGCCTTGCCTGCCTTCATCTGCTGCAACAACGGTGTGCACTGGTTCGGGTCATCCCCGCTGCTGGGCGCAATCAGCGCCAGCAACCCCGCCGCCGGCCCTGCCACCACCCCCAGCGCAACCATCCCTGCGCCACGCAACGCCAGCGGCACTGCCTGCACACCGGCGTTCGGCTTGGCGAACGGTCCGCGCACATACAGGGGTGAACGCAGCGAGAACAACCGCAGCCCTTTCGATTCAGGGGTGATGTTCAAATCCAGTTGCTCAGAAGCGAAGTTCGCCGTGCCGTCGATGTAGATGATCGCGTTCTCGGTATCGAAGATGAACAGCCGCGTAGTCGCCAGGCCATCCTTGATGCCTACATCGGCTGCCGCACAGTTGATCTTCACGTCCTCGTCACCAAACAGCTTGCCGACCACATAGTTGCCCACGTTCAAGCCGGCAATTTCCATCAGGCTGCGGCTGATGGCGCCATCGTTGATCAGCATGCGCAAGTCGCCATTGGCGGTACCCAGCAAGGCGGCTACCGAGTTGCCACGGCCGCTGATGTCGGCGTCGCCATTGAGCTCACCAAAGCTGGTCTGCATTGGCGCAAAGGTGGGGAACAGTTGCTTGAGCTTGAAGCCCCGCGCAGTCAACTTCGCGCGCCCCTGCAAGGGCACGCTGCGCCCGTCCAGGCGGATGTTGGAGGCCAGGCTGCCGCCGGCCACGCCAAAGCGCAGGGGCTCCAGGCGCAACAGACCGTCTTCCAGAACCAAATGGGCCGACAGGTCAGTGAACGGCAGTTGCGCGCTGTGCACGATGCGCTTGCCAGCAAAGGTGACATCAGCGTCCATTGCCCGCCAACGCTCGGTGCGAAACGCCTCCACTGGCAGCACCTTGCCTGCCGGCTGCTTGCTGGCACCGCCACGGGCCTTCTGTTCGGCATTGGAGTCGGCACCGATCAGCGGCGCCAGGTCCTTGAACAGCAACTGGTTCGATACCAGGTTGCCGGACAGTTTAGGCCGTGGCTGGCTGGCAACGAAGGCCAGGTCCCCATGTATATCGCTGTCGCCGATCTTGCCGTTGAAGCCCTGGTAATTGAACGACGCCCCTTGCGCCGCCTGCAGGTTGGCGCGTAGGTGGCCGTCGGTGGAATAGGCCGGGGTGTCAGGCAAGGTGACGCCGGTCAATGGGTAGAGGTTGCCCAGGCTGGCACCCGACAAACGCAGGCGCAGGTCGAGGGCACCAAGGTTGCGCGGGTCGGTGAGGGTGCCGGCGAGCACCACATGGGTGTCGGCGATGCGCACGTCGGCCTGCAGCGGGAACGGCTGGCTGGCGTCCTGCAGGGCCAGCAGGCCACCGATCTTGCCGGTGCCGGACACTGGCTGGCCTTTGTAGCGGCCCTGGGCCTTGAGGCCGAAGGCATAGTCCTGAGCACCGCCGGCCTTCTCGGCGCTGGCCTTGCCGACAATCTCACTGAACGGGATTGGCTTGCCAAGCGGGTCGACCTGCACCTTCATGCTGGTTTTCAGGGTCTGGTCGTCGAAGCTGACGTTGCCCTGGTCAAAGCCGATGGCGCCGATGTCCAGCTGCCATTTGGAAGGTTCGGCGTTTTCATCCTTGGGGCCGAAGTCGAAGACCCAGTTGGCGCGGCCATCGGCCAGGCGAGTGAGGCTGGCAGTGGGCTTGGTGAGGTTGATGCGGGGTATGCTGATCTGCTGGAACATCAGCGGCAGCGGCGCCAGGCGAAACTCCACACGCTCAAGGCCGACCATCTTCGGCTCCTTGAGCCACTCGGGGTTGCCCAGCGTCAGGTCTTCGGCAATGAAGTGCGGCCAA
Source organism: Pseudomonas sp. TYF_14 (assembly GCF_043105275.1). Taxonomy (NCBI): domain Bacteria; kingdom Pseudomonadati; phylum Pseudomonadota; class Gammaproteobacteria; order Pseudomonadales; family Pseudomonadaceae; genus Pseudomonas; species Pseudomonas sp. TYF_14. Next base: position 184,961 of record NZ_JBICLK010000086.1, read on the forward strand.
GGCACCCAGGCACGCCACCCGCCCTCTTCGGGCTCGGTACGCCAGTGCACGGCGAGGTTGCCGTTGATCGCGAAGGGCCGATGCAAGGCTTCAGAGACCTTCTCGTTGAGCAGTGGCTTGACGCGGTTCCAGTCGAAGGTGGCAATCACTACCACCAGGATCGCCAGCACGGTAAGCAGGCTGGCGAGGGTCCAGACGAGGATTCTGGCGGGACGCGTCATTGCGTAATTCTCCTTGCGGCATGACAGAAAACAGGCGCTGCGATGGCCTCAATAACTCCGACTGATGAAAACCCGTGAGGTTTTATCAATGGCGCCATGATAGCGAAGTTTTTCCTGGCCCTTTGCTCAGGAATGTGTCGCGCCAGACTGCACATGTTACCCACCGCCAACAGGGGCCGGTGGTTGCCTGCATGGCTGCAAGGTCCGGAATAGAGGCACTGCAATCCTCTATCAATATGGTCGATTGTTACCATTACCCGTATGAACTTCTCTCTGGCGTTACGCGGCGTAGCATTGGCTTCGTACCCACTTTCCAGCCCCCGAGAGGAGCACCGAAATCATGAAACGCCATCTGCTGACCCTGACCCTGTCCCTTCTGGCCGCCAACGCTTTCGCCCTGCCGGCGTCCGAGCAACACCTGACGTCCGAAGCGCGCTCCAGCGCTGCCGAAATCGCCCAGCCGCTGAACACCGTAGCTGAAGGCGGCTCCGATCGCCTGATCGAACGTTCTGGCCGTGTTGCCGAAGGTGGCTCCGATCGCCTGATCGAACGTTCTGGCCGCGTTGCTGAAGGTGGCTCCGATCGCCTGATCGAACGTTCTGGCCGCGTTGCTGAAGGTGGCTCCGATCGCCTGATCGAACGTTCTGGCCGTGTTGCTGAAGGTGGCTCCGATCGTCTGATCGAACGTTCTGGCCGCGTTGCTGAAGGTGGCTCCGATCGTCTGATCGAACGTTCTGGCCGTGTTGCCGAAGGTGGCTCGGATCGTCTGATCGAACAAGCTGGCCGTGTTGCCGAAGGCGGCTCCGATCGTCTGATCGAACAAGCTGGCCGTGTCGCTGAAGGTGGCTCGGATCGCCTGGTTGAACTCAGCCGTGTGAGCTGATCGCCATGGCCGAAAAGAACAACTTCTGTCACAACGCTTGCTCCCCTCCAGGCCCGGTCCATTGACCGGGCTTTGTTTTTTTATCTAGAGTGCCCAGCCTGACCGTTACAGAAGCCCGCATCATGCTGCCGCGCGCCGAACAGAAGCTACAGACCCGCCAGGCCCTGCTCGATGCCGCCTGCCTGCTCATGGAGAGTGGCCGTGGTTTCGGCAGTATCAGCCTGCGCGAAGTGGCGAAGACAGCTGGCATCGTGCCGACCGGCTTCTATCGGCATTTCTCCGACATGGACGCTCTGGGCCTGGCCCTTGTCGCCGAAATCGACACCACCTTCCGCCAGACCATCCGCCTGGTGCGCCAGAACGAATTCGAACTGGGCGGCATCACCGACGCTTCGGTGCGCATCTTCCTCGACGTGGTAGCCGCCCACCGCGCGCAGTTCCTGTTCCTGGCCCGCGAGCAGTACGGCGGTGCGCAGGCCGTGCGCCAGGCCATTGCCCGCCTGCGCCAGGATATCAGCGACGACCTTGCCACCGACCTTGCGCGCATGAAGCGCTGGCAACACCTGGACAGCGCCGCGCTTGCGGTGATGGCCGACCTGGTGGTGAAGACCGTGTTCGCCACCCTGCCCGAGCTTATCGACAACCCGGAAGCGGGTTATCCACAGGCCCTGACGCCGCAGGAAAAGATCACCCAGCAATTGCGCTTCATCTTTGTCGGGGCGCGGCATTGGCAGGGGCTCGGCAACCCAGGCTACTGAAAACCCCACTTCTGCTACCATGGCGCCCTGCCCGACAGCGACGAGCGCCCAAATGTCCGACCCCCGCCCCACCCTGCCCGAACTGGCCCGCTTCAACCAGCACTTCGCCGAACGCATCGTGCCGCTGTGGCAAGGCCCGGGCTGGAACGCCGACATGGCCCTGCCCTACGAAGCGCTGGACGCCCAGCACCAACCGTTGCCGGTGCAGCGCTACCGGGCCATGGCCTGTGCACGCCAGCTGTACGTGTTCAGCAGCCGTATCGGCCAGCCGGGCGCCGCCGAACGCGCCGCAGCCCTGTTTCGCTCGCTGCAAAAGCACTTCCACGATGCCGAGCACGGGGGCTGGTTCTACAGCATCGACGCCCAAGGCAAGCCGCTGGACCGGCGCAAGGACCTGTATACCCACGCCTTCATCGTGTTCGCCTGCGCGCACTACTGGGGCAAAGTGCGCGAAAACCTGGTGGAGTCCACGTTGAATGCCGCGCTGGACATCATCGACCAGCAGTTCGCCCGTGACGATGGCCTGTACGAAGCCTGCCTGGGCGAAGACTGGGCCGACCTCGGCAGTGGCCCGCTGCAGAATCCGCAGATGCACCTGGCCGAAGCGTTCCTGCAGGTACTGGCTGTGCGTGACGACGAACATGTCCGCCAGTCGCTGCTGCAATTGTGTCAGGCACTCGAGGCGCATTTCATTGAACCGGCCCATGGCCTGATGCTGGAAAAGCCACGCGGGGCTGTGGATAACTGGTTCGAGCCTGGGCACCAGTTCGAGTGGTTCTATCTGCTGCATACCTCCCCGCTGCTGCGTGACACCCCGCTGCATGCGTCAATAGACCGGGCTTTCGCCTTTGCCGAGCAATTCGGGGTGAAGGATGCGGCCGTACTGGCCATGCTGAATGTGGATGGCCGGGTGCTTGATGCCTCCCAGCGTATCTGGGCGCAGGCCGAGTACCTGCGGGCGCTTACATTGCGTGAAGGCAGTGAAGCAAAGCTCGCGGGGCAGTTGGGCGCCCTTTCAGCGCGGTTCCTGCGTGACGCCGGCTGGTATGAGTGCCGAGGGGGTGACGGCGCGGTGAGCAGGGATGACATGCCATCGACCACGCCTTATCACTTGGCTACCTGCCTGGAAGGGCTGAATCAGGCGAACATCTAATCCATACAACGAATCTGTCAGGGGTGAGCGTTTCCCTCTGCCGGAAGCATCTCCCCACCCCTATGTTGGTGCCCCTTTCTCGAACGTTCAGGAGTAACCAACTATGGAAGCAGAAGCCTTCAAGGCATTTGTCGAAGAGCAGATCAACCGAGCGGCACAGAAGATAATCGATCACGGCCACCGCTATGACGAGCACTCCCATGGCAAACTCAGCTACCTGCTAAGCCTGCGCCGTGTCATCAATTGCGAGGCAACGGCCGAGGACATGGGCCGGCATGACGCCATCAACGATGTCCTTCAAGCGTTAGGCATCATCCCTGAAGGCAGAACCGGCTTTAGCTATATCAACTGAGCGATGCGGTTGTTTCGCGAACCGGGTCTTTCCGGTTCGCGGCGTATGCTTAGCCTTTTGATCGGTCGATCGAGAACCCTGCCCAGTCCTGGCTCACCGGCATCAGTTCCAAGCTGTTGATGTTGATGTGCGCCGGCTGGTTGAGGATCCAGAAGATGGTCTCGGCAATATCCTGTGGCTGGATCGGCTCCGCACCCGCGTAGGTAGCATCGTACTTGGCCTGGTCACCCCCGAAGCGCACCAGCGAGAACTCGCTCTCGCACAGGCCCGGCTCGATGTTGCTCACACGCACGCCGGTACCGCGCAGGTCGCAACGCAGGCTCAGCGAGAACTGGCCGACGAAGGCCTTGGTGCCGCCATACACGTTGCTGCCCGGGTACGGATAGTTGCCCGCCACCGACCCGACGTTCAGGATCGACGCGCCGCGGCCATGGGCGATGAGCCGTGGCAGCAGCAGGCGAGTGGTGTACATCAGGCCCTTGATGTTGGTGTCGACCATGGTTTCCCAGTCGTCCAGGCTGCAGTTCTGCGCAGCATCCACACCCAGCGCCAAGCCGGCGTTGTTGACCAGACCGCGAATCTTTTCAAAGCCGGCCGGCAGATTGGCAATAGCCTGCTCCATTGCCTTGCGGTCACGCACGTCCAGCACCAGGCCATGCACTTCGGTCTTGGCCGACAGTTCAGCGCACAGGGCATCCAGGCGCTCTTTGCGGCGCCCAGTGAGTACCAGCTTCCAGCCGGCTTCTGCGAAGCGGCGGGCGGTGGCCTCGCCGAAACCGGAAGTCGCGCCAGTGATGAATACGGTGGACGTCATGCTGTGTTCCTCACGGTAGGTTGTCATGGCAGCTTTGCAGCATGCCCGCGCACGGCGCAGGCAGCAAGCCGCTCAGGGGCTGTTCATTTTTTGTTCATACTCGCGAAACCCTTGCAGCAGAGGGCTCGCCGCCAGGTATGCGCATGTTATCCACAAGGCTTTCCCCACGGATTGGGGGCAACTTGTCCACTGTACGGAACCCTTTCAGCGGATTGTGGTCTGTGGATATCTTGTCGGTGATGGCGCAAGGCTTTCAAACATGCCGCCTGCAGCGGTCTGTCCAAGGTTTTTACACAGAGTTATCCACAGGATTGGCACTGCACTTGAAGCACACGCAGAGATGTTGAAAGCTTGGGAAAATCATCCACAACGGGGATATGAACAAAAAATGATCAAATCGCTACAGGGCTTGATACTCAAGGCCTTGAGCGATATGCCACCATGTTTTCCACAGGCGGCTCCACACTATCCGTGGAAAAGAGTTGGCCTGTGGAAACAATGGCTTGCGAAGGAATATGGGTGTGTTTCGGGAGAAGGGAACGACAAGTTTTCCACATTGAGAAGGGGGCTGCACTGCAGCCCCTTAACACAACTCAGTGCCCGCCCAGATAAGCGTTACGCACTTCCTCATTGACCAACAGTTCCTGCCCGGTCCCGGTCATGCGAATCTGCCCGTTGACCATCACATAGGCCCGGTCCGACAGTTTCAGCGCATGGTTGGCGTTCTGCTCCACCAGGAAGATAGTCATCCCGGTCTTGGCCAGTTCTCGCAGGGTCGAGAAAATCTGCTTGACCACGATCGGTGCCAGACCCAGCGAGGGCTCGTCCAGCAACAGCAATTTCGGCCGGCTCATCAGCGCCCGGGCAATCGCCAGCATTTGCTGCTCGCCACCCGACATGGTCATGGCCCGCTGGTTACGCCGCTCCTTCAACCGCGGGAACAGCTCGTACATACGCTGCATGTCTTCGTCGGCATGCTTGTCGCCGATGGGGATGGTACCCATCATCAGGTTTTCCTCGACGGTCATGTCGGGAAACACCCGGCGCCCCTCCGGCGACTGGGCAATGCCGTTGGAGGCGATGTAGTGCGAGGATTTGCGGGTGATGTCGGTGCCGCGGTACACGATATGCCCGGATGCCGCCCGCGGCTGGCCGAAAATCGACATCAGCAGGGTCGACTTGCCGGCACCGTTGGCGCCGATCAGGCTTACCGTCTCGCCCTCGTTGATGTGCATCGAGACTTTCTTCAGTGCCTGGATCGGCCCATAGAACACGTCCAAGTCTTTCAGCTCGAGAATGGGTGCACTCATACCAGTTCCTCTTCGTCTGCACCCAGGTAGGCGGCAATAACCGTCGGGTTGTGGCGGATGTCCTGCGGCGCACCTTCGGCAATCACGTTGCCGTGGTCCAGCACCACGATATGGTCGGAGATGCTCATGACCATGCCCATGTCGTGCTCGATCAACACCACAGTGATGTCGTGCTCGTCACGCAGCACACGGATCATGCGGCTGAGTGCCTCGGTTTCCTGCGGGTTAAGGCCTGCCGCCGGTTCGTCCAGGCAGATGATCTTCGGCCGCGTGCACATGGCCCGGGCGATTTCCAGACGCCGCTGCTGGCCGTACGACAGCTCGCCGGCCAGGCGGTTGGCGCAATCGACCAGGTCCACTACTTCCAGCCAGTAGAAGGCGTGGTCCAGCGCATCGCTTTCGGCCTTGCGGTAGGCCTTGGTGTTGAGCACCCCGGCCAGCAAGTTGCGGTTGACCCACATGTGCTGGGCCACCAGCAGGTTCTCCACCACCGACATTTCCTTGAACAGGCGAATGTTCTGGAAGGTGCGCGCCAGGCCGGCGCGGTTGACCAGGTGGGTACCACCGAACATCTTGTAGTACATACGGTTGGCAAAGCGCGCAGGCGACACGAAGTCGGCCGCCTGGAAGCGCTCGCCGAGCAGCTGGATGACGTTGGTGTGGCTGCCGCGCACGTTCAGTTCGATACGTCCGCCACTGGCCTTGTAAAAGCCGGTCAGGCAGTTGAATACCGTGGTCTTGCCGGCGCCGTTGGGGCCGATCAGGGCAAATATCTGGTTGCGCCGGACCTTCAGGCTGACGTCGCTGAGCGCCTTGATGCCACCGAACTGCATCATCAGGTTGTCGACCGAGAGAATGATATCGTCGCTCATGGCGCCACTCCTTTACGTGGGGTCACACCGGTACGGCTGATACGGATCAGCCCACGCGGTCGCCAGATCATCATCAGCACCATCAGCACGCCGAACAGCAGCACCCGGTACTCGGAGAAGCTGCGCAGCAGTTCCGGCGCCACGGTCAGCACGAACGCCGCGATGACCACACCCACGGTCGAGCCCATGCCACCCAGCACGACGATGGCGAGGATCAGCGCCGACTCGAAAAATGTGAACGACGACGGGTTGACGAAGCCCTGGTAGGTGGCGAAGAACACCCCGGCCAGACCGGCAGTCGAGGCGCCCAGGGTAAAGGCCGACAGCTTGACCAGCACGTGGTTCAGGCCCATCGAACGGCAGGCAATCTCGTCTTCGCGCAGCGCTTCCCAGGCCCGGCCGACCGGCATGCGAGTCAGGCGATGCTTGATGTACAGCACTGCCAGCACGACCATGAACAGCACCGCGTAGATGAACACGAACTTGAGGCTGGCGTTGTACTCGAAGCCGAAGAACTCGTGGATCGGCACCCCGCCATCCTTGGCCCGGCGGCCGAACTCAAGGCCGAAGAAGGTGGGTGAAGGTGCCGGCATGCCGTTGGGGCCACCGGTGAACGATAGCCAGTTGTTCAGCACCAGGCGAATAATCTCGCCAAAGCCCAGCGTCACGATCGCCAGGTAGTCACCGTGCATGCGCAACACCGGGAAGCCGAGGATGCACCCCGCCAGCGCCGCAGCGATGGCCGCCAGCGGCAGCACGCTCCAGAAGCCCAGCCCCAGGTACTGGTAACCCAGCGCCAGGCCGTAGGCACCGATGGCATAGAACGCCACGTAACCCAGGTCGAGCAGGCCGGCCAGGCCGACCACGATGTTCAGGCCAAGGCCCAGCAATACGTAGATCAGGCCGAGGATGACCACGGTCAGCAGGTACTTGTTGGCGAAGATCGGGAAAACGATGGCAATCACGATCAGCGCGGGGATGATGTAACGCAGGCGCGACTTGTAGTCCGGTGCGGTCACATGCACGCCCGAGCCACCGCTGTCGAAGCCCAGGAGCATGCGCTGCCCGGGGGCAGTCTGCAGGAACAGGCTGAGCAGGAAGCGCCCCACCATCACACCGCCGACCAGCCAGGCCACGCGGCGCGGCTCGGCATTGAAGGTGTAGCCGTCGAGCACCACACCAACGACCGGACCAAACACGATAAGTGCCAGCAGGCCAGCGACAATGGTCTCCAGCAGGCTGCGTTTAAGGTCGAAACCCTTGGTTTCGCTAATAGAGGCAGTTTTGGCAACGGACATGTTCACACCTTAGCCACGAGCGGGCGACCCAGCAGGCCTTGTGGGCGGAAGATAAGGATCATCACCAGCAGCGAGAAGCTGAACACATCCTTGTAGTCGGAGTTGATCAGGCCTGAGAACAGCGACTCGGAAATTCCCAGGATGATCCCGCCGAGCATGGCACCCGGCAGCGAGCCGATACCCCCGAGCACTGCGGCAGTGAACGCCTTGATACCGATGATGAAGCCGGCGTAGAAGTCGAAGGTGCCGTAGTTCATGGTGATGAGCACGCCGGCCAGGGCGGCCATCACTGCACCGATGACGAACACGTAGGAGATTACCCGGTCGGTGTTGATACCCAGGATCGAGGCCATCTTGCGGTCTTGCTGGGTAGCACGGCACATGCGGCCGAGCTTGGTGTACTTGATCACGTAGGTCAGCAGGCCCATGCCGACAAAGGCCGCCACCAGGATGAAGATCTTGGTATAAGTCAGTTGCACGAAGCCGGACCCGACTTCGACACGCATGGCGCCTTCCAGCAGGGTTGGCACGCCTTGCTGGCGGGCGCCCTGGCTGATCTGTGCGTAGTTCTGCAGGATCAGCGAAATGCCGATGGCACTGATCAGCGGTGCCAGGCGGGTGGAGTTACGCAGCGGTTTGTAGGCGATGCGCTCGATGGTGAAACCATAAACGCCGGTGACGACGATGGTGAACAACAAGGTGCCCAGCATCAGCAGGGGGAACGATTCGACACCGAAGTAAGCCAGCAATGCCAGGCTGATCGCCGCGAGGTAAGCGGAGATCATGTACACCTCGCCGTGCGCGAAGTTGATCATGCCGATAATGCCATAGACCATTGTGTAGCCGATGGCGATCAGGCCATAGACCGACCCGAGGGTCAGGCCGTTGACCAGTTGCTGCAGGAAAATACCATCCATAACGCAATCTCACCTGATTGAGATTGCACGAGCGCCGACCACGGCGCGGGCCACCTGTGCGGGGCCCTCGCAGCGCAGAACTGTGCAGATCTACGAATAAAGACAGGTACCGCGGGGCTTGGGCCCGAGCAACCGCCCGGGCCGCGGGCCGTTGTTATTTTTGTTTTTCCAGCTGGTGGTATTTACCGGTCTTGTCCCACTGGTAGACCACGTAGTCGGAGACGGTCAGGTCGCCCTTGCTGTCCCACTTCTTCTCACCCATGACGGTCTGCACCGGGTTGGCCTTGAGCCACTTGGCAGCGTCCTCGCCCTTGTTCGACTTCGCGCCATTGAACGCGGCAGCCAGAGCCTGCAGCGAAGCGTAGGCGTACAGGGTGTAGCCCTCAGGTTCGGTGCCGGCCTTGCGGAACTCCTCCACCACCGCCTTGCTGTCTGGCAGCAGGCGCGGGTCGGCACCGAAGGTCATGTACACGCCGTCAACGTATTGCGCGCCGCCGGCGGTAGACACCAGTTCGTCGGTGACGATGCCATCATCGGACATGAACTTGACGTCCTTCAGGCCTTGCTCGCGCAGCTGGCGTACCAGCGGGCCGGCTTCCGGGTGCAGGCCGCCGAAGTAGACCACGTCGGCACCGGTAGAGCGGATCTTGGTGACCACCGCGCTGAAGTCTTTCTCGCCACGGGTCAGGCCTTCGTACAGCACAGGCTTCACGCCGCGTTTTTCCAGCTGCGCCTTGGTCGCGTCAGCCAGGCCCTGGCCGTAGGTGTCCTTGTCGTGCAACACCGCAACCTTCTTGCCCTTGAGCACGTCGACGATGTAGTCGCCAGCGACGATACCCTGCTGGTCGTCACGGCCGCACATGCGGAACATGGCACTCAGGCCGCGCTCAGTGACCTGTGGGTTGGTGGAGCCTGGGGTGATGGCGATCACGCCCGCCTCGTCATATACCTCGGAGGCCGGGATCGTGTTGGAAGAGCAGAAGTGGCCCACCACGCCAATCACCTTGTCCTGATCGACCAGGCGGTTGGCCACGGCCACGGCTTGCTTCGGTTCACAGGCGTCATCGCCTTTGACCAGGACGATTTTCTCGCCATTCACGCCACCAGCGGCGTTGATCTTGTCAGCCGCTGCCTGCGCACCTTTCATGTACTGCTCGCCAAACGCTGCGTTTGCCCCAGTCATGGGGCCCGCTACACCGATCTTGACGTCGGCCTGAACATACGAAGAAACACCCAGTGCCGTAGCTACGGCCAGAGCCAGGAAACCTTTCTTGTAAAACGTCTGCGACATGAGGTGGTGCTCCTAGAGTTTTTTTGGTTGGCACTACAACTTCTCAGCCCGGTACTCAGAGCAAGGGCCGTGCCATCGGTTTTGTCTTCCGGGAAAACACACTGTGAAGGGTGCCGGTAGGCGACGGGCGGCCTTTTCTTTATTGAGCGTGCAACCGTCTGCCACGCGGCAGGCGCCACCACACGTACAGACAAGGAGCAACCTTCGAGTGCCATCATTGCAACCCTGGCAAGTGTTTACGTGCAACCGCCCTGTAACAGCGGACGTCACCGAACTGCACACCGCTGGTGCGCGACTGCTACAGGCGGCACCGTTTCAAGGCTAGCTGGTGCACGGAAAAACACCTCTGTTTTGGCTGTTTCGGCCTCTTCACGGGCACGCCAGCTCCCACATTAGGAGCAAGTCCCCGCACCGTGCAGGAGCGGGCTTGCCCGCGAAGAGGCCGGAACAGCCACACAAGGTGGAAAAGGCTGGCACAATGTCCGCCAATCGCCGCTTCCGGAGCCCCCTTGATGAGCGAAAGCGCATTCGCCGAGCGCATCGTGCACAACCTGCTCGACACCGACTTCTACAAACTCACCATGATGCAGGGTGTGCTGCACAACTACCCGGACGCCGACGTCGAATGGGAATTCCGCTGCCGCAACGGTGAGGACCTGCGCCCCTACCTCGGCGAAATTCGCAATCAGCTCGAACGGCTTGCCGACCTCACCCTGGACGATGGCCAGCTGGCCTTCCTCGAACGCATCAGCTTCCTCAAGCCCGACTTTTTACGCTTTCTGCGCCTGTTCCGCTTCAACCTGCGTTACGTGCACGTCGGCATCGAAAATGATCAGCTGTTTCTGCGCCTGAAAGGTCCGTGGCTGCATGTGATCCTGTTCGAAGTGCCGCTGCTGGCCATCATCAGCGAAGTACGCAACCGCAATCTGCACCCGCACATGCGCCTGGCCGAGGCGCGGGATCAGTTGTACCGCAAGTTTGACTGGCTGCGTGCACATGCCAGCGACGACGAGCTGGCCGAACTGCAGGTGGCCGACTTCGGCACCCGCCGGCGCTTTTCCAGCCGCGTGCAGGAGGAAGTGGTAAGGGTGCTGCGCGACGACTTCCCCGGCCGTTTTGTCGGCACCAGCAACGTCGACCTGGCATGGAAACTGGATATCAAGCCGCTGGGCACCATGGCCCACGAGTGGATCATGGCCCACCAGCAGCTCGGCCCACGGCTGATCGACAGCCAGATCGCTGCGCTGGACTGCTGGGTACGCGAGTACCGCGGCCTGCTCGGCATCGCCCTGACCGACTGCATCACCATGGATGCCTTCCTCGGCGATTTCGACCTGTACTTCGCCAAGCTGTTCGACGGCCTGCGCCATGATTCGGGCGAGCCGGTAGCCTGGGCGGAAAAGGCCATTGCCCATTACCAGAAACTGGGTATCGACCCGATGACCAAGACCCTGGTGTTTTCCGACGGCCTCAACCTGACCCGCTCGCTGGAAATTTTCCGCGCCCTGCGCGGCCGCATCAACGTCAGCTTTGGCATCGGAACCAACCTGACCTGCGACATCCCTGGTGTGGCACCCATGAGCATCGTGCTTAAAATGACCGACTGCAACGGCGCGCCGGTGGCCAAGATTTCTGACGAAGCCGCCAAGACCCAGTGCCGCGACGAGAACTTCGTCGCCTACATGCGTCACGTATTCAAAGTCCCCAGCAAGGAGTAACCCATGCAAGCGGTTCAGCAAGAGATTGCCCAGGCGCTGAAGGTACAGCCGCCGTTCGCCGACGCGGCAGCGCTCGAGGCCGAAGTCGCCCGGCGGGTGGCGTTCATCAAGGACTGCCTGGCCAATGCTCGACTCAAGACCTTGGTGCTGGGCATCAGCGGTGGCGTCGACTCACTGACTGCCGCCCTGCTCGCCCAGCGCGCCATCAACGAGCTGCGCGCCGAGACCGGCGACAAGGCCTACACCTTCATTGCCGTGCGCCTGCCGTACCAGGTACAGCATGACGAGCATGACGCCCAGGCATGCCTGGAAGTTATCAAGGCAGATGAAGTTCACACGGTGGATATCGCCCCGGCAGTGCGTGCATTGGCAGCTGAAGTGGCGGCGTTGAAGAACGGCTCGCCGACGTTGGTGGACTTCGTGGTGGGCAACGTCAAGGCACGCACCCGGATGGTCGCCCAGTACACCATCGCTGGCGCCCGCGCAGGTCTGGTGATCGGTACCGACCACGCGGCCGAGGCAGTAATTTCTACCCCCCTACACTGAACTGCACAATCCGATAGCCCTTAGCCTAACCCCCTCCAGAATCTGAGCCATGAGCCATACTTCCCACCGACCTTCCTGAGTCGGTGTGTAGGGCCTCAGAATATGAAAGTGATTGCGGTGCGAGACAGAGAGCTCGACCTAAGCAACTCCATCCTTGCCAATGGCAAACACAGAGAAGAGTTCCTAGCTCAGCCAGAAGGCAGCAAGCCATCCGTGAAGGTAACTGGGTGCGGGCTAATTGATGACGATGAACAGCTTCTTCCTCTGGTGTCCTCCTACCTATGCCGGAACTACCGGAACGTCTCAAAGGCAGACAAAACCGTTCTGTCCTATGCCAGGCGTATTTCGTACCTGCTTCAAGACCAGAAGACCAAACCCGAGTACGAGAACACCCGCCGAGACGATCTCCTGCTGAGTATCGGGTTAGGTAGCCTAGAGGTGTACCTGGGTCAACTGGATGCTGCGGGCTTAGCTCCCAAAACAGTTCAAGGCCGAGATGCCGCCTATAACCATTTCTTCAGCAAACATCTGTGCATCAGCCTGAATGGCAAGCCTCCGATCCGGAGTGACGACCCTTACGAGCACGGGCCGATTCGGACAGGCAAGGCAAACATCAAAGCCATCGTCCAGCCATGCAGCATGCTTGAGCTTGAACAGATGATCCTGCATACGAAATCAGAACGTGAGAGGTGCATGCTGCAGCTGATTTACGACGCGGGCATTCGAGAGTCTGAGGTTCCACGCATAACGCTTCAGCACATTCTCGATGCGCTTGATTACCAGAAGCTCCAGTACGTTTCTAATGAATGCAACATCCCGGTGAATGCGGACTACAGCCCCTTGCATGTCCAGGGCAGCAAGGGCAAAAAAAATGAAATAGTCCCACGGATAACGCTCGTCAGCAGGACGACACTGGAACGCATCGAGAACTACCACAGGACACCGCTGTACCGTCGCTACAGCCAGCGCATCAGAGACCCGAACGATACGCCTGCGTTCTTCAACTCACATGGAAAGCCTTACACCACCAAGAGCGTTGAAAAGCTGTTTGAGCGCCTTTCCAAGCGGGCGAGAAAGTCACGCAAGATCAAGCGAAAGATCTCAGCACACAAGTTCCGACATGGTTCTGCATACCTTCTGCTCACAAGTCCTGATCTTGGAGAGGATTATTTCGAGCGTTTGGGAATGCTTTCGGTAGGGCATGGCCACTCGTATACCACCACGACTGAGGGTTACGCGCAGATCCCTCATGACATCTACCAAAAACTCTGCACGCCGGACTCTCTCATCAAAACCAAGTGCGGAGAGATGCACGTCCTACGCGAGAGGACGACCATTCGCATCAAGACCGGAGATAAAAAATGATGCGCCTCGTAAGCCGTCAATCTAGCCACAACCTAGGCTAACGGCACCGTAGGATAAATCCGCTGGGCAGTTGATTACCCGCCTCCTCCCCTCGCGACGCTCGACGAAAATGTCTTGAACGTCAGCTCTTTAGCGTCAATGGGTATGCTGCAAACATACCCGTATACCACTGATTTAAATGACTTTTTTACGAATCTGGCTTGACGTAAAGCCCTCTCTGGACTTCCATTTTTTCAGCCCACGGGAAGTGATAGCTCCCAGGCCTCTCCCATCCGCGTTATCCAGAAGGATGCTCAAGATGAAAACGACCAAGCCGACCTCTACTTCCGATCAGCCAGTTGATGATCAGGCCCGTCTTGAAGCAGTAGCTCAAATTTTCGACTTCCAGGCAGACCACTATGAGCGACTCATTGAGGTTTCCAAGCGATTCGGTCACATGCACCAGACGACCACTGATGCTTATGTGAATCGACATTACGTCAGCCAGATAGCAGCCTCCCGCTTCTCAGTGGACGGTAGCCCCTTCCTGCCCTGCCTCAGATGCAAAAATTTTGGCGAATTGCTTGTGACACATTCCGTCACCTCTGCCCCGAAAAAGGCCTGAGAGGACAAGTGCTTAGCGTTAAGGGTATGCCAGCAGCATACTCTTAACTCGTTGATTCATAAGGTTTTTGTACATTTTTCCGGCTTGACCAACGCTTCACCATGGTGTTCAGTCTGTTTACCAGTCGGCGTTCACCTGGATCGGGAGCAAGCCTAGAATGAGCACTACTCATCAGCCGCCTGAGGATCAGGCAGACGGTCAATCTCGCAGCGAATCTGAGGCTTCCGGCCAAGCAAGGCGTCCCAAGCGGAAAAAGTCCGAAGTCACTGAGGCAATCGAGGCTTGGGCCACCCAGATCATGAGCAGTCGTCAATCCCTCTTGAACGTACAGCTCTCGCAGAGAGGAAAGCTGAGCCCCGCCTATACGTATCTCGAGACGGAGCTGGAGACAAGCGGCACCACCTTCAACACGAGAGTAGAAATCCTCGACTCAATCATCCAACGGATGATCGAGGAGCAGATCGTGATACCCGACCAACCCTCAATCGCAAATGAGTGGCGCCGGAAGCTTCTTTGCTGGTACGAAAGCCTGACGGAAGAAGAGAAGCAAAGCATCCCGGTCTTCGGCAATACCATCTCTTCTAAGGCGAGCCTGTTCCAGGTCGAGGGGATGGCAAACCTGAAGTGGGCCCGCTCCAAGTTCGTTATTGTTGAACAGACTTTTCAAGACATTCTCACTGACCTCACGCGGCTTGGCGTCATCAAGGCAGACTACAAAAACTGCAAGGAACGAGAGGTCGAAGCCGAGCTTAAAAAACAACAGGCCGCGCCAAAGGACTCCCTTACCAAGGCGCTCTCTGAGCTCAGGCTCATCGGACTTTCAAAGTACGAAGACCTGGTAGAAGACCCCAACAGGCCATTCGGCAAGCTTCTGCACATGTTTGCTGCCGCATCGCTGAAATCGAAATCCGCATCCGGCCAGCAGAACTACAGTGATGGTTTTCGACTGATGACCCTTCATCTGAGTGAGGTTGGCTTCACGGGAAATGAGGATCCTCGGGAGTACGTTACAGCCCACTACCTGACGCGTTTCAGGAAGTACCTCACCGACCAAATGGAGGCCAACATCCTCACGTCGCTCTACTCAAAGGGTGTCTTGTCGGCAGTCCGCTCGATGCTCAAGCGAGCAGTGAAGATTCGTGGAATGGGGCTCACATCATTTATTGATGTGGAAGGATTCAACACTGCCCGAGAGACGGATGAATATCGCCCATACCCGAAATTCGCACGAACGGCGATCCAGCAAGCCTGTGACATGGAGCGGCAGCAGACTAACGAGCTAGCAAAGGACTATGTACCCTTCCATGGTGGCAGTGATCCGTTGGGTGAAGATGGATACCTTGTGAAAGGTATGGCCACCTTAGAAAACGCTCGCTGGATATTTGAGAACAAGCTCAGCGGCAGGATGATTAGTCAGTGGTCAGCTGACCCTGATGACAAATATGAGCAGGCCTTTGTGCGGCTGCTGAATATCGGCGGGCTCGGACTCGCTGAGACGTATGCCAGCTGGGGTGTTATTTACCATGTTACCTCGAGGATGCTGGCGCCATACATCACACGCCTCGCGCAAGTGACGGGGTTGAACGCCGACTCTCTCAAAAGCTTGGATATCGATGATTTCGTCGAGCGCCACGAGGTTACCCATCGCCCATACCTGCGGTACTGGAAAGTCCGCTCAGGCGGGGGGAAGGTTCTTCATCTCGACATGATGCACGCGGATTGGACATGGTACTCGCGGGCACAAAGCATTGAGATCAAGAAGATCTTCCAGGAGGTCATCTACCTGACCCGCCACATTCGCGAGCGCGCTGAAGGGGCAATCAAAGAGAGGCTGTTCATCTACGAGTCGCAGAAGGGATCCGAGTTTCGGAAGGTGAAGTCTTTCGAGGATTCAACTGTCATCAATAACGTAATGAACCAGTTGGCCAGGGATCACGACCTCAAAACTGAGGACGGGCAGCCGCTGAATATCTCGGCTTCCCGGCTGCGCCCGAGCCTCGTGGCTGACCTCGTTGAACTAGGCCTGTCAGTCAGGGAAATCCAGGTGATTCTCGGCCACAAATCGATTTATGCCACACAGACGTATCTCGACAAGCTCGAGTTCAACAAGACGGCTCGCGAAGTCAACACCAAAGCGCTGACCCAAATTCACAAAGGGACGATCATTCGGGAAAGCCAGCCGGCCAAGCCGATGCCCCCAGCTGCAAACTCGTCACCGATCATCATCAGGACGGGCCTGGTCAGTTGCAAGGATGCGCTTAACCCTCCTGACGAAATCAAAAGGCTGCCGAGCTATAAAAAGGGCAGTAAGTGCTCTCTGCTGAACAAGTGCCTGTCCTGTAGCAACTCCATCATCACAGTGTCGAATCTTCCCGACCTCTTCGCCATGCAATGGGACTACATCTCGATTATGTCCTCAAGCAACGTGGCCGAAACGCCCTATGGCGCCGTCATCCGCGAGAACCTTGAGGTGCTGGAAAGTATCCTCTCGCCTAGTGATAGCGGTTTCACAGCGGCGCAACTGGAGGAGGCTCGTCGACTCGCAGAGCACATCATCACTAGCCCTCTGATTGAGACGGTGTCCCTGTGATTCTCGGGTTCGATAGCCTTATCTACAAGATCAAATCGGTGCGAGACCGGTTCTTGGGCTACTTGGGCAACGAGCTCATTGCGGTTACCTCCCATTCCAATGATGGCGTAAACGCACTGGAATTGCTCGCAGCACTGATGAACCTCCCAGCCAGCAAGTTGAGCCTCGTAAAGGATATGCTCTGGGATTACAACGATGAGCCCTACGCAATTCCGAGGGGCATCCAGGGCTCTAAATCGCGAATTGATTTCGGGGTCTATGAGAGCCTTAGCAGCACTATCCTGTTCGAGCTGAAGATGGCCATGCTGTGCATGCTCGAGATTCCAGGGGCTCTTCACTACAGTCGAAAACCTAAAAGCTATAAACCTCACTATGTCTTGGACATCTTCAAGTCTGTGATCCCATTTATCAATCAGATGTGTGCCCGCAAGCGAGCTGAACATGGGGATCACTTCTTTGAAAAATCGCACTTCAGCCTGTCAGACTTTACCGAACGGGACTACCAGGTAGGTGCTGAAAACTTTGATCGAGCTTTCAGGGAGCCGACCGTTCAAGCCTTCCGGATATTACGGTCTCACTTCCTGGTCGAGAATCTATTCGCCAAACCTTTGGCCTATGTCGAATTAGAGGCTTTGAAGTGGAAGCACAACAGCTTCATCAACAAGAAAAAACGCACCAAAAAGAAATGGTTCAGTAATCATATTTTTGAAAAGTGCTCCCGTGAGGGCTCGTTCGCGGTTGTCGACTTTCTTAGAGCTCTGAAGGAAGACATCTGCGATCAGCACACGCTGAGCCGACTCGACTTGGTTGAGTACCAGAAGGCTAGGAGCGCCAAGATCACACGTAGAAATTACGACATCTACGTTGCTTACCGTATGACCTCAAGGGGTTACACAGGTCTCGAGATCAAGCCATTCCTGTACAAGCTCGAGCCTGAGTATTGGTCGCCCCAGAACCTTGGAATGCTCAAGGACAAGGAAGCCCTGTGCAAGCTGACACGGGCCCCCATGGACAATGCGCTGTATGAGTACCTCACCCATATCAACAATAGCGCGTGCTACATCGTTGCCCAGTACACCGGGATGAGGCCATCAGAGCTAGCCAGTTGCCTGATTGATAGCTGCCTGACAGTCGATGAGTTTGGGCACGACCTCATCATCAGCGGAGTTATCAAGCATCAGGAAATCCTCAGGAAGCTGTTCGATGATAAGTGGGTTGCGATCCCAATCGTCAAGGATGCAGTTCAAGCGCTGCGGATCTTGAACCGATTCAAGCAGCACCCCTACCTGTTCTCCAACATGAATACCGTGCCGCCAGGCATGCAGCATGAGGCCAATTCGTTAAGCGGGTCAGGATTAACCCATCAGCTCTGTACGTTCTTGGAGAATACCGTAACCTTCGAAGAGCTCGAAAACCTGGATGTATCGCCTTACACACTGAGGCATTCATTGTCCAACCAGATGTTTAGGGCTGCTGTGGGACTGCCCTTCATTTCGTATCAGCTTAAGCACTTTGGCCATCATGCCAGTACCATCGGCCAAGACATGCGTCACAAACGGGTCGGCACCGTCACCATTGATTACGGTGGCATCGGTGAGGCCCTAAGCTCAGGTGGTGGCTCAGATGCTCCCGGTCGAAGGGATGCCGAGAAGGAGTTCATCATGAATTCCTTAAACCCCGACGGTGGTTATGCTGGCGAGAACGCCGCCGCACACCGTGCTCGTCTCAAAAAATACTTCAGGGGGTATCTTGAGGCCGGCTATTCGAACGACGACATTTTCGAGCGAATGGTTGAGTTGGGTTTCGCGGTCATCAACGTCGGTCAAGGCTATTGCTACGGTAACGCAACGGATCTGGATGACCCTTCCATCCCCTGCATTGGCTCACTGCGGTGTAACCCTAACCGGTGCGAGAACGCGGTAGTGACCGAGGCCAATGCGCCTAAGTGGCAAGAAATCTATGTCGAAAACACCATAGCGCTCAGGCGGTATGAAACGAATCCTGCTGCGGCCTTTGCAGAACTGAGAGATCTGGATGACGTTGCTTTATCCATCAAGCAAATGAAGCTCGTGATTGCCGAGGCCAAAGGCGTGCTCACGCAACTCGGTATTGAGGTATCTGTGTGAGTACAGCCGCGTATGACGCCAAGAATGAGGAGAACTTCGAGGCTGTCACGTTGGCGCTTGATGCTGCGCTGAAGAAAATGGAAAAAGACTCTTCAATCTCGGCCAACGCAACCCAGCTGGCCAAGCTAGCTGGAGTGCATCGGAACACCATCTACCATCGCGTCTGGCCGCTTGAGCGTCTGCAAGAAATCAAGGCCAAACGGGCTCAGCAAAAAAAAGATGAGGCAGCCACAAAAGCACTGACGCGCACACCTGCGGAGCTGCTGGAGCTCAGCAGGCTGGAGATCGTCTATTGGTTCACCCAAGTTCAAGATGCTCGAGCTGGCAATACCCAAGTGCTCGACAGCCTCAGGGAAACAGAGAAGGCTCGCGATATGTACATGGCGGATCATCAGGAAGCCCTGAAGGTCATCAACCAAATGCGAGTCAACATCCGCAAACTCGAGCACACGATTGTGGTGCTTCAGGATGAAATTCAACAGCTGCAGGGCCGCTTGGATGCTGAGACTGGAGCTGGAGGGTGAATGATGTCGCTGAATAGGGAAAGTGCGGAGTTTGAGAAAGACCGTGCGGACGAGCTGGAGGCGGTAGAGGAAGCGATTGACGCGATGAGTGATGCACCTGACCTGGACTCACTCTGGGAACAGCAGCGTTTAATCCGAAATCGTCTTCTTAACGCTTGGTCGACGCTTATTGATGATGAGGAGCATGACGACTGGATGGATAGGTTGAATGCAGCCACTCGCTGGCGGGAGCGTGAATTGTGATAGGACAATCTATGTACCGTCGCTCAAGGCGGGCTGCCGTAAATTTCGGCAAACGCCTGTGGAGCCTCACTACAGATGATGATCGCTCTGAACTTGAGAAAGCCAGAGAGCGGTCGTTCATCGACGCGGTGAACTCACTCAAGACGCTGAGAACAACACCTGGAGGTGGCATGGCCATCGACCCCGAGGAGATTCGTGATCAGGTGTTAGCGTCACGAGAGGAAATGAAGCAATTCGTCCACAAATCGCAAAACTTCCCCAAAAGGAGCGCCCCCATGAGTAAGCCGGCCAAGTACAGTGACGTCAGAGTGATTTTCGAGATTGATGGCTGCCAGGCGGATGCCTTCATGAGCCACGGAGAGGCTATGGCACTCGCCCAATTCTTTAAGCGATCCCACTGGAGCGAGTTCCGTGGGTGCACAGTAGATGATGACGAAGCCTATTCAATCCGAGCCGCTGTCGGAAAAGTGCAAAATGCCCTGGCACGTAGTGGTTATAACCCACGCTGATCGAGCGCTTGTTCGGCAAACTGGCTCTTGTTTGCCGGGCAGGTCGGGAAATTCACGACAGGCGTGAAGCGCAATGGTTGGAGCCTCTGCATGAGTCTGGCATGCTCCAGGTCTAGCTCTTCCTAGATACGATGACAGGTACTACCTTATGTCATCATTCTGCTGCGACGGTGGCTCCCGTGGACTTGCTAAACCCTCTCTACCCTACCGACAAGCTCCATCCGCATTTCAAAACGATCACCGATGGGCGTGAGGGCCGGCATTATCAGCGAGATGAGCTACTGCGCTGGCTCGAGGGGTTCCCCGACAGGGATAATAAGTTTGTGAGGGAGTTTCAGACGACCTTCAACTCGAGCTTCTGGGAAATCTACCTGCACGCGGCCTTTCGCGAGTATGGCTTCTCGTTTGACTGGACTCATCCTGCACCCGACTTTTTACTCACAGCGGGTAGCGTGAAATTCACCATCGAGGCTACCACTGCCAACCATGCCGCTGACGCAACGCCGGAATGGGGGTTGGGAATGACGCCAGAGTTTTACAAGAACGTCGACTTCAACGAGCTCAATCGGGTTGCCATCATTCGCTTGGCTAATGCCTTCATGAGCAAGTCGCAAAAATTCGATGACAAATACGCCCTCCATGACCATGTCAAAGGTCGTCCCTTCGTCCTCGCTATTGCCCCTTTTGAACAACCCGGTTTCCATCTGCAGGCCTTTCGACCAATTGAAGCTTTGCTGTTCGATTACTACGTGGATGAGGCCGAGTACCTAGCCAATCCTGAGCGCTTCCCAAACGGTCTAGAAGGCAAAACATTGGAGAGCGTTCAAAAAGACAATGGAGCAGAGATCGAGCTGGGTTTTTTCGACTGTCCGCGCTTCAGCCACATCAGCGCAGTGGTGTTCAGTCATCTGGGCACCTGGGGGAAAGTAGATGCGATGTGCGGTTGTCCGACTGCGGTCATTCGTTCGACCTGGTCATCTCCGAGCGGCTTGGAGCACGTTGTTTCCAAGGGCGATGAATGCACGGAAAAGATCACCGATGGGCTGAGGGTCTATCACAATCCGTATGCGTCATTTCCTCTCCCGATGGAGGTATTCCGCAAAGAGGGTGTGGCCCAAATTTGGGCTGATCCTATCGAACGCTCACTATTCAGTGAGGAAGCGGAAAACTGCTTGCAGTCCCGAACGGCCATGATGTTCTTTACCGGCAAAGATAAGGATTTCGAGCAGATGCTTGCGCCGTAGCCGCGCCAGCCCGCCGCGTCAAGATTTCTCCCTGAGATGCCGTGTAATGAATAGTGCTCAAAAAAAGCGCTTGGTTATCACTCGCCTGCGTGCCACAGACGCCCAACAGTGGTATCCGGCAACCCCGGCATCTTGCAGACCTCGGCCTGAGAAAGGCCGGCCTCCTTCAGCTCTCGTTTCGCTCTGAGCTTCTTAGCCGGAGCTGCCTGGCTCTCGCTCCCAGAGCCGCCACACAGTGCCCTTCGAGTACCCTAGAGCACGAGCCACCTCTGCCTGGGTGAGGCCGTCTTTTTTCAGCGCCTGTACTGCCTTCCACTTCTCTCTCGCAGCCGTCACTCGTGGATGCTCAATCTCGCGAGGTCGACGTTCCATTATCTCGCTGGCTCTCCCCAATGCCTCTGCTTCCACGATTGCATCGATCAGCACCTGGTGAGTCGTTTGCTGATTTTCAGCTGCAATGACCATGGCGAACAGGGTGGCTGGGCTGATGCCCAGCGAAATGGCAAGATCCCTCACGGTATCGATGGTGGCCGTGAAGCGAGCCGCTTCCAGTTCGCTGATCGTTTGTTGACGAAGAAGGCCGGAAATCTCCTGTTGAGACAGGCCTTGCTGCGTTCGGAGCGACTGGAGCACGGCGGCGAGAGAGTGGCGTAGCGGCATTTCTGCCTCCGCAAAAGGAGACGGTATGCCTCGTTTGCCTAGGCTCGCTCAAACAGATATATTGGTTTGAGTGAGTCGAACGGCGATCTGCCGCTACGTTCCCGTTCGCACATCACCTCGTCGTTTTGAATACCGAGGTAATTGGTGACTGATAGCTCCGTAGAGCACGAGCTGCTCCAGGAAGGGCACGTCTCTTCCGCAGGGACGTCGCTGTCCCAACCCGAAATTGAGGCATTGCTTGCCGAACGCTTTCCTCGCAGGCCGTATTGCTTGGTTGAGGACTGGCTCATCTTCCACGTTGACGAGCCACAGGAGTCGCTGGACAGAGTCAGGTCTCTAGGCCTGCAGCCGATGTTCCTGTACTCCCATTGCGTCAACTACGACAGCGAGGGCCGATTCCCACCAGGGGGTTGGGTGCGCTCGACGCTGTGCAAGACCTACGACAGCGTGTGCATGTTTGAAACGCGCAACACCGTGTACGTCCTGGTTGGCCCTGGTCGTGAGCAGACCGCCTCGCTGAAGACAATTTTCGGCTTATGTTGACCCGCAGGTTCCGCCTGGCGGGCTTGCCCTGATGAGATTCACGATGTTCCGCATTAGCACGCAAGACCAAGCTGGCCCAGTAGGCATGTTTGGAGACGGCTTGGCTCACTTTCATGCCGTCACACGATCTCTGGCCACTCACTGGTATCACGTCAGCCTCAAGCGCCGGCATGAGGATCGATTCGTTGCCTACGAGGAGATGCTCAACGATGAAATGCGCCTTGTGGAGTTACTGGTATCCCAAGATGAGAGCTTTGTTGTACAGGAAGTCCAAGCCGTCACCCCATCCTGGATGAACAAGGATGGTGGTTGGAGGATGGAGAAGCTCACTTCACTGTCGATGGGACACAACCAGGCTGGTGTGGCTGTTTGCGTACTGGAAGTAGAGGGTGGTGCTGTGTACGTCGATACGCATGAGCCTGGTCTCGGTGCCGACTCCCTGAACGACGTCAAAGAGCTGTACCGACGCGGTATGGCTCAGGCCGGTGCTGCAGCTCAGCCTAGGAGGGCGTAGGCATGGCAAAGGACAACACGGTGAAGGTGGATTACCTCGTGAAGCGCTACTCGGACTTCGACCTGTTGCGTATCGCTCGAGCTGTAGGCCAGGGGTACGAGGACGAGATCACGGCATTTCTGGTGAATGTCCACATTCATAGACTCAGTGCCGTTGGCGTCGTCTTCGGGCATGTGCGGCAAGGGCCTCATGGCCGATTCGCCGATGGGCACTTGATCCAAACCTCCGACATCGTGGCTATCAAGAAAGAAGGTAGGTTCTGGGTGATCACGACCATGAACTCCAAGTACGTAGTGGCTACCTTTCGCCGTGATGGTGGGCGCCGCAGCCTGAGGGATTTTTGCCGCCTGGTTGGAGACCGCTTCCCCAATACACAGCTGCACTGATTTAGATCGAGCCTGAGCACGCCGAGGTGTGCTCAAGGCCCCCCCTGCCTGTCATTCAGGAATTGAGCAAGGAGCTGCAAGTGTTTATAAAGTTTGAATATCTGAAGTTTTCGGGGTGCTTAGAAGACATACGGGTTTTTGAGAGCTTCTCAGATAATGTTCAGGTCATCATGAAAATCGATGATGTGCTCATACCCAATTTCCGAATGCCGACTCGTATCTACGAAGAGCTGGAGAATGGCGGTCAGTATGAGTTCTACGGCCTGGTTCAGAAGTCTAGAAACAAAGTGAAGAATAAAGGATTTGTATTTGCTGTGAAGGACGCGAGTGGAAGGGTTCTTGAGCAGCCTAGCTTAAAATACACCAGTCAGGTTGGTATTTGGGCCAACGGTGCGGTAGTAGCGGGTGTTGCGTTCCTGCTCTCTTGGGTTGCCTTGTTTTTTGCAATCGGTCTGTTCGATAGAAGTGGTGGATCTTACAATGCCTTTGCTCAATTTGTATCTGATCTGACTGGTTATTCTCTTACCATCGCTGGTTTGGTGTTTGCTGGTTTTGTTGGCATAGGCATCAACTTATTCCGTAAAGCAAATGCGTTTGAGACATGGCAGTCGATTTCTCCCGGCAAGCTCGTGGAGCGCTTCAGCAAACTGCATCGTTGAAGCCTGGACGAGCCTCCTTCGGAGGTGCGGCTGTCGTGAACTGAGCCCGGCCTTGCCGGTCTCGGCCCTCGCGGACTTTCATCCTCTCGCCTTTGCCCATCCCTGGCCTGCGCGTTCCGCTTGCGGTTTGATCGCATATCACATGGCCGGGCCTCTACCCCTACAGTGAACCTTGAGCACTATGAAGACGCCGCCTGAAGCTCTACCCGAGATCGACATAGAAGAGTTCCGTCAGCGCTATCCGCAGCTGTTTTCTGATCCTGGCGTCGATGTGATCTACTGCGGGCCTGGCTGGAAAAACCTCCTCCTCGCACTGTGCGATACGCTGCGGGATCACCTGGCTCGACATCCAGAGGTTGTCCCGGTGACCGTCGCGCAGATCAAATCAAAATTCGGAGAGCTGCACTTCTTCTACGATGGCGGGGATGCCTACTGCCGAGGCGCGGTAGATGTTGCCACCGAGTTATCGCTGAAGACTTGCTCCTACTGTGGCTCTCCTGGAAGGCAGGTGGGTACGACCTGGGTCAGCACGCTCTGCTCCGCACATAGCAGCAATGCCTCTCTTACTTCTGAGTAGAAGTCCGGGCTTACTATCGTTAAGGATGGTGGGCTTTGAGCGCGATAGCCCGTTGGGTCTTTCACAGCGATGTCGTATGCTCGATTCGCTGTGCTTGATCAAGGACGCGTGGCATGCCCAAGATAAAACCGTTTGATATGAAGCTCCTGGATCTCCTCTTCGAAATGGAAGGGGGGTACGTTTTGGATTTTTCGAACGCTACCTTCAGCCGGTTCTTCCTCGGGGAGTTGGAGCTCGATATTGATGATCAACTCTTCACCGCCGATGGTACGTCCAAGGCCAAGCGCTTTCGCAGCTTCCTAAACCTTGCAGATACCCAGACGTGTGTACGAGCCTTGAAGGCCGTGTGGGCACATCGACAGGCTCGCCTGTTGTATGAAGGTCGAGATGACCCAGTTGCGAATGCCGAAGGGCGTTTTCTGACCCTGATCCAAGATTTGGAATCGGGCACCTCCAGTAGCGGCGTTGCAGGCGATCCATTTGCCGCAGTACGCAAAGTCAGCGTTGATGAGGCGGCCAAGCTCAAGCAGGCCCTGCTGGATATCCATAAGCTCGCGCCCCAGGCACGAGGTTATGCGTTTGAGACGTTCCTGCAGCAGCTGTTTGAGGCCTCCAACCTCCAACCACGTGCCCCATTCCGGAATACCGGGGAACAGATCGACGGGAGCTTCATGTGTCGCGGTGACATCTACCTCGTCGAAGCGAAGTGGGTAACTAACCCCGTTGGAGCTGGTGAGCTTCATGTCCTACAGGGCAAGATCAACGAGAAGGCTGCATGGACACGCGGAGTGTTCATCAGCTACTACGGCTTCACGGATGTTGGATTAGAAGCCTTCGGTCGTGGGAAAAGCCTGGTGTGTATTTCTGGCAAAGATATCCGCGACGCACTCGACAAACAGATACCGTTCGCCGACGTCATCGACCGCAAGGTTCGAGCTGCCGCAGAGACCGGATCGGTGTTCGTTGAGGTGAATAGCCTGTTTTAGATCGAGACTTATCTTCAGTCCGGGATAGCAGTTGGGCGTTAACTGAATGTATTCTTGCCCCACCAACAATGTAGGAAGCTAACAATGTCTCGTCTTGCAGAATTTCGTCGTCTCGAGCAGCAACTCGCTCAGCAGCTTGCAGAATTGGAAGCGATGAAAAGCGATGGCGCCATCCAGGCCGAAATGGAGTTTGAAAACAAACTCCGCGCCTTGCTTGGCGAATACGGTTACAGCCTCCGCGAAGTGATTAACATCCTGGATCCGCAAGCTGGCACTCGTCGTCTAGCCCCTCAGACTCAAGAGAAATCCACTCGTAAGCCACGCGAGCTCAAGGTATACAAAAACCCGCACAACGGTGAAGTTGTGCAAACCAAGGGCGGCAACCACGCTGTTCTGAAAGAATGGAAAGCTGAGCACGGTGCCGAGACTGTGGAATCGTGGCGTCAGTAAGCATCGCTTCTTGACGCAGCAAATGTCAGTTAGGTAGCCTCATGTGGTACGTGTCCGGCACCAAAACCTCTCTGAGGAAAAGACCTCTTCAACGGCAACCTAAACCCCGTCGTGGAGAGCCGGAGACCCCGGGCAAGACCTTGAAAAACCGCCTTTCCAGGCGGTTTTTTTATGTGTGTAAGTACCCTGGATGCTTGGCTCAGAAGTGGTTTCGAGTGCGATCAGCGATTTCATTGAGAACAGTATGGATCGGCGTTGGACGTCACGTCCGCGTGGCCAAATAGCCTGCATTCATAGATATAAAAGGTTCAGCAGGTAGCGGCAGCCTTCGTCCTGGCCAGAGATGTAACTCACCGGCCTGTCGACCGCAAATTCAAGCACATCGCCAGGCTGCATCGAGTATCTGTCGTCACCGTACAGCACCTCTAGCGCCCCCTCGAGCAACCAAACTCGCTGATGGTAGGGATTGCTGTGCCATTGAGGGTAATCGACTCGAGTAGCCGGTGGCAGGTCGATTTCGATGAGCTCGCTACTGCTAGACTCCTTCCGTTCCGCGACCTGCCTGCGGATGTAGCCGCTTTGGCTGTCCTGCCAGGTTGGCTGGTCTGCCTGACGTCGCAGAATTGAGTAAGGAAGCGCAGTTTCCTCTGTGAGTAGCTCGGTCAGCGAAACCCCTAAGCCCGCTGCCAGTCGACCCAGAACTGCAGCTGTTGGACTGCTTTCAAGTCTTTCGATTTTCGAGATCATGGCCTTGCTCACGCCTGCCTTCTCGCCAAGCTCGGCCAAGCTCAGGCGCTGTTCCTGACGGAGCGATGAAAGCTGTTTTGCGATGATCTGATCAATCGTGTTCATGTCTTCTCTTCTGGCAAAATCATCTATACGATACGAATCGTATCATATAGTGGATTCACGGAGAGCATATGAACAACCTAGTGCGTTGTACCGAAGAACGGCATTCAGCCGCGATACTGGAGATTTTCAACCACGCGATTCTGACCTCCACGGCCCTTTACGATTACAAGCCTAGGACTGCCGAATCCATGATCGGGTGGTTTGAGGTAAAGCGTCGGAACGACTTTCCGGTGGTTGGCGTTGAAGACGATGCCGGCAAGCTTCTCGGTTTCGCCAGCTATGGGACGTTCCGCGCCTGGCCTGCCTACAAATACAGCGTCGAGCACTCGGTCTACATCCACCACGACTTTCGTGGTCAGGGCCTGGGGAAGCTGCTGATGCTGAAGCTCATCGAAGAGGCTACCGCCCGTGACGTCCACACGATGATAGGAGGGATCGATACCACCAACCGAGGCAGCATCGTACTGCATGAGCGGCTCGGTTTCGTTGAGGCTGGGGTGATCAAGCAGGCTGCATTCAAGTTCGGTCAGTGGCTGGATCTGGGTTTTTACCAAAGGATATTGGAGACACCAGCTTCACCAACCGAGGATTAAATCATGGCTTCAAGGCATGTGATGAACTGCTAGCCATTAGCAATCTTGTCTGTGGATGTTGCGACTGACCGCGATGAGCTCTCGTTCGACTCTTTAATTTCGGCTAGCACGTGGTTCATGAGTTTGTTCCTGGATCGATTTAGCGATGCCCGGCGAGCGGCGCTGACCTGTTGCCAGGCAGGCTAGGCGGCTTGCCGGGTACGCTTGAAAGCGTCAGGCGATTGCGGCTATTACGGACATCTCAACGAGCAGGCTTGGCTTGAACATAGCCGCCTCAACGCAAGCTCGCGCAGGAGCCTGACCTTCCGCGACCCACTCTTCCCAAACCTCGTTCATGGCAGCGAAGTCGGTGGTGATGTCTTTCAGATAGATAGTCACTGTGAGGATTTTCGACTTGTGACTACCGGCCTCTTCAAGAAGCCTGTCGATGTTCGCCAGGGTCTCGGCAGTTTGAGTGCGAATGTCGGCATCGTGGTTGTTCGCCAACTGGCCTGCGAGATAGACGATGCCGTTGTGAATAACGGTGTTGCTCAGGCGCTTATTAGAGTGCAGTCGCTGGATTGCCATGATTATGGGCTTCCTTTTGGTTGGAGTAACGGGAGATATCAAGGCCTTTGGCGCTGATCTTTGGCTTTTTTCCTGCCATCAAATCGGCCAACAACCGACCTGAGCCGCAAGACATCGTCCAGCCTAGAGTCCCGTGGCCGGTATTGAGGAACAGGTTGCGGTATTTTGTTTTACCAACAATTGGAGTTCCGTCAGGTGTTGCTGGGCGTAGCCCTGTCCAAAACGTAGCTTTGGTGAGATCCCCGCCTTTTGGATAAAGGTCGCCTACAACAAGCTCAAGCGTGTCTCGGCGGCGAGCGTTCAGTGACAGATCGAAGCCTGCGATTTCAGCCATGCCACCAACACGGATTCGATCATCGAAGCGTGTGATAGCAACCTTGTAGGTTTCATCAAGAATGGTGGATGACGGAGCCATACTTGCATCCGTGATGGGAATCGTAAGTGAGTATCCCTTCAGCGGGTAAATAGGTGCCTGGATGCCCAGTGGCTTCAACATCTGGGGGCTGTAACTTCCCAGTGCCAGCACATACTGGTCGGCTACTTCGAGTTTCCCATTGATCCATACGCCGGAAATGATATCTCCAGAACACTCGAGGCGATCAATATTGCATCCAAAACGAAATTCTACGCCAAGCTCTTCAGCCATTTTTGCCAGCTTCCGCGTAAACATCTGGCAGTCACCGGTCTGATCATTTGGTAGGCGAAGAGCCCCTGCCAACTTATCGCGCACACTTGCGAGCGCCGGCTCAGCTTTAGCAATTCCGTCGCGATCAAGTAACTCGAAAGGCACGCCTGACTGTTTCAGGATAGCTATATCCTTAGCAGCATTATCTACTTGAGCTTGAGTGCGGAACAGTTGCGTAGTTCCGAGCTGGCGAGCCTCGTAAGATATACCAGTCTCAGCCCTGAGTTCATCCAGGCAGTCTCGGCTATATTCGGAAATCCGAACCATCCGCTCTTTGTTGACTGCATAGCTTGCCGGATTACAGTTGCGCAACATCTGGATCATCCAACGATACTGATCCAGGCTAGACGTAGGCTTGATCGCTAAAGGTGCGTGTTGCTGAAGCATCCATTTAATGGCCTTCAATGGCACTCCAGGTGCGGCCCAAGGTGAGGCATACCCCGGAGAGACCTGCCCTGCGTTTGCGAAGCTTGTTTCCATCGCGGGGCCGTCCTGGCGATCTACCACGACGACTTCAAAACCCTCTCGCGCGAGGTAGTAGGCACTGACAGTTCCGACGACGCCGCTACCGAGTATCAGTACACGCATTTCCAGGCACCTCGTAATTTAGAAATTCTTTGTTCTTCTCGCAGTGCGCGATGCGGCCAGTGTAACTAGATACCAGAAGTGAATTTCGCTGAATAAGTAACGTAGCTCAGCTAAAAATCTTAAAATCGCTGAAGAACATAAGCAATCTTTCGGATGCTTTTTCGCCAATCCAGTGGTTTGTGTTGCCGGCAACTACATGATTGATGAAATGCTGCGTTATGACGCGAAAGAGAGGGCATTAACGCTCAATTCCTGCGCGCTTTTGGCTTTTCTCGTTGGTAAACTGCGTTAAACCGCACGGCTTCGATTAAGGGCAAGAGATAACGAAGACACTGATATCAGGGCCAGATGCCAGCGGTGAGATAAGAATAAAAAGGAAGGGTAAAGCGCTGCTGCTTAGATGGACGTAGCCGGTCGGTTTGCCCGGAGGATTGTAGCTTCGCGACAGCCTGGGTGCTGATTTGCACCCAGGCTCTATACCATCTGCCTATTAGGTTATTTTGCCCCAGGGATTCCATCCCCGCGAATCGAGCAACCTTTAGTCTCGATCACAAAGAACAACGCAATAATCCCAAGTGCTGATGCAATCATGATGTAGTAGGCAGGTGCGTCAGGTGAACCGAGGAATTTAATAATTTGATCGCATACCAGTGGTGTTGTTCCGCCAAAAATAGAGGCCGAAATATTGTAGACAATGGCCAGCGCCGCATACCGGATTTGCGTTGGGAACATTGCCGGGAACATGGCGGAAATAGTGGCAAGCTGAGGGACGAAAAATGCCCCTAGCACTGCAAATCCTATCATTGAACCCGTCAGCCCTGTAGACATGAGCTTGAACATCGGGATCGCTAAAATGAAAAGACCTACAAGCGAGAATAGCCACATCTTTTTGAAGCCAACCACGTCTGAGATTCGCCCCGCAAATGGTATGAACATCATCATGGCCAACATTCCAACCAGAGGCGCAAGCAATGACATGTTCTCGCTCGCCCCAACTTCCTTGTGCATGTAGGTCGGCATGTATGCCAGCAGGATATAATAAGTTATGTTCAGTGCTGCTACCAGAACCCCTAGCGACAATGCTGCCTTTTTGTATTTCCCAAAAATTTCAGCAATAGAAGTCTTCGGTCGAGCAGGCTCGCTTGCCATCTTCTTTTCGAGCTCTAGAAACACAGGGGTGTCTTCGATCCTGGTGCGCAAATAGACTGCGATGACGCCCAGTGGAGCTGCGATCAGGAATGGAACGCGCCACCCCCACTCGTACATGGCGGCATCTCCAATGACGACCGATACGCTCAAGGTCAACAAAGCGCCGAGTGAAAAACCAGCGAGGGAGCCAAACTCCAGGAAGCTACCGTAAAAACCTCGCCGCTTGTCAGGCGCGTATTCCGCTAGAAAGGTAGCTGCTCCACCGTACTCACCGCCTGTTGAGAAACCTTGGATGAGCCTCAGCGCGATAAGCGCTACAGGTGCTATCCAGCCTACCGATTGATAAGTAGGCAGGATGCCAATAATAAATGTTGCTACAGACATCATGAGGACAGTCATGGCCAGCACACGCTTGCGGCCAATTCGGTCACCTAGCGGCCCCCAAAACATCCCGCCAAGGGGTCGAATGAGGAACGAGATAGCGAATGTTGCTAGGCCGAAGTAAAGGGCTTCAGATTGAGAGCCAGGAAACAAGGCGGCTGAGATGAAGGTAAGCCCGTAAGCATAGATTCCGTAATCGAACCATTCCGTTGCGTTGCCTAATGCAGCGGCGACCACGGCTTTGCGAGGCATGCTCGTGTTCGAGCTTTTTAATGTGCTCGAATAAATGCTTGGAGCTGGATGCGTACTAATAGACATAATTTACCACTTTTCTTAGGTAAGACGAACTGGCTAGTCAGGCTTGAATGCACATGGCCAAATGACCAACTGCTGATCTGCGCTCTATCGCGAAGCCGCTCTTTGATTTCGATAATAGTTGGCAGTTATGCAAGAAGTCGCTGTGGGGCATGTTGTCACCTTTTTTTGTTATCTGTCTTTTAGCGCTTGAGCAGGAGGTCTATGCCACCAACCCAGTATGGTGTGTTACTTCTATCCAGCGTCGTCCTTGATAAGTTTCAGGCGTTAGGCACAGGTTGATTCGCTCCCTGGGGAACAATCAACTTTCAACCTCTTCAAGGCTGCGTGCTTTTTTGTAAAACAAAGAAGTGGCTGGAGTGATGGTGCTTTAAGGCACCATCACATTGTCGCTGAAGATAGCCGTGGAACTATAACTCCAGCGACTTGCAAACTTCTCGTCAGTCCTTGACGAAGAGCTTGCGAGGAGTCGAGCAGAACGTCTCGACCCCAGTATCAGTGATCAGGATGCTCTCGGTAATCTCGAGCCCCCAATCATCCATCCATAGGCCAGGCATGAAGTGGAAGGTCATACCAGGTTTGAGCACGCTGTTGTCGCTCGGGCGCAGGCTCATGGTGCGCTCGCCCCAATCTGGTGGATAGCTGATACCGATTGGGTAACCGCAACGGCTGTCCTTGTGGATATCGAACTTCTCAAGCACGCCGAAGAAGGCACGTGCGATATCACCAGTGGTGTTGCCAGGCTTGGCGGCCTCGAGGCCGGCAGCGATACCTTCGACGACTGCTTTCTCACCATCGATGAAATGCTGCGGTGGCTTGCCCAGGTAAACAGTTCGGGACAGCGGGCAGTGATAGCGCTTGTAGCAGCCGGCGATTTCGAAGAAGGTGCCGGCGCCGACCTTGAATGGAGAGTCATCCCAGGTCAGGTGTGGGGCGCTGGCGTCTGCTCCGGTAGGAAGCAGCGGCACGATGGCCGGGTAGTCCCCGCCATAGCCATCGACACCGAGAATGCCACTGGCATAGATGTCAGCAACCAGCTCGTTCTTCCGCATGCCGGGCTCAATGCGTTCCAAGATGCGGTCATGCATCTTTTCGACGATTCGGGCAGCCACACGCATGTAGGAAATTTCTTGCTGGGACTTCACCGCACGCTGCCAGTTTACGAGCGCGTTCGCGTTGACGAACTTGGCCTTGGGCAGATGCTGCTGCAGTGCCAGGTATGCCGCAGCGCTGAAGTAGTAGTTGTCCAGCTCAACGCCGATAGTGAGCGAATCCCAGCCACGCGCCTGGATCACCTCTTTGCAGAGGTAGTCCATTGGGTGCCGTTCAGTCGACTGAACGTAGATATCGGGGTAGCCGACAATGTTGTCTTTCTTCATGAAGACAGTACGTCGAGCGCCGTTAGCGTCCTGGTTACGGCCATACCAAACAGGCTCACCTTCCATGGCCAGCAGTACGCACTGGTGGACGTAGAACGACCAACCGTCGTAGCCGGTCAGCCAAGCCATGTTCGAAGGGTCAGTAACCAGCAGCAGCTCAATGTTCCTAGCCTGCATTTCTGCACGGACTTTGGCGATACGCTGGGCGTACTCCTCCCGTGTAAACGGAAGGTTCACAACAATTTCAGACATGATCGATCCCTCATGATTGGGGTATGGTTTTATTGCGTTGCCTGGTGATTCAGTTGTTGTAGAGCAAGCCTTTGCCTGTGCTGATTGCTCTGGAAAAAGCCAGGTTGGCAATCGCTGTGTCCTGAACGCCTGTGCCGGTGAGATCGCAAAGAGTTACGTCGGTTGGAGTCAACCTTCCGACGCGATCTCCAAGGATCACCTGACCCAGTTCGGCGTACACACGAGGGTCTTGTGCAACACCAGCGTTGATCGCGTGATGGAGTTCTCCGAGTGTTGCCGTCTGGCTGACTCGATCCGCAACGTAGTGATCGACTGCTGCTATTACCTCAGGAGCAACCTCGTTTTTGTGTTCGGTGTCTGCCCCCATAGCCGTGATATGGAGACCAGGCCGCAAGTGCCTGCGATGTAAAATTGGCTGATTGCTCGGCGTGCAGGTGACTGCAATGTCAGCGCTCGACATTGCTTCATCGACCGACTCTGCGGCAGTGGCTTCCAGGCCGTAGACGCTCGATAGCTGCAAGGCCAGTTGCTGCGCTTTTGGGGCACTCCTAGCCCATACCCGTACTCGCTTGATATCCCGTACAAGAAGCAGCGCTTTGAGTTGAAGCTCGGCCTGTTCACCTGCACCAAGAAGGGCAACCTCTTCACTGTCCTGGCGGGCGAGCCAACGTGCAGCCACAGCCCCAGCAGCTGCTGTCCTAACGGCAGTGAGGTATCCGTTGTCGAGTAGGAGCGCCTGGAGAAGTCCAGTGCGTCCAGAGAGCAGCATCATCATGCCGTTCAGACTTGGTAGGCCTAGACCAGGATTGTTGAAGAAGCCTGGACTGACCTTGATAGCGAAATTCTCAAGGTCTGGCAGGTAAGCGGTTTTGACGTCCACCTCGCCATTGTGCTCGGAGATGTCTAACCGGAGGACTGGCGGCATGACCACTTTGCCTCTGGCCAGCGATGCAAATGCGTTTTCCACTACGTCGATACTGTCTGTATCGAGCGTTACGCACTCACGGATTTCGCGTTGGTTAAGCAGAAGGACTTCGTTCACATGGCACCTCTTCAAGCACGTGCTGGGCGGCGGTCGCGCACAGCTTCCAGGATGATACGTTGGTGTTGGGCCATGTCGACATTTCCACCGCTCACGACGATCACGATTGGCCCTTGAGCTTCAACCTGCCTGGTAAGCAGAGCTGCGATACCTACCGCTCCTGCTCCCTCAATGACGAGCCGTTCTTCTAAGTAGGCATGGAGCATCGCATCCGCGATTGAGCCTTCATTGAGCAAAATCACGCGGTCGATGAATCGACGGGTGAGTTCAAATGTGTATTGGTTTCGCAGACCAATTCCGCCACCGAGCGAGTCGGCCAGCGTGGCTACTTCCTCAACATTCACGGGCTTTCCAGCCTCGAGGCTCTGTGCCATTGCTGCGCCAAGCCTCATGCTCACACCATGGGTTTTCACCTGAGGAAGTAGTGCTTTGAGCGCCAAGGACACGCCGGAGAAAAGTCCTCCACCCGAAAGCGGTATGAGTACCTGCGAAACGGAAGGGAGTTGCTCAGCGATCTCCAGGCCCAAAGTGGCTTGGCCTGCAATTACGTCCTGGTGATCGAAAGGAGGGATGAAGGTAAGGCCCTCTTCTTGAGCAAGACGGGCAGCTTCGAACTGAGCATCGTCTTGAGAGTTACCAACCACCTGCACGGCGGCGCCCAGCGCACGAATCGCAGCCACCTTGTTGGAAGGGACAAGCCTTGAAAGGCACACGGTAGCGCGAACGCCGGCGGCAGCTGCGGCATAGGAAAGGGCACGACCATGATTGCCCGTTGAAGCGGTTACTACTCCCAGAGCACGCTGTTGAGAGGTAAGGCCCGCTATCGCGTTCGTGGCCCCTCTCAGCTTGAAGCTACCAGTCGCCTGGTGGCATTCCAGCTTGAGGTACACGGGCACTTTCATGAAGTCGGAGAGGCTTGGAGAGAGCTCCATTCGCGTTTCGCGCACCAGGTGCTTAATGCGCTCCCGGGCGATGAGGGCCTCTCGAACTGATACTGCCGGCATGGTAGACCACCGAACGATTGTTTTTTCGGAGTCTACGAGCCGCTGATTGTCATAATGAATGTACTAGGGCAATCCAGTGGCGTTTTTTCAGATTTGTGTCAAACGGTCAGAAGTCATGGACTCCTGGGTATTGTTCGAAAGTCATCCGCATGGTTTTCAGGGCCTGGGATAGCTCGCTTTCACTCGTTTCAGCGCCGATGCAAAGCCGGATGCCGCGTGCTGGGGTCACCCCCCGAACGGAGAACGGCTCCGGTGACGTAACCGCAATATGCTGTTGTCGCAGTGTGCGCACCAGGCTGGAAACATCCCAATGTGCTGGCACATTCAGCCAAGCGTTTAATGAATGAGGGCGATGGCAATAGAGGTAGTCCCCCATCTCGTCTGCTACCAGCTTCTGGCGTGTCTCCAGGAGCCTTCGCTGGTGTTGGATCAATGTGTCGGCCCTCCCATCCATAATCCACCGTGCGGCAACCTCGGCAAGCATGGGGGCAGCCATCCAGCTCGTCACGCGGAGGATGCTTTCTGTTCGCAGCGCCAGTCGTTTAGGTACTTTAAGGAACCCAATTCGCAGCCCAGTCAGAACTGACTTCGTCATGCTGGTGCAGTAAAACGAGAGCTCGGGGGCATATGAGCTGATTGGAGGGCCTTCGTACTGGTTAAGCAGGGGGCCGTAAACGTCATCCTCAATAATGTGGACACCGAAGCGACGAGCGATGGAGGCTATCTCTTTCCTACGGCTATTGGGCATCAACGCGCTGGTCGGGTTATTAAGGTTCGGCGTGCATACCAGGGCCGTAACGCGCTCGTTGCTGCAGATATCCTCAAAGTGCTCGGGATCGATCCCGTCACGATCAGTGTCTAGGCCTTTCAGATTGAAACCGAGGACTTGAGAGTTCCCAATAACACCGTGATCGGTCATGCCCTCACAGAGCACCAGGTCATCAGGGCCTGCAAGGGAGGCCAGCGCCAGGAACAGACCGTGAGCTGCCCCATTTGTGATCAACACATCTTCACGAGCCAGCCCTGGCAAGCCAAGGCGCCCAAGCCAATGGCAGGCGGCATCACGATGAGCATCGAGCCCCGCTACAGGTCGGCACAGCCGAATCCAGCTTTGATCGACCTCATTAGCAAGCTCGGCACATGTTTCTCGCCAGTACCTGTCATGCTCTGGGGTGTGAATGATTCGGGCGGTGGATAGATCGACGAGTGCGCGCTCGGGAGCATCGAGAATGTAGCTCGCTACACGGTCACTCATTCGCCGAGAAACGAAACTCCCGCGACCCACTTCGCACCTTACCAGCCCTTGGCGCTCGAGTTCCTTGTAGGCGTTTGTCACGGTTTGGACACTGATGCCCAAGGCATCGGCAACCTGCCGTTGAGGTGGCAGGCGCTGATCATCCGCCAGCTTATGCTGTTCGATGTCCGATCTGATCGCTTGGACAAGAATCTTGTACTTCGACTCGCCGCCACGGGCGTGCTCAACCGCTTCCCGCCATTTTTCCATCATCGCTATGCTTGCTCCTAAGCCACGGCCTACAGCATGGACGTTACAACATGTTGAGATCAATTGTCCTAGTGCAATGCTCGTCACGGAAAGCCTTTTGTATGCTCATCTCACGCTTCCGAGGAAGGCTTGGGTCTTCTTCAAGCTACCGCTATCAACTCCAAAAATAGCGGCGCTGCAGCGTGATCTTC
The DNA here is from genome assembly GCF_043105275.1 of Pseudomonas sp. TYF_14. Lineage (NCBI taxonomy): Bacteria > Pseudomonadati > Pseudomonadota > Gammaproteobacteria > Pseudomonadales > Pseudomonadaceae > Pseudomonas > Pseudomonas sp. TYF_14. The sequence goes on from NZ_JBICLK010000086.1 coordinate 221,576, forward strand.
TATCTGCCCAAAACTCCGCGCCACGCGGGCCAATTACAATAGAGGGAGATTTTTGATGAACTTGGTCACTTCGCTTTCCGCAGTCGCTCAACGCCTGACCCTGGCGTGTGCCATTGCGAGCATCGCCGTATCCGCACACGCAGCTACAACCCTCGACTCTCTCAAAGAGCAGGGCAGTGTTCGGATTGGCTATGCCAACGAAACGCCTTTCGCCTATACCGGAACCGATGGAAAAGTCACGGGCGAGTCGCCTGAAATCGCCACCGCGATTTTCAAGCAGTTGGGGATCAAGGACGTCAATGGTGTACTCACCGAATGGGGATCGCTGATCCCTGGCCTGCGAGCTGGTCGTTTCGATGCTATCGCAGCCGGCATGTACATCACTCCAGCCCGCTGCAAGCAGGTCTTGTTCACCGACCCTCACTACCAGCTCCCTGACGCGCTCCTGGTGCCGAAGGGCAATCCCAAGAAGCTGTTCAGCTACGAAGATGTCGCAAAGAACCCAGAAGTGAAGCTGGCCATTATGGCGGGCACCGTGGAGCTCCAGTACGCCCGTGACTCTGGCGTGAAAGACGAACAAATCCTCCAGGTTCCAGATACCACGGCTCAGCTGCAGGCAGTTCGTGCCAAGCGGGCAGATGCTGCTGTAGGCACACAGCTCACGATGAAAGGGCTCGCGGCCAAAGGCGGTGATTCGGTAGAGGCCATGACCGACTTCAAAGATGACCCTTCCCATATCGGCTACGGTGCCTTGGCCTTCAGACCGGAAGAGAAGGAGCTTCGTGACCAGGTCAATGCCCAGCTCAAGAAGTGGCTCGGCAGTGAAGAGCACCTGAAAACAGTGGCGCCATTCGGATTTGACAAGAGCAACCTCACCACCAAAACAGCTGCGGAGCTCTGCGGGCAGTAACCCTGCATCCAAATCGGCGCGTCAAGTCCACTGCCGCGCCTTTCGCTGATTTAACGTGAGGTAGGGTCAAATGGCAGATTTACTACCACTTATGCTCCAGGGCGCATGGGTTACCCTGCAGGTCACCTTCTTCGGATCTCTCCTGGCCATCATTGCAGCGACCCTGGCGGCACTCGGCAAAATGTCGACATGGAGGCCGCTGCGCTGGTTTTGCGTAGTCTACATTGAGATATTCCGGGGTACGTCGCTGCTCGTTCAGCTGTTCTGGCTTTTCTTCGTCCTTCCGCTTCCTCCATTCAACCTCGAGCTTAGCCCTTATACCGTCGCAATCGTTGGCCTTGGGCTGCACATCGGCGCCTATGGTGCAGAGATAATGCGCGGCGCGATTAACTCGGTAGCTAAAGGTCAATATGAAGCTTGCACAGCACTTAACTTCGGCCCATTCACACGCTTTCGTCGCATCATTTTGCCGCAAGCCCTGCTCGCAGCGATGGGGCCTGGAACTAATCTGCTGATCGAGCTGTTGAAAAACACATCCCTTGTTTCCCTTATAACGCTTGCAGATTTGAGCTTCAGGGCGCGTCAACTCGATCAGGCTACATTCGAGACTCTCAAGGTCTTCGCCCTTGCGCTGCTCATGTACTTCGTAATGGCCCAAGCGATTAACTTGGCAATGCGGCGTTTAGAGCGACATCTGGCCCGTGGTCGTGTCCAAGGGAGCCTGTGATGAATTTCTTCGACTGGAACTATGCAATACAGCTTTTGCCCGAATTGTTCCGGGCAGCTCTTAACACAATCGGCGTCACGTTGCTGGGCTTTGCAATCGCTATCGTTCTTGGGCTGTTCCTCGCCATTGGCAGACGCAGTGCAAGAATATGGATCTCTTGGCCAATAGGTGGGGTGATCGAATTTATCCGCAGTACACCTTTACTGATCCAGGTTTATTTTCTTTATTACGTCCTGCCTAACTACGGCGTTAGCCTGACAGCAATGCAAGTAGGCGTGCTAGGCATCGGTCTACACTACGCCAGCTATCTGGCAGAGGTGTATCGAAGCGGACTCGATGCGGTTCCGCGAGGCCAATGGGAAGCAGTGACAGCACTCAACATGAGTCCTTCGCTTGCCTATCGAAATATCATTTTACCCCAAGCTCTTCGTCCGATTTTGCCACCGGTTGGCAACTACCTAGTTGCGATGCTGAAAGATACACCTGTGCTTTCAGCTATCACTGTCGTTGAGATCATGCAGCAAGCAAAGAACATCGGCTCTGAGACATTCCGATATCTTGAGCCAATCACCATGGTGGGTGTGTTCTTCCTTGTTCTGAGTATTGTTCTGGCTTATTTGGTACGCCGCGTTGAAGCGCGCTTGGAGCAAAAATAATGACCACCTCTCCTGTTTCCAACATTCAGATAGCTCCAAGCGAAATTTTGACTGGTGTCAGCTCAGCCGCCATTTCGTCCCCGGCCATTGGCAAGCCCATGGTTAGCTTCCGCAGCGTTACTAAGCGATATGGCGACTTCACTGTCTTGGACGGCTTGGAACTGGATGTTTCGGCAGGCGAAAAAGTCGCCATCATTGGCCCCAGCGGGTCAGGTAAATCGACGTTGCTCCGAGTGCTGATGACCCTTGAGGGAATCGATGAGGGGAGCATCCTGGTCGAAGGCGAGTCGCTGACTCACATGCAAGGAAGGAATGGAAAGCTGGTTCCAGCCGACGCGAAGCACGTGCGTGCTGTCCGGGGCAAAATAGGAATGGTATTCCAAGGGTTCAACCTCTTTCCCCACCGTACTGCGCTGCAAAATGTAACTGAGGCCCCCGTCCATGTCCTGGGTGTAAAACCAGCCGAAGCCAGGGATCGCGCCGTGCAGTTGCTGGAAATGGTGGGACTGGGTGCCAAGCTCGATCATTACCCTTCGCAACTGTCTGGTGGCCAGCAGCAGCGGGTCGCGATAGCACGGGCCCTAGCCATGAGACCAAAGGTCATGCTTTTCGACGAGGTCACCTCGGCGCTCGACCCGGAACTCTGCGGTGAAGTCCTTAACGTCATCCGTCGACTTGGAAGCGAGCATAAGCTGACCATGCTTATGGTTACTCACCAAATGGGCTTTGCTCGGGAGTTTGCGGATCGCGTTTGCTTCTTCTACAAGGGTCGAATTCATGAACAAGGTGCTCCAGGCCAACTGTTCGAGAACCCCCAGGAAGAGCGTACCCGCAGCTTTCTGAGCGCCGTTAGAGAAGCAAATTAAGAATTTCTGCTGGCTCTTCAGGAGTAGCCCCCCTGAAGAGCCAAGAGGTGCTAAGCATCATCAATTGGAAGTGTGAATCCGGCCTTTACCCGATCCATCACGACCATTGTTTTGAAACTCTTGATGTCATTGTTTTCGTAGAAGAACCTTCGGGTGAAGTTTTCGTAGTCCTCCATATCCTTTGAGGTTACGAGGAGTACAAAGTCAGCATCACCCGTGACATAGGATCCGCTCATGACCTCAGGAGTATTTTTAATGGCCTGCTTGAACGTATCGATAATGTCTGAGCGCTCTCGTTCCAAAGTGACCAGCACCAGCATGGTGACATGTCTTCCAACCGCTTTAGGGTTGATGATGGAGACGTCGCTCTCGATGACCCCTTCACTGCGCAGGCGCTTAAGCCTGCGCTGGCAGGCCGTGGAAGATAAACCGACCAAATCACCAAGCTCTTCAGAGGTGAGCCTGTTGTTGACTTGCAAGGCACTTAAAATTCGTAAGTCAATCCTATCAAGCTCCATGAGTCTCTCACCCCTACTAATACTTGATGAAAATGAGTCAGTTGCGTTAGCTGAGTGTACATCAGATACGTCAGCCAACAAAGCTAAATGCCAATGCTAGTAGTGCATCACCCCTACGCACTGGTTACACCTGTTGGGTCGAGACATAGCCGCTGCGCTGAGACTTAGCCTACTTGAACGACAAATAAACAAGGAATTTGCAATGAAACCTAGTCCCATCAAGCCAACTATCGACTTCGACCAACAAGGGGTGTCGCACGGGTTCTTGAAGCTGCCTTACTCACGTGATGACTCTGCGTGGGGCGCGATCATGATTCCTATCACCGTCATGAAAAACGGGATCGGCCCGACTGTGCTCCTCACTGGCGGCAATCATGGCGACGAGTATGAAGGCCCGATTGCACTCACCAAGCTAGCTAATCAATTGGACATCGAAACAGTCAGAGGGCGGATCATTATTTTGCCCTTCATGAACTATCCTGCTTTTAAAAACGCCTCCAGAACCTCTCCGATTGATCGCGGGAACCTGAATCGTACCTTCCCAGGTAAGGCTGACGGGACAGTTACGGAAAAAATCGCTGACTATATCCAGCGACACTTGCTGCCATTGGCGGATTACGTCCTTGATATCCACTCTGGCGGCAAGACTCTGGATTTCATTCCATTTGCCGCTGTTCATATTCTGCCGGACAAGCTGCAACAGCAGAAAGGCGAACGGGCAATGGATGCTTTCGCGGCTCCCTACAGCATGAAAATGCTGGAGATCGATAGCGTGGGCATGTTTGATACGGCTGTCGAAGAAGCTGGCAAGATCTTTGTGACAACCGAGCTTGGTGGTGGGGGTACAGCCAGCGCCACCACTATTAAAATTGCAGAGCGCGGGGTGCGAAATTTCCTGGTTCATGCAGGGGCGGTCATGGGTGATCTTGATATTGCACAGGACAGCATCTTCCTGGATATGCCTGACGACAATTGCTTCATTGCAAGCGAGCATGCCGGGCTCATTGAATACTGCTTCAATCTGGGCGATCAGGTCTCAAAAGGCGATGTGATTGCTCGGGTGTACGACGTCACAAGAACAGGTGTGGCACCTACCGAATACAAGGCCCAACGTGACGGCCTTCTTGCCTGCCGTCACTTCCCGGGGCTCGTGCAGTGCGGTGACACAATCGCAGTTCTGGCTGAGAAAATTTCTTAAAACATCTGCCCCTTCAAGAAGGCTGCCAAGTGCAGCCTTTTTTGTTTTTCTACACCGAATTGGTTTTGCTCCAACCATTTTATATGCACCTACAGACCTGAAATCGCATCTCTGAGAAATGACGCAGGAAAGCTGCGTAACCATGAAAACATCACAGCATTACTGCGTACGCTGGTTGAATTACTCACATTTTCAGCGTCAAGCCAGACATAGAATGATCCTCGTCGAACATCAGCTTTATCTCTTCGAGGCATATAAAAATGAAAGATCTTGCGCCCTCCGCCCTCAATAAGCTTCGTCGTAATGACCTGCTTGAGACTCGGGCCTACATTGATGGGCGCTGGGTTACTGGCGAGGGCTCGCTCGACGTCACTGATCCAGCGAATGACCAGGTGATCGCGCAGGTAGCCCATTGCGACGAGTCCTGGGTAGATCTGGCCGTCGAAGCCGCTTCGCGTGCCTTCGATGGTTGGCGGAACACCTTGCCGGCACAGCGTAGTGCAGTCCTTCGTAAATGGGCAGCACTGATGCGTGAGAACCAAGAAGACTTGGCGGTCATCATGACCTGCGAGCAAGGTAAGCCGCTCAGCGAATCACGCGGAGAGATCAATTACGGCGCGAACTTTGTCGAGTGGTTTGCGGCAGAGGGTGAGCGTTGCTACGGCGAGACAATTCCAAGTCATATCCCGAACAGCCAGTTGGTCACTAAGCTGCAGCCGATTGGTGTAACCGTGGCCATCACGCCCTGGAACTTCCCCAGCGCCATGATCACCCGCAAGGCTGCTGCTGCACTGGCGGCTGGATGCCCGATGATCGTCAAGCCGGCGCCTGAAACTCCGCTGTCTGCCCTGGCTCTCGCCCGGTTGGCTGAAGAAGCTGGTATTCCTGGTGGTGTGTTCCAAGTGCTGACCGGGGATGCACCGAAGATGTCGGCTCGTCTCTTGGCCGCCTCCGCAGTCCGTGCGTTCAGCTTCACCGGCTCGACAGAAGTTGGTCGAATTTTGCTGCGCCAGTCTGCGGACACGGTCAAGAAAGTATCCCTTGAACTGGGTGGCCATGCTCCATTCATTGTGTTCGATGATGCCTCAATCGCAGAGGCCGTCGAAGGGTGCATTGGCGCCAAGTTCGCAACCTCTGGTCAAGATTGCCTGGGCGCGAATCGCATCTATGTGCATCGCAATATCTACGGGCAATTCGTAGAGGAATTCACCAAGGCCACCGAGAAGTTACGCGTTGGTCATGGCCTCGAAGAAGGCGTTGATATCGGCCCAATGACCAGGGTAACGGTTGCCAACAAGTGCCGCGAGCAGATTTCGAATGCACTCTCGCTGGGTGCAAAACTCACCTGCGGCGGTATCGACAATCACCTGGGTAGCAGCTTCGTCCTCCCGACTGTTCTGGCTGACGTCACGGACAAAATGGACATCGCTTTCGAAGAGACCTTCGGCCCCGTGGCGGCAATCTTGCCCTTCGATTCCGAAGATGAAGTAGTGACCAGGGCCAACAACACCGAGTTCGGCCTCGCTGCCTACGTGTACACCAACGACCTTCGTCGTGCCTGCCGAGTATCTGATCGACTCGAGTACGGCATGGTCGCACTCAACACTCCGAAGTTCACCGGCGCACCAATCCCGTTTGGCGGCTGGAAGCAATCGGGCTTGGGCCGTGAAGGCTCGAAGCACGGTTTGGCTGAGTACATGGAACTGAAATACGTCTGCATCGGCGGTCTGTAAAAATCACAAGAGGATTGAAAAATGGATAAGCAAAAGCAAGATTTGATCTCCCAACAAGATCGCGGTGCAGTGCTCCACCCGTTCACCCAGCTGAAAGACTTTGCCTCTGGCAAGGCAGGTGATCCAACAATCATCGAAACCGCGAAAGGGATCACTATCACCGACGCGACTGGGCGTGAGTACATCGATGGCTTCGCTGGCCTGTACTGCATGAACGTCGGCTATGGCCGTACCGAAGTCGCCGAGGCGATCTCCAAGCAAGCCCACAAGCTGGCGTACTACCACACCTATGCTGCGCACACCACGGAAGAGCTCGCTCGCCTGTCTGACCGCCTGGTGAAGATGGCTCCGGGCAAAATGAGCAAGGTCTTCTACGGCATGTCCGGTTCGGATGCCAACGAGACCCAAGCCAAACTGGTCTGGTACTACAACAATCTGCGCGGTAAGCCGAACAAGAAGAAAATCATTGCTCGTGAGCGCGGCTATCACGGTTGCTCGGTAGTTTCTGGTTCCATGACCGGCATGTCCTTCTACCATGACCACATGGATCTGCCGATTGCAGGCATCCTGCGTACTGGTGCTCCTCACTACTACTGGGGCGCCGAGCTAGGTGAGACTGAGCTGGAATTCTCTGCCCGGCGTGCACGTGAACTCGAAGAGCTCATCCTGCGTGAAGGCCCAGACACTATCGGCGCATTCATTGCTGAGCCTGTGCTCGGAACCGGTGGTATTACCCCTCCGCCAGAAGGCTACTGGGCTGCTGTTCAGCCGGTGCTGAAAAAGTACGACATCCTGCTGATCGCTGACGAAGTAATCACCGGATTTGGTCGTACTGGTGCCATGTTCGGCTGCGACAAGTACGGTATCGAGCCTGACCTGATCACCGTAGCGAAAGGCCTGACTTCTGCTTACGCACCGCTGTCGGCTTCGATTGTTGGTGAAAAGGTGTACAAGGTGATGGAAGAAGGCGCTGATCGTGTAGGCGCGTTCTCCCACGGTTACACCTACTCCGGCCACCCTATCGGTGTCGCGGCAGCAAACGCGGTACTTGATATCGTCGAGGGAGAAAACATTCCAGCTCACGTCGACAAGGTTGGTCAGTATTTCCAAAAGTCGATGCAGGAAACCTTCTCCTCGCTACCAATCGTCGGCGAAGTGCGCGGTGTAGGCATGATGGCCGCCATTGAATTCGTAGCTGATCCAGCTACCAAGAAGCGATTCGACCCAGCCCTCAAGGTTGGTGCACGGATTTCGAAAGCAGCCCGTGATCGCAACCTGATTGCTCGTGCCATGCCTCACGGTGAGATCCTGGGCTTTGCTCCTCCCCTGGTCACGACCGAGCAGGAAGTTGATCGCATCATCAGCATCGCACACGAAGCTGTGCTCAGCGTGCTTGATGAGCTGAAGGTCTGAACCATCAAGGTCGGCAACCATGCCAGCCCAATTGTCCTCTTCGTTTTGAGCCCGCCGTTAGGCGGGCTTTTTTTTGAGCAGTCACAATCGAAGCAAAGGCGCTCGTATTAACTCATGAGGACGTACTCTCAGTTCAAATACTTGTCCAATACCCAGAAATTAAAACCCGTACCTGCCAACCTCCATGAGAGCGATGTAAGTATCGCTTCTTCTCGTCGGTTGTCACGGGGCAGGCCCAGTTAACAGAAAGTCGACAGAAAATCCTCTGAGGTGATCCATCAATGATCCTTAACCGACCGGCTCCCAGGGTTTTCCATAATAATCCTTGCTGATCGAAAAGCCCTGGCAATTTGGCACGTAATTCGCCAACCCGTACTGACGCCAATCCAGCATTGCTTGACCGTCCATCTGTTGGGGCCTTTTCTCATGGAGCCAGCGCACGGTGTTCATGACCTGCCCATGCGAAAACACAACGATATCAGTGGCCGACTGCTCTGCCAGTCGCTTAAGAAATGCCCGAACCCTGGTCACTAGGTCGATGAAGGACTCAGCACCGTCACCATCAGAAAAGGCAGGGTCTGATCGCTCCCAATTAACCTCGACCCAACCCTGCCGCTGTGCGAGCGTCGTATCTACACAGCGTGCTGGCGCAAGGTAGGTGAATTCGTGAATCGGCCAAGTTTCGAAAACAGCACCAGGATAGAGTGCCGTGGTAGCCAGTGCGGTTACTTGGGCGCGAGGGAACGGTGAGGCCAGAATGAGGCCTGGGGCGCTGGTGATCGACTGAGCGACGATACGGGCCTTTTGCCGTCAAAGGTATGCTCGCGTGATCCCTGGTGGGCTCGCCAGCGTTGGCGGCGCTCTCGCCGTGGCGTATCAGCCTGACGTTCTTCATGGGCTATCCTTCCCTGGCTCACGTTGCTTGGATTGCGTAATGCTGGCATGGCATTGACTGGGATAGCCACGGCGAAAGGGAGAGATCGTGAAAAGAGATCTGAGCAAGGTGCTCATGCCCGACCACCACGTGTACACCGAGGCTGTGGAAGCGCTGAAGGTCTACCATCAGGCCGAGGCTGATGGAGTCGAGGGGATGGAACTGGAGCGTCTGCGGTTGATGGCCGAGCATCGTTTTCAAGCCGTCACTGATTATCAGCTTCGAGCCCTTGGCGGGCCGGCAGAGAAAGACCATTGAGCCTCTGGCTGACCACGCCCTACCTATCAGCGATTCAAGGCTTGCTGTACGGCGTCGACCGTACCGATCCAGTGACGGCCATTGTCGCGTGGGCTGAAGCCCAGCCTTTCGGCGAACGCTGATGCGTTGGCATTGGCGGACTCGATTGCTAGGTAGCGATAGCCGAATTGGGGAGCTAGCTCCACCAGGCGCTGCACCAGCGCTCGCCCATGTCCAACACGCTCCTTCGTGAAGCCGATCCGAGCCAGGACGAGGCACTCCCTTGGCCAGTAGTCATTTGGCTTCACGAACATTCGGATGTAGATGTCGAACTGCGTGCTCAGGGCCGACACGGTCGCGAAGGTTCGCCACACGCGTTGTTGGACATACCTGGGCTTGTACGTGAACCTTTCCAGGATGAACTCCGCCACATGAGGCTTGAGCTCCTCACAGCGCTCTTCGGCAAAGGCGCGCCATTCTTCGTCACTGGCCTCAGTCGGAGGAAGTGTGGGCATCGTTTTGACCTCGGTCGCGGGCTGGAAAAACGAGTGTAGATGCCTTTTAGGAGCTAGCTGCAGCGATTATCGACAAGCGCCTGACTAGGTGAATCGGTCTGTACACTCAACCAGCCAGACCGTGGTTCAAGGAGTAAGGCATGAGGCCCACTGACGCGATACGAGGAAAGGCAGCGGACATCCGGCGCCTGATCGAGAGCTATAGCTTCGTTGAGCCCAAATTTTTCGGCTCTGCCGCTCGAGGCGATGATTACGAAGGGAGTGATCTCGATCTGCTCGCCACGATCCCTCCAGCAATGGCTGGCAAGATTTCCTTGTTCGACATCGCCGAGCTCGAGGATGAGCTCCAGGCCATGGTGGGGGTGCCAGTCGACTTCCACGTCTGCAACAACATGCCCGAACACCTCAGGCAATCCATCGAGCGTGAGATGGTTACGCTGTAGCTGTGAACATGCTTGCGATGATCCTGGCGTCGAGCAGGGCATGGTGAGGCAGTTCTTCCCCATCGTTCATCGCGGTCAGGGTCGTGGCATCAGTGGGGAAATTCCTCACGTTCTGGGGCCATTTCCCATCCTCATAAGCGAGCTCGCAAAACAGCTCCCAATCGTAGGCAGGTGCGTCAGTGACAATCTCGAGCTCTTCATCGTAGGTTGCCAGGAACCGCAGGAGCGCCGCTCTGGCCTCGATGATCGGCATGGCGTATTCACCATCCCACAGCTGCGGCAGTACGATCTCTTTCACGAAATCACTGCAGTCTTCTTCTCGCCACGCGTCGATCACTTCCACGTAGAATTCCTGGCGATCCTCGGCGACCAACGCCAGGGAGATCAGCTTTGCCTGCGCGGTGAGCTGAGTGAACTCACAATCGAGAAAGAGCCTCATCTGTTGGAACCTCTGCAATGACTAGGGCCTGCCTGAAACTGTCCCAGGAAGGCTGCCTGTGGGAAATCGCCTTGGCGTATTTCGGCCCCGAAAAGCTGTTGGAAACGATTGTAGATCTGTGGGGCGATGCGAGCCCTCCCACAAGGCCGACCGTCGAGCACCTGTCGACCGACACGCTACCCGCAGATGTCGTGAATATACTGAAAATTGCCCAGGTGCGAGTCGGGGCCCTCGTTCCAGATCGCGTGCCTGTACCAGATGTTGTCACGTTGTACGCCCGGCATGCCAATGACCTCGCCGATGGGATCCTGGCAAGACTGCCGAGAGGCGAGCTCACCCGCACCTTGCGGGAATCGCAGTTAGAAGTCGAACTTGGCCTGTGACGTCCACCTGCAGCTGGGAGAAATGACGTGACGATTCATCATCGGCTGCGGAGCCTGGAGATCGCGAGGCGCAGAGCGCTGTGGGCACTTGCCGATCTACAGCCTGGAGACGCTCGCGCTGAAAAGGTGCTGGCTGAACTCGACGAGGTTGACCAGGCCCTGCAGGGCGTCGTGGGCGGTGATCAGCTCTTCGCCCAGGTGCTCGTCGATGTCGTCACCACGAAGCTCCACAATGGCGTTCAACTGGTCGTCGAGGACAGCATCCCCGAGCCATGGCTGCAGCGCTTCCAAGCGGCAAGTGTTGGATCTACCCGCCTGGCAGAGGGGCCCTATCTGCGCGACTTCGAGAAGTTCGTGGCCGTGTGGCACCAGGAGCTTGAGCACCTGAGCGCCCATCGCAGTAAGAGGTCGCGATGAAGAGAACGATCCTGGGCATGGCAGAGGCCGGCGAGCCGCTCTTGCAGCAGGCTCTCCAAGCCATCCGGGCCCATCAGCAGGCGGTGGATGAAGGGCGACCAGCAGGGGAGATCGAAAGGCTCCGCCTCGAGGCTGATCACCTGTATCAAACCGTCATCGACTACCAGTTGCACAAGGCTGGCACGCTTGGGCAGTCAGTCCACTGATAGATGGCAGTGATCTCCAGGCGCGCCGGTTTTGTTCAGTGGAGTGTCGGCTTGATCTCGCCCACGTCCTTGGCCATGTAGCCCAATGTGGTGGTGCGTAGGCGCAGTCCAGGCATCTCACGGGTCTCAGTGGGTACTAAGGAGCAGGTCGATTTCGAGAGCAGATCGGACATGGCCATGGCTGCAAGTGGAGCGCGCCGGCCCAAAGGGCCAGAGGCGAGAGGCGAGAGGCGAGAGGCGAGAGGATGGAAGCCCGTAGGGCCAAAACCGGGCGCAGACAGGGTTTGGTTCACGACAGCTGTGCCCGCAGGGCCGAGCCAGCAAATTTGTGGATTCAAAAAATCCCTGGAGCCATCGTAGCGCCTGGCTTACAGCGAAGAAGTCTCCCAGTTTTCTCGGATTTCTTTGCGGATTTTTCAGCACACCGTGCGGATGTCATGGCACCTCAGGTGGTACTAGCTTGCAGGCCGGCTTACCGTTCTTGGTGATCACGAACGAGTGCCCCTCCTGCAGAAGCTTCATGATCCTTCGGAAACGCCGCCTTGCCTGGGTCGCGCTGATCACTTGCATTCTGATCCTCCCAGCCTGATTCGAGAGTTGACGCATAAGTCCGTTAGCCATTACTGATCGGGCCATTCGTGGATTGAGCTGGTCACTTCTCTGGCTGGGACTATCCTAGTGGATAGCATAACCCGCCGAAAGAATGAATAGCTTGGTGCAGTGCTGGCGAGGTCAATTCTTGGTTAAGAAATGGAATCGCAGTAAGCCTTCTGCTATCTGGATTATCTCATGTTGATCCGGGACGAAATGCTGGTAAGAAGCGGTAAGGTGTATGTTATAAACGCAGCTCCTCGTCAAAGTGAACCGGTCTAGACGACGCTTCCATCATTCGAGGTGGTGCGGGGTTAGGTGCAAGGTGCCAGTATTGGCTAAAAACGATGTCTCAGAGATAAATAATGCGTGAATTCCCAAGAATAAAAGAGCCAGTTGAGAACATCAATATTTATGATCTTGATTCGGGTAAGATACCTGGCCCCAGGCAATCAGTGGTGCTGAAACGTGTTGAGTTCGGAGTGAATCGGCCAGATGTGCGGATTTCGCGCATAAAGAATATCACCTTTGAAAGGTGTGTTTTTAATCACCAAGAAATCGGGCAAATGAACTTCTACGGTTGCAAATTTGTCAACTGTGAGTTTAATGGCTCAAAATTCAAAAGTAGTGAATTCCACAAGTGCACCTTCATTAACTCACTATTCTACAAGCCAAACTTCGAAGACACTTATATAGACCCGAAATCCTTCAAGTTCGACTGGTATTGGCGCCGCCACTTCGCCAACATCAATGTAGGCTTATTCCAAGCTTTATACAGAAACTCAAAGGATATGCATCAAGATATATTTGCAATGGAGGCAGATAAAAAATTCCTCCTTTACAAAAGATACGAATACTTATTCGGAAAAAAGAAAAAGTACGGTAGTTTTGTATTCTCTCAAGGTTACAACATCTTGCTAGGTAGCGGCTACGGAATAATTAACGCCACGCTGTTTACCGCTTTCGGCATTCTATTATTTGCCTGGTTAATAGACGGACACTTAGTGGATCAAAAAGGATACTTAGAAGCACTTTACTTCGCAGTAGTATCATTTACCACAGTGGGATATGGTGACATAAAACCTGAGATGCATTGGGCTCCGCTCGCACTGACAATGTTTTTCATAATGACGTCCGTCATTTGGTGTGCGATAGTGACAGCAATTGCAGTAAAAAGGATTGTAAAATAGTGGCATATTTGGTCATGGAATGCGGCTCCTCGGCCAGGGGAGATACGAACTCGAATAGTGATCGCGATGTAGTATGCATTTGGCGCGATCAGTTTCCCGACTTAAGCGCCATAAATGCCGCCTATGACCAAGTAATGTTCTATTCGGTGAGCGCGCTTCATAGAATGAAGCAAAAAGGATCTTTGTTCCTCGTACATCTTGATATCGATGGTGTATGTCTAGAGGGCGACATTTCCCTCCTAAATGAAATAAGAGGATTTCGCCCAGCCCCTGAATTGATCGAGGAAACTCTACAAGGGGCTATTAGCTTTGTGCGGGAAATCTCTTGGTATCCTCCAAGCCAAGAGGGTTACCTATGGTTGCTTGACTCACTTTATGTTGCCTTGAGGAATTGCATTTACAGTGCCAATGCAATAAGAGGTCATTATGCTTTCGGGCTGCTACAAGCGCTGCAAATTTTTGGACTATCTCAATCAGACATCAACACAATACTTTTAGTGAGAGAGGGTAAGTACAGCTATCGAAGATCCTGCGCTTCCATCGACACGTTGCCGCCTCTCAAAGATGTAGAAAGGGCTTGCCAGGCAATCATCCAATATGAAGTGCATTTTTCATGCGGGGGGTTGACGGATTGGCATAGGGCCTGGAAATTTGATTATTGGGATGAGCGGCTCATCGAACGAGCCATCTTGAACAACGAGCATCATTCTCCAGAGTTCATGAAGAAAATGCGCCATCATAATTACTTCAAAAACTCACTAAAAAAAGAGATGGCCTGCATAGTTGATGATCATTCTAATTGATAGCAGGTTAGAAGTTTCTTACGCCCGATCTCAAAGTATCTGCCATGAGATCAAATTCTACATTTCGGCGCTTAACGTAACCGGCAACCGGCCTAGGTTGATCGTCTAGGAAAGAATTGCAAACGGAGCGCGCAGGCCTAGGGCGGGCCGTAGGCTTTAGGATGGAAGGTCTCGGGCCGAAACCTGACTCTGATGGGGCTCGGTTCACGGCAGCCGTACCCCGAAGCCGAAAAAAGCAAAATAAAACGCTCGATATAATGCTCCAATTTGGGAACATTATAGCCATTTATCCTCATAATGTTCCCAAATGGGGACATTACGAGAGGCGCTGACTTGTAACACTCAAGATCAGGTTTTCGCGTTACACCAATGGCCGGCCTACACTGAGATTTTTACTCAACCATAGGTAGCAGCCATGTTGACTCTGGGCGGAATTCAACTACGGGGTTTTTTCAGCATTCAAACAGAGGTAGTGAAAAATCTTCCCATTCTTCAACATTCCGACGATATCAATATCAAACGAAACATGCTTCAAGCCTTGCAAATGTTTGATGCATATATGACCCTTACTGGCCTCCACCCACATACTATGTGCCTTGACGACTACGCAGGATATAGAGGCTTCCTACATAAAGTGCTAAAACTCACTGAAGATGATACAAAGTTCTTCACTTGGCAGTTACTTCAAGACTTTGTTATTGCTGGCTTTCTGGAAGAAAAGCAAGCCAACTTAGCTCTAAGTATGTCTCAAGCTGAATGCAATGAAAAATATCAAGAGCGCGAGCCTACTAAATGCCGCTTCCTACATTACCAGTCGCTGTTCCAAACCTCGGATCCGAATGGTTTCGTGCATGTAGATTTCGCCTCTATAATGCACCTACTTAGTGAGGAGTCTTTCGATTATCTAGGTAGGCTGCTTACTGAATACCTTACACCCCTTCCTACGGCGCGGGCGGAGATAGATGCCCCGCTCATCATTGCCATAGCACAAGGGCTGCTATATGACCACCCGGGGGTAGATTTTGGTGAAATTCACCTTAACGCTAATAAGTCTGCCGATTTTTTCGGGAGCGTCCGCACCGTTGCTGAATGGCGAATGCACAACGCAGGTTTCTTTCGTGGGGACGTCGCCGAGAACTGGAAGTACCTCTCGGCAGTGCTAATGAATTTTTTCGTAGCCAACAATATCTGCTGTCTCAATAAGGCTGGTCGCCGCATGCTTGCGCCCTACTGATTCAACGTTGCATTGCAATTCTACGCTTAGCATCAACTGCTTTGATCAAATACTCAATCGCATTTGTTTGCAAACGCAGAGCCTTACGGCATCGTTCATTATCACGAGCGGAGCTAGCCGACAAGGCTTCAGCCTGCAAGAAATTGATTTCGAATTTGAGATGGGCAATCATTTGATTAACAAGACGTTCGCGCATATTACACCCCGTGATTGGTAATGGGTTACGTCACCCAGTGGCTATGTAAGCCGAATCTAACAATGCAGTGTAGCTGCTGTAGACGATTGCGCTCGGCTTTAAGTGAGCTCGCCGGAAAATCCATAGGCCAGGTGCTCCATCTCGTCAGCAGCGCGATGTGGTGAGCCCCACCTATGCTGCCACTCGCTCCCCTGGTAAAGCGAACGGGAGCCCTTGGCTCGAGCCGCCCCCTGCTCTGCTGAACCTCGATGCAGCCCTCAGGAAGGGTTCCGAGGCCTGATAGCCACGCACGCAGGCCGTGGCCTCAAAAGCTGCATCATCCCACCTAATCCGAGGGTTCGCGGCAGGAGCGCCCTTGTGGAGCCGTAAGCGAAATCTGTAATATCACGCTGCTGGCACTCACTGCCGAGTGACCGACTACCATGGAGAAAGGAATGTTCGGCTTCTTGAAGGTTATCGTAGGCGCAGGGGGAACATTCACAGCCCTAGGGGCGGCCATGTTCTACTCTATGTACGCCGGCTGGTTCAATTCCGACTTACTCAAGGGCCTGCCAAGCGAATCCATCTACAAGCTGTTCTTGTACTCCCTTGGAAGTTGCGTGTTCTGCTTTACTCTATTGGTGGCGCTGCAAGCGTTCAGTAGAAAACCGGCGATTTCAGCTTCGTCGGACAATAGTTCTACCACTGTTGTATCCACAGGTCGCGGCAGTGTAACTGTGCATAAGCCATGAGCCTATTCACGCCGAATATTGACGCTCAGGCAACGAACGGTGGATTAACAGTTGTCAGCACGGGAAGCGGGGGTGTCACAGTAGCTGCATCCCCAGCGGCTATCTCCTCCCTACTAAATCCGCTTTTGATAAAAATCGTATCAAGCCATACTCCGTATGATGAGATCGCCGACGTCGAAATTGATTATCGTGGCGTTGATGAAAAAATCGAGCACAACAATGTCACGGTTTACTCAGAAATTATAATCGACAATGTGGGCTACATGGAGCTCATTGAAAGTCTGATTTTAACTATTGATAACGAAGAGCCTGGCGCACAGAAGCGATTTCTCTACGCCATTAATCAGAAGTACAAAATTGCGAGGCGCGAACTATTTATGCGCCAGACAGAGAAGCCTGCTACAGATGAACAAAGGCTTAGTGTAGTCCGGCTAGGCTCGGACGAACTTATCTTGAAAGTATCCGAGCTCATTGTAGATATCAAGACAGGCTTTCACGGAATACCATCCGAACTGGTCGAATGGGCCAGACAGCTGATTGTTTGCTACGGCTTCATTAACTGCAAGATTTTGGAGCCACCACAATGATTATTCAGAACACCAGTTCCCCGCTCAAAAGCCTTTACATTATTGGCGGTCGGATACTTATGGTTTTGAAATCTAGCGACCTTGGCGCCATGAGCCCCCTGGCGCTATTTGAAAGATACCAAGAAAAATTTGAGCGTGTTTCTTTTGCTTACATTCTGTACGCGCTCGACTGGCTTTACATCACTGGATGCGTAGAGCTGACGAAGCAAGGTGATATTTCTTTATGCAACTGATTAAGTTATCTGTATTTGATGGAAGCGAAGAAATACGTACCATTTCATTCAAGGAAGGAATGAATATAATTACCAACCTGGGCGAAACCGGAAACCAGATCGGTAAAAGTACGTCACTGCGCGCCCTCGCGTTTTGCTTAGGCAGCAAACCTGATCCTCTATGGAAAGACCCTGACAACAACAAGATCAACGAAAAGGTAAAAGAATTCCTTACCAAAGGGGACGTGAGGTTTGAGTTAGTCCTAAACATTTCTTCCATTAAGCACACTATTACTCGAGTATTATCAAAAAAGATTGGTGCGCGCGAGACCATCGCAGTTTCCAGCACCATTGATGGTATTGGGTACAAGAATGGCGCCTCTTTCGACAGAGATCTGCCACGGTTGTTCGGTTACACAAGAGAACAACCAAAATTCGGATCAATTCGCAGCAAGTTTTTCAGAATCAACAGGCCGACAAGCAACAACTCGCTAAAGTATTTGAACGTATTTACGAGCAACAACGAATACGACTTAATCTACGCATACCTTTTTGATTTCGAATTCATCGACTCCGTCCGTCAAATAAATTTGATTGAGCAACATATTCAGATTGAGGAAAGCCGGATCAAGACTCTCCTTGACGGAGCCGAACTTGAGTTCCGACTTGAAGAAATCAAAACAATCGAACACAAGATAGCCGACTTGCAATCAAAGGAGGACGAATATGATCTCCTTGACTCTCAAAACTATGCCATTGCCGAACTCCGCGAATCACGCAGAAGTGTAGCCGCACTAACATCTCGAATTGTCAACCTGGAAACCAAACTCTACTACAACAACAAAACCATTGAACGATACAGAGACAATTCAGTAGAGATTAATGTAGGAGAGATAACCGCCCTATACAATGAAGCTAAATCTTTAGTGCCAAACCTTAGCAAGACCCTAGAAGAGACCATTGAATTTCACAACTCAATAATGAGCCGTAAGGCAGCCTATGTTGAAGAGCTTTCTGCTGATACCGCCGATGAACTTGAGTCCCTAAGAAGCAGCCTGGCTCAACGGCTGATTGACGAAAAATCAATAGTTAAAGATCTTTCTAGGGATAGCCACTTCAGCGGTTTGATTTTGGCGGAGAAACAACTGCAAGACTTGCGCGAGGCCAAGGGGCGGCTTGCATACGTCACAAGTGAAATAGAGATCTCTACCAACAGAATTGCAGAACTGAAAAGCACAGTTGAAGACGTGAGACGAACTATTGCTGTGTACTATTCAGATCTGCATACCAAGCTTGAAATTTTCAATGAAGCATACACCGACATCACGGGAAGGCTTTTCATAAAACACCATAACGAATTGCTAGTTACCGCCAGCCATAATGGCAAAGCGGACTTCACAATCGTGAACGAAGAAAAAAATACTGGCGACGGTGTTCCACGGGCTGCAGCAATGGCTTTTGACATGGCCTACGTGTACTTCGTTAATAAGTACAAATCAAAGCTGCTTGCCTTCACCGTCCAGGACTATCTAGAAGTGGTTGATGAGGACAAGCTCATCAAACTCTTCAGCTTTGCCAATGAGAAAAAAATTCAAACCATCGCTGCCATATTGAATGACAAACTTGATGGTTTTGACAAAAAATTCATTCAAGAGAATACCGTTCTTCGACTCGCTAAAGACGAAAAATTCTTCAAGATTTAATTACACTGAACCGACGAGAAAAAGGGGCGCAAAGGCGCCCCTAGCATACCCAGTCAGCTGACTAAGGCATCAATCTCCGATGCTCCAGCCAGAAGTGATTGGGTAACGCCGGTCACGACCGAAGCCACGCTCGGTGACACGCGGGCCCACAGCCGCCTGGCGCCGCTTGTATTCGTTCAGGTCGACCAAGCGAATTACCTTCCTCACAACCTCCTGATCGAAGCCCTTCTCGGTGATGGCATCGGCAGACAAGTCCTGCTCGATGTACAAGCGAAGGATCTCATCGAGGACTGGGTATGGAGGCAAGGAATCCTCGTCCTTCTGGTCAGGAGCAAGCTCTGCAGAAGGTGGACGATCAATGACGCGCTGCGGAATGACGTAGCCCAGGGTGTTGCGGTATTCACAGAGGCGGAATACCAAGGTCTTTGGTACGTCCTTCAAGACGTCATAGCCACCCGCCATATCGCCATACAAGGTTGCATAGCCGACCGCCATCTCACTCTTGTTGCCAGTCGTGAGGACGAGATACCGCTTCTTGTTAGAAATCGCCATGAGCATGGTGCCGCGACACCGGGCCTGGAGGTTCTCCTCGGTGGTGTCCTTACCCAAGCCTTCGAACATTGGTGCAAGCGTGGTCAGGAAGGCTTCTACCATGGATGCGATGGGCAGGACGCTGTACTTCACGCCCAGGATGTCGGCTTCCTCTTTCGCGTCGTCCTGGCTCATCTGGGCCGTGTAGTGGTACGGCATCATCACAGCTTCGACGTTTTCCGCGCCAAGGGCATCCACAGCAACAGCGAGCACCAGCGCGGAGTCGATACCACCCGAAAGGCCCAGCACGACGCCTTTGAAGCCATTACGCTGCACATAGTCCTTAACCCCAGCTACCAGAGCCTGGTAGACGCTAGCTTCCAAGCTGAGAAGCTCGGAAGCCTGAGCAGGCACCGGCACCAAAGCACCGTCTTTGACCTCGAAGTCCGCGACGAAGAGTCCTTCCTCAAAAGCAGGAGCGCGCTGGGTGACCTTTCCGCCGCCATCCACCACAAAGCTATTGCCGTCAAACACTAGCTCGTCTTGGCCACCGACCTGGTTCACGTAGACCATGGGCATGGAACATTCGCTGGCACGCTTCGCCAGGAGCTCTTCACGCTCAGCCTGCTTCCCGCGATGGAACGGCGACGCGTTAAGGGTCAGCATGATCTGGGCGCCGGCATCACTAGCCTGCTTAAGAGGCTCGGAGAACCAGATGTCTTCACAGATGGTGATACCGACTGGCACGTCGAACAGATTGACCACACAAGGGCCGCTGCCTGGCTCAAAGTATCGTTTCTCATCGAATACACGGTAGTTGGGCAGGCGCTGCTTGTTGTAGCGGGCGAGTTCCTCACCGTCCGAGATCACGGCGCAGCTGTTGTAGCGCGCTCCATCCTCGACCCAAGGGAAGCCGATTACAGTGACGATGCCTTGAACAGCGTCCTTGATATGCTGCAGGGCTTTTTCGATCCGGCTCTGCATGCTGGAGCGAAGGAGCAGATCCTCTGGTGGGTAGCCACAAAGGGTCAGCTCTGGAAACACGATGACCTGGGCTTTGAGGTCGTCGCGGGCCTTATGAGCGGCTTCGATGACCTTCTCAACGTTGCCGTATACATCCCCGACTCGGATGTTCAGCTGGGCCATTACCACTCTCAAACGTTGCTCCATGGTTCCTCCAGAAATGCCTAGATCGAGATCGGCAAGATGCAACACTGTCCTGACATCTGCGATCAAAGAAGCACATCTGAAGCTCCATGCTGTGCGCGGGGCTATCGGATTACTGCTAGCCATTACGGCTCATTGAACCTGGGTCAGGACTGCCCGGAGGTCGCGGGCATCTTGCGAACTAGGACATTATGCCCTATCCAAGCTCAGCCCAATCTAGCGAAATCGGATGAAGCTCGAGGAGATCACGCAGCCCAGAACCCCCAGTCTGTGCAGATACAGCTTCTGCACAAGAGCACAAATAGTCACTCACTCAGTCACTGCGCCGGATTGGGCACTATTTCGGGGGGAGGAAGGTGATGGGCTTCTTTACCAAGTTTGGTGATGGTGCCTGCGACCTCGCGCCGTTGAGTGGGCTGGTGAAGAATCAGGTGCGGGCGATTGCGCGCAGCTTCGGTGCGCCGGAGTCACTGGTGGAAAAGGTGCCAACGGCCGACCTGGAAGACCTGGAGCCGGGCAAGCCGGACGAGGCGTCACATGGCGTGACCTACGCGCAGATCGATGCCTTCCTGCATGGGCAGCCGGTTGACCAGGCAGCGTTCGACATCATCGTCGCCACCTACCGCAAGACCCAGCACAAGCGCGAACTGCCGTTCGCTCCTTGATAAGTGGCCTGCAGGAGCGGGTTCACCCGCGAATACGAGGGTGAACCCACCGATGCATTCGCGGGTGAACCCGCTCCTGCAGGGTTCGCCGTCAGCCTTTGATTACTTGACGATGACCTTGCCTTTCATCATCGAGATGTGGCCCGGGAAGGTGCAGAAGAAGCTGTAGTCACCACCGGCTTCCAGCTTGGAAGTGTCGAACTTCACTTCGGTTTCTTTCTCAGGCGCGCCGATCATCTTGGTGTGGGCGATGATCGCGGCGTTGTCAGCCTTCAGATAGTCCTTATCCAGACCCTGACTCATGCCTTCGGTGGCAATGGCCTGCATGTCGGCAGTCTTGCTGATCACCAGGTTGTGGCCCATGACGTTCTTCGGCAGGTTGCCAGAGTGGGTCAGTTTGACGGTGAATTCCTTGCAGCTCTTGTCGACAGTGAATTCCTTGCTGGTGTAGGACATCTGGTCAGTCGAGTCGACAGTGACCGAGCACTCGGCGGCGAAGACAGAAGCGCTGGCGAGGGTCAGCAGGGATACCGCTACAGCTTTCGCAAACATCATGAATCTCCTTGGCAGGGTTTTATCAATTGCGAGACTGCCTGAAACCGTTCAGCCCCTTGCTGATATGGGTCAAGGGGGCGTCAAGAGGCCAGCCAGTAGAATTGTTCAATGGATTGTATACAACAAATCTAAGGGCACATCATGCCCTTTTATTGGACGATGAGACAACCTCTCATTTAGGAGCAATACCAAATGCCCATCTCCAACTTCCTCAATAGCCTGCTCGCCGCCTACGCCCACGGGGCCACAGGAGCCATCTGCGAATTCTCCCGGCCAGAATGAACCGGCCTTGGAAGTGACCGGCATGCGCCGTAACCTGTGCGCCTCAGTGACAGGAGATGAGCAATGCCCGTACGTTCCGTTTGTGTGTTCTGCGGCGCCAGCATGGGCGCCAACCCTGCCTACCGTGAAGCAGCCGTCGCGCTAGGCCAGGCCATTGCCCGCCGTGGCTTGACCCTGGTGTATGGCGGTGGCGCGGTCGGCTTGATGGGCGTGGTGGCCGACGCGGCCATGGCGGCCGGCGGCGAAGTGGTCGGGATCATTCCGCAGAGCCTGCTGGACGCTGAAGTCGGCCACAAGGGCCTGACCCGCCTGGAAGTGGTGGATGGCATGCATGCGCGCAAGGCCCGCATGGCCGAGCTGAGCGATGCCTTCATTGCCTTGCCGGGTGGGCTGGGTACGCTGGAGGAACTGTTCGAAGTGTGGACCTGGGGGCAGCTGGGCTATCACGCCAAGCCACTCGGGCTACTGGATGTGAACGGTTTCTACGACAAGCTGGGCGGGTTCCTCGACCATATCGTCGAAGAAGGTTTCGTGCGCCCGCAACACCGGGCGATGTTGCTGCTGGGGCAGCAGCCGGACGAGCTGCTGGACGAGATGGACAGCTTTGTGGCGCCGGTCGCGCCTAAGTGGGTCGACAAGCAGCCTGACTGAAGCTGAGACTTTTGGGACCGCTTCGCGGTCCTTTCGCGACACAAGGCCGCCCCCACAAAGGCAATGGGGGAGCGGCCTTGTTTCTCGATGGGCTGCAAAGCAGCCCCAATAGTCGATCAGTTAACGCGGAATGACAGGCTGACGCGGCTTCTTGTTGCCCTTGCCACCCTTGCTCGCCTCTTTGCGCTCCTTGGCAGCCTGCTGGTTACGCGCAAACGCCTCGGCCTTGGCCTTTTCGCGCTTGTCCCACGGCTTGCTGCCATCGCTGCCACGCGGCGGCAGGCCGGTGTGCTGGGTCAGGATCTTCTGGTCCTTGCCCACCTTGTGGCTCCCCGCCGGGGTCGAGTTCTTCCGGCGCGCGCTCTGATAAGTATCGGTCTGCGGCTGGTGCAGCGGGATCAGCTGGTGCTTGCCCGGCCCGATCAGGTCGGCTCGGCCCATACGCTGCAGCGCTTCACGCAGCATCGGCCAGCCCTTCGGGTCGTGGTAGCGCAAGAACGCCTTGTGCAGACGGCGTTGCTCGTCGCTCTTGACGATCTCCACCCCTTCGCTCTTGTAGGTCACCTTGCGCAGCGGGTTCTTGCCTGAGTGGTACATGGCCGTGGCCGAGGCCATGGGCGACGGGTAGAACGCCTGTACCTGGTCGGCGCGGAAGCCGTTGCCCTTCAACCACAGGGCCAGGTTCATCATGTCTTCGTCGGTGGTACCGGGGTGCGCGGCAATGAAGTACGGGATCAGGTACTGCTCCTTGCCCGCTTCTTTCGAGAACTTCTCGAACATGCGCTTGAAGCGGTCGTAGGTGCCGATACCCGGCTTCATCATCTTGTCCAGCGGGCCACGCTCGGTGTGCTCCGGGGCAATCTTCAGGTAGCCGCCAACGTGGTGGGTGACCAGTTCCTTGACGTACTCCGGCGACTCCACCGCCAGGTCGTAGCGCAGGCCGGAAGCAATCAGGATCTTTTTCACACCCGGCAAGGCACGGGCCTTGCGGTAAAGCTCGATCAACGAGCTGTGGTCGGTATTGAGGTTTTCGCAGATACCCGGGAATACGCACGACGGCTTGCGGCAGTGCTTCTCGATTTCGGGGCTTTTGCAGGCGATGCGGTACATGTTGGCAGTCGGCCCGCCAAGGTCCGAGACCACGCCGGTGAAGCCCGGCACCTTGTCACGCATCTCTTCGATTTCGTGCAGGATCGACTCGTGCGAGCGGTTCTGGATGATGCGGCCTTCGTGCTCGGTGATCGAGCAGAAGGTACAGCCACCGAAGCAGCCACGCATGATGTTCACCGAGAAACGGATCATCTCGTAGGCCGGGATGCGCTCCTTGCCATAGGCCGGGTGCGGCACACGGGCGTAAGGCATGCCGAACACGTAGTCCATTTCCTCGGTGCTCATGGGGATGGGTGGCGGGTTGAACCACACATCCACTTCGCCATGCTTCTGCACCAGCGCGCGGGCGTTGCCCGGGTTGGTCTCCAGGTGCAGCACGCGGTTGGCATGGGCATAGAGCACCGGGTCGTTACGCACCTTTTCGAACGATGGCAGGCGGATCACCGACTTTTCCCGGGTCACGGCCGGGCTGTCGAGAATCTGCACCACCTTGGCTTCGTTCGGGTCTTCCTGGTCGCCCTTGGCCTGCTCGATGGCGCAGGCCTGGGTGTCCTGGGTGTTCACGTACGGGTTGATGATCTTGTCAACGCGCCCCGGGCGGTCGATACGGGTGGAGTCGATCTCGTACCAGCCCTGCGGGGTATCGCGGCGCACGAAGGCGGTGCCGCGCACGTCGGTGATGGTCTCGATCTTCTCCCCGTTGGACAGGCGCTGGGCCACCTCGACCACCGCACGCTCGGCGTTGCCGAACAGCAGGATGTCCGCGCTGGCGTCGATCAGGATCGAGTGACGAACCTTGTCCTGCCAGTAGTCGTAGTGGGCGATGCGGCGCAGCGAAGCCTCGATGCCGCCGAGCACGATCGGCACATGCTTGTAGGCTTCCTTGCAGCGCTGGCTGTACACCAGGCTGGCACGGTCCGGACGGCTGCCGGCCAGGCCACCCGGGGTGTAGGCATCGTCGGAACGGATCTTCTTGTCCGCGGTGTAGCGGTTGATCATCGAGTCCATATTGCCGGCGGCCACACCGAAGAACAGGTTCGGTTCGCCGAGCTTCATGAAGTCGTCTTTCGACTGCCAGTTCGGCTGGGCGATGATGCCCACGCGGAAGCCTTGGGCTTCCAGCAGACGGCCAATGATGGCCATGCCGAACGACGGATGGTCGACGTAGGCATCACCGGTCACGATGATGATGTCGCAGGAATCCCAGCCGAGCAGATCCATCTCCTCCCTGCTCATTGGCAGGAAAGGTGCTGGTCCGAAGCATTCGGCCCAGTACTTGGGATAGTCGTAGAGTGGTTTGGCTGCTTGCATGTCAGTGACCGGTTCTGGTGTGCAGGGAAATCGCGGGCGCGGAATATAGCACAAATTTTGACCAAATCCGACTGGATTCGTGGGGATTGGTGGGCGGGGCGACGGTTGGGGGATGGACGTGGCAGGTGGTTGGGTTGAGGGGTGTAGTGGGGTTGCCAGGTGTTCGACAGAATCCTTGCAGCGCCTTTGAGATCAAGCGCCGCGCGGGCGGCGCTCGATCTCATAGGCGCTGAAACTGTTGCGGCGAACTCCTGGCGGCCTTCATGCAACCTGAAGCCAACCCCTCACTGCCTCATCCACAGCTCAGCATCATCCATCAGCGCCTTGGCCATCGCACTCAGGTAATGGGCAGCCCAGATCATCATCGGCTTCTCATCCATCAACCCGGTGATGGTCAGTTCGCGCACATAGCCCATCAACTCCGAAGACTGCTCGCGGGCGTCTCTACACTGGATCCCGGGCTCGATGCGGAACAACGGGTGGGGTAAACCCGCTCCCACAGGTACGGTGCAACTCTTGAAGCCTATGGTGAACCTGTAGGAGCGGGTTCACCCGCGAAAGGGCCAGCCCAGGCAACACATCAACGAAGCCTTACAGCAGGCCCCTGCCCCTGCATCGGGTTGTCTTCAAGAAAAGGGGGATCGTGGGGTGGATCGGGGCAAGGCGATTACTCACAGGAAAACCTGAGCCTGCTTAGACCGATGGCGATCGCGCCCCCTGCTGAGCGATCGCAATTCCTTCAGTTTTTTACTGAATGTTTAGCCTACCCAACCCTGAGAAAGTGCTAACCAGCTAATTATTGGTGCTTTTTTCTTTATCTCTTAAGAATTGTAGGAATCGACCTTCTAGTCTTAGTAAAAAATCCTACATTAACTTTCCTCAACAAATCCCGAGAAGATCTTGAACCCCCAAAAAAACAAGTGCTACAACAGTGACGCGCTGAAAGGCGCACTCAAACCAACTCTATAGGAGCATTAGCCATGGGACGTCGTCGTTCTGAAATCCACACTCTGCAGATCCCACGCGTGATGAACTACACATTCACCGAGTCCGAGGTTGAATTTCTCAACCTTCTGTAAGTGACAAACCAGAAGGGGCTTAGCCCCTTCTGGCTCTACCAAGGAGCAGAACATGATCACCGAACGCGAGCTGAACATAGAAGAGGCCTACAACCGCTTGACAAGAATGCATCATCACTTAGGGCTTCAATCGAAAACAGAACTATCAAAAAAGAATAGCCTGGTCGCCACATGCCACTTATACGACAGCGCCTACAAAGAAGTTTCTTGCGGAGCAGGAAAAGGGGAGCATTGCGAACTAGGAGCCCTTGCCGAGAGCCTAGAGCATTACTTCGTCGACAAGAGCACTCCACCACTCATCGAAAGCGACCAAATTTTGCAATCGATAGCCCCATTTGACGATTGGCTCCTAAAATCCATTCCCCCGGATTGCCGAATACCTTATTTCAGTCTTCAGGCATTGAACAGCTACGACGAAATAGCCATTCCCGCGATATTGATAGCACCTTCCTCCAGAAACATTGATGAAATCGAAAAAACTGCAGCGGACTTTCTTTCCAAATATTCGACTAACTCTGGTACAGCACTTGGCTGCACGGAGAACGAGGCTCTGCTCCACGCCATCAATGAAGCTATCGAACGTCACGCACTTTCTATGTACTACCTATCACTTTGTGGCCTGACTTCCCCACCCGAACTTTACCAACCTTCGAGTTCTTTTCTGGAAGAAACATTTGCCCATGATACCGAGCTTCTCCGCCGAGCCAAAAAACTAGAAATATACTTGACGCACGACTTCTACGAAGTTTCATTTTGCATTGCTGTTTCTCGTAGTAAAAAAGAAGGTTCACTCAGCAGCATTGGCTCCGGCAGCTCCATCAACCCCTCCATTGCAATGTACCGCGCCGTAACGGAGCAGATTCAGTGCGAGCAGCTTTCTGGGGCCACAGAAAAACAAGAGGATCTCTCTGCTGAAAAAATGCTTACTCATTCAACCCGCCTTTCAGCACTTATACACCCATGCCCCACATATGCTGTACCCGCTTTTCACCCTCCGCATACCGACCTCAGCGTGCGCGGGCAAGTCAAGCGAACACTGATCAACTTGGAAAAACATAATAAGGTCGCATTCTATCGCACACTTTATGAGCACCCGAATCTCGCTACGGTTGTTCAGGTGTTCATACCCGGACTTGAACGCTTCCACCTGATCAGATCAGGTATTCCAGTCGCGCCACAGAGTGCACTCAAAGGCATAAGGCAATGACATGCAAATCTATAGAGGAATTCTCGCCGCCCTCGGCGCGACACTGCTCCTGAAAATCGCGACCGTCGTACCTGCTCTAGTCTTGGCCGACATCATTGACAACCTGGCCACCTCAGCCGCGTCTTCCCAGCTTCTGCTAGGAGCCTTCATATGCCTTGTCGCATTACAAGCCTCAATGACCCCTCTACAAGCCTGGTGCCTGGCGCGGCTTTGCCAGGAACGCGTGAAGCAACTTTCCATCCGCTGGTGCCGCGAATTGCTGGACAAGCGCTTCGAGGCCTATGGACAACTCCATGGCGGAACACTGGTAAAAGTACTGGATAGGGGCATTACCGCACAGGAGCGGTGGTTAGGCTTTCTGATTGGCTCGGCATGGCCGGTGCTAGCCGAAGCTGCAGTGCTGATAACGCTCTTCGCTTACCTGGGGGCTACTTCGGTATTGATCGGCCTCATCCCTTTGAGCCTGGCCTACCTGTGGGCCAACGATCGCCTGGTGCGCTGGCGCCGGCCACATATCGAGGCAGTGAACGCGCGCGAGGATGAACTGGCGGAACAATGGGTCGATACCTTCGCCAGCGCGGCAACGGTCAAACTGGAAAAGGCCGAGGATGCCGCAATGCTCCCGGTCAACCAGACACTTTCGCACTATGCCGACTCAGCAGTGCAGGTAGCTCACAGTGGGGGTTGGATTCAGAGCCTGCGCACCCTGTTCATAGGCCTGGGCAGTGGCGGTTTGCTCATGTGGGGTATCCATGATCAGGCTCTGGCAACACCGCAATTGAGCCTGGGCGAGCTGGTTGCTCTCTTCACCTTGGTGAGCGGATTGCTGGCAGGGGTTGCGCAACTTGCTGAGGCCTGGCGATTGCTAGACCAGTTTCGGCTAGACAAACGCAAACTCGAACACTGGCTCCAGCTCCCCTCGTTCGGCCCAGCATGCACTACTGAGGCGAAGTCCCAAGACAAGGACGCTGGCCTAAGCATCGCCCCGTGCCAGTTGAGCGCTCGAGATACTGTACAACTTCACATCGAAGAACCCTTGGTACTGCACAAAGGAGAACGGGTCGCACTGATCGGGCCCAGCGGATGTGGTAAATCGACACTTCTGCATACGCTGGCGGGAACGATATTCCCGTTGCGCAAGGATGTGCACCTGCACGGCAGGTGCCTGGCGTCGCTCGACGCTAGTGAACAATTCAGTCGATTACGACTCTGCCCTCAGGATGCGCATTTCATTCCCGGCCCCCTGCCCCGCGCGGTGCTGTTCGAGCAAGCTCATGATCGCGCTCAAATCGAACGATGGCTTGAACGGTTGGGCCTGAGCAAAGACTGGTACGAACTTGATCTGGATGCACGCGCAGAATCGATATCGGGCGGCGAAGCACGCAGGCTGACGCTGCTACGCCTTCTTAATCAGCCTGGGGAATTCAATTTCTTTGACGAACCCACAGCCGGGCTCGATGCCGCGTCGGCAGAGCGTACCTGGGACCTGTTGTTCGAAGCATTTAAAGGGCGAGGGCTGATTTGCGTGACGCATGATCAGAGCGCACTGTCGCGGTTTGACCGGGTGATCACCCTGAGCGAGGGGCGGATCATCAGCCAAGGGCAAACGAACATCGCTCAGATTTCAGAGCTAGCAGGCGCACCACAAACCTTGTAGGAGCGGCCTTGCTAGCTCAATGGGTTATTCATCATCATCAAAGTTGTACATCCCCGGCGCCAAGTTCTCGAACCGGGTGTACTTGCCGATAAACGCCAAACGCACGAAGCCGATGGGGCCGTTACGCTGTTTGCCGATGATGATTTCCGCCACGCCCTTGTGCTCGGTCTCGGGGTGGTACACCTCGTCGCGGTACACGAACATGATCACGTCGGCGTCCTGCTCGATTGCACCGGATTCACGCAAGTCGGAGTTCACCGGGCGTTTGTTCGGGCGCTGTTCCAGCGAGCGGTTCAGCTGCGAAAGGGCAATGACCGGGCAGTTGAATTCTTTGGCCAGGGCCTTGAGCGAGCGGGAAATCTCGGAAATTTCGTTGGTACGGTTGTCACCGGCCGACCCCGGGATCTGCATCAGCTGCAGGTAGTCGACCATGATCATGGCGATTTCACCATGCTCACGGGCCAGGCGGCGGGTACGCGCGCGCATTTCCGAAGGGCTGATACCCGCCGTATCGTCGATGAACAATTTTCGGTCGTTGAGCAGGTTCACTGCCGAGGTCAGGCGCGGCCAGTCGTCGTCATCCAGCTGGCCGGAACGGACTTTGGTCTGGTCGATACGCCCCAGGGACGAGAGCATACGCATGATCAGCGACTCACCTGGCATCTCGAGGGAGAACACCAACACCGCCTTGTCGGTACGCAGTACGGCGTTTTCCACCAGGTTCATGGCGAAGGTGGTCTTACCCATCGACGGACGACCCGCGACGATGATCAGGTCGGCTGCCTGCAGCCCGCTGGTCTTCTCGTCCAGGTCGGTGTAACCGGTGGAGATACCGGTGATGTCACTGTCGGAGTTGAACAGCGTATCAATGCGGTCGATGGCCATGGTCAACAGCTCGTTGACGCCCACCGGGCCGCCGGTTTTAGGCCGCGCCTCGGCGATCTGGAAGATCTGCCGTTCGGCATCGTCGAGAATCTCGGCAGCGTTGCGCCCCTGCGGGTTGAACGCGTTGTCGGCGATGTCGGTACTGATGCTGATCAGCTGGCGCAACGTGGCCCGCTCACGAATGATCGCGGCGTAGGCCTTGATGTTGGCCACCGAAGGGGTGTTCTTGGCCAGCTCGGCCAGGTAAGCCAAGCCGCCGACTTGCGAGGACAGGCCTTCCTTGTCCAACTGCTCGTGCAGGGTCACCACGTCGAATGGCTGGTTGGCGTCGGCCAACTTGTGCACAGCGCGGAAGATCAGCCGGTGGTCATGCCGGTAGAAGTCGCCGTCCGACACCTGGTCCAGCACCCGCTCCCAGGCATTGTTGTCCAGCATCAGGCCACCGAGCACGGCCTGTTCGGCCTCGATGGAATGCGGCGGTACCTTCAGGGCTGCGGTTTGCAGGTCAAGCTGTTCGGAGGTGGTGATCTCGTTCATGGCCACGAAAGAATTCTGGAGGATGAAAAAGACAAAGGGCACGGCCTGTCGAAAACAGGACCGTGCCCGATGTTAACCGCCTGACTCGCAAGGAGCCAGCCAGTTAGCGCAGCTTAGGCAGCTACGACGACCACGCGTACGGTGGCTTCAACGTCGCTGTGCAGGTGCACGGCTACGTCGTATTCGCCAACCTGACGGATGGTGCCGTTCGGCAGACGAACTTCAGCCTTGGCCACTTCAACGCCGGAGGCGGTCAGGGCGTCAGCGATGTCGTGGGTGCCGATCGAACCGAACAGCTTGCCTTCGTCGCCAGCGGTGGCAGTGATGGTCACTTCCAGCTCGGCCAGTTGGGCAGCGCGGCTTTCAGCCGAAGCTTTCTTGTCAGCGGCTGCTTTTTCCAGCTCGGCACGACGCTCTTCGAACGCAGCCAGGTTGGCGGCGTTGGCAACGGTGGCCTTGCCGAATGGCAGCAGGAAGTTACGGCCGTAACCAGCCTTAACTTTTACTTTGTCGCCCAGGTTGCCCAGGTTAGCGACTTTTTCCAGCAGGATCAGTTCCATTTGGTAAAACCTCTTAACTTTTAACCTTCACCGTTCGCGGAGTCTTTCCCCGGAGGGGACTTGCGACCGCGAAAATCAATCAGGCTGTCGACAATGGCCAAAACCATCAGCAACGGATAAATCAGCTGCATGATCAGCGGTAGCGTCACGTACATCCCCACCAGCCAGAAACCGGCCAGTCGGCCCTGTGCCACCAGCCCGTGCATCAAGGCGATGCCGGCCAGCACCAGTACCAGGCTGGAAGCCGATGCCAGGATGATGAACTGCGGGCCGATAAACGGCGCCACCACCATCACTGCCACCAAGACCGCCATGGTCTGTTTCGGCAACTTCAGTTCGCGAAACTCGCGACCGAAGCCTCCAGGGTTGTACAACGCTGCCTGCCAATAGCGCGCCAGCATCAACGCCAGCACACTGAACAATTGCACCGTCACTGCTGTGGAAGCGACCAGCACAGGGCGGATCAGCTCACCGGAGAGCACCGGTTGCCCTTCGATTTTCGGCATGGCTTCGGCAAACGCCTTGGCCAGCACATCGAAGGTTTGCGCCAGCGCCAGATCAAGCACGAGGCTGAAAGCCACGGCGAACACGGCACTGGCGAGCAACACCCGGCTCCAGGGGTGCTCGGCACGCAACATGGCGGCCAGGGCCAAGGCACCCGCAATCACCAGAAAGGTGATGGGATCACCCATGACCCACACGGCCAGCCCGGCCAGCAAGCCGCCGGCGATGACCGATGTAGCATCCTTGAACCCACGCCGCAGCAGCACGAGGCTGCCGGCAGCGGCACTCAACCAGAACAGCAGCGGCAGTACCGCGCTGATGACCACCACGAGGGTGGCCTGCACACGACCGCGCATGATGAAACTTGCTAACGCTCGCATGCTAATCCCTTACTGCTTGTCGACGACCCGGTCTCAGCGGCCGTGGCTGTCGGTGTAGGGCAGCAGGGCCAGGAAGCGGGCGCGCTTGATAGCGGTAGCCAGCTGACGCTGATAACGAGCTTTGGTACCGGTGATACGGCTTGGAACGATCTTGCCGGTTTCGGATACGTAAGCTTTCAGGGTGTTGAGATCTTTGAAGTCGATCTCTTTCACGTCTTCAGCAGTGAAGCGGCAGAATTTACGACGACGGAAGAAACGTGCCATTTAATAGGCTCCTCTAAAGGTCCGTGGATTACTCGTCAGCGTTATCGCTGGAGTCGCTGTCATTGCTGTCGTCGCCTTCGGCGGAGTCAGCATGCTCAGGACGCTCGCGACGCTCACGGCGCTCGCTGCGGTTCTCTTCAGCCTTCAGCATCTCGGACTGGCCGGTAACGGCTTCGTCGCGACGGATGACCAGGTTACGGATAACGGCATCGTTGTAGCGGAAGTTGTCTTCCAGCTCGGCCAGGGCTTTGCCGGTGCACTCAACGTTCAGCATCACGTAGTGAGCCTTGTGAACATTGTTGATTGCGTAGGCCAGTTGACGACGGCCCCAGTCTTCCAGGCGGTGGATCTTGCCACCATCTTCTTCGATCAGCTTGGTGTAACGCTCAACCATGCCGCCGACTTGTTCGCTCTGGTCCGGGTGAACCAGGAAGATGATTTCGTAATGACGCATGAATGCTCCTTACGGGTTAGTAGTCTGCCAGTGAATCTGGTCAGACAAGGAGTGAATGACACTGTATGTCTTGCACGGAGGGGAGGCACATGAGCGCCTGCCAGCTCGGCAAGGGGCGCAATTGTAGAGAAGCCGGGGCGCACAAGCAAGGTGATTGGTGAATATTTGAACAGCCTGAAACATATTCACAAGCTGCGGGCCCTTTCGCGGGTGAACCCAGTCCTACAGGGGAACGCAATCACCCTGTAGGAGCGGGTTCACCCGCGAAGAGGCCGGAACAGGCTGAGAGTCAGCGCTTGACCTGCCGCTGACGCACGGCTTCGAACAGACAAACCCCGGTCGCCACCGACACGTTAAGGCTGCTGACGCTACCCGCCATCGGCAACTTGACCAGGAAGTCGCAATGCTCACGGGTGAGCCGGCGCATGCCCTTGCCTTCCGCCCCCATGATCATCACCAGTGGCCCGGTCAGGTCCTGCTGGTAGATCTCCTGCTCGGCCTCGCCAGCAGTACCCACTACCCACAGGCCACGCTGCTGCAACTTCTCAAGCGTACGCGCCAGGTTGGTCACAGCCACCAGCGGAATGACTTCGGCCGCCCCACAAGCCACCTTTCGCACAACCGGCGTCAACGTTGCGGATTTGTCCTTGGGCACGATCACTGCCGTGGCACCGGCCGCATCCGCGGTACGCAGACAAGCGCCGAGGTTGTGCGGGTCGGTCACGCCGTCCAGCACCAGGATCAGCGGCGGCGTTTCTGTGCGCTCAAGCAGCTCTTCGAGCATCAGCTCGCCCCACACCTGGCTCGGACTGACCTCGGCTACAACGCCTTGGTGCACGCCTTCGACCCAGGCATCCATCTCACGGCGCTCGGCCTGGCCGACCGGCACGCGGTTTTCCGCGGCCAGCGCCAGCAAGGTTTCGAGGCGTGGCTCGCTGCGCCCTTCCGACAGCCAGATCTGCTTGACCCGCTTTGGATGGTGCTGCAGCAATGCCTGCACGGCGTGTACGCCGTAGATTTTTTCCAGCTGACTCATGAATTGCTCTTGTTTTTGCGTGGAGCGCCGGACTTCGGCGGGCCTTTACGGTGCTTGGTCGGTTTGCCGGACGGCTTGCCACCTTTCTCCGATTTGCTGCCAGCACTGCTGCGCGCGTCGGTCATCAGCGCTTTTTTCATCTCGCGGCTTTTACGCACTTCTGCGTTACGCTGCACAGCATCCTTGGGGAAGTACGCTTCGGACGCTTCGCTTTTGCGGCTGCGCGGCTTGGGCGTGGCTTTCGCTTCGGTTGTCGGCTGCTGCTCGGCTTTTTCCGCAACCGGTGCGGCGCCACGCTGCTTGCGGCCGATCGGTGCGGCGAGGGTCTTTTCCGACACTTCGAAGTCGATCTTGCGCTCATCCAGATCAACACGCATGACCTTGACTTCGATGGTGTCGCCCAAGCGGAAGCTGCGACCGGTGCGCTCGCCGGCCAGGCGATGGTGTACCGGGTCGAAGTGGTAGTAGTCACCCGGCAACGCACTGACGTGCACCAGGCCCTCTACATAGATATCGGTCAGTTCGACGAACAGGCCGAAACCGGTAACCGCAGTGATCACACCCGGGAAGGTCTCGCCCACGCGGTCTTTCATGAACTCGCACTTGAGCCAGTTGACCACGTCACGGGTGGCTTCGTCGGCCCGGCGCTCGGTCATCGAGCACTGCTCGCCGAGTTGCTCCAGGGTGTTCTCGTCGTACGGGTAGATACGCGCCTTGGGAATGCTCATGGCGCCGGCACGCTTGACGTGCGGGGTATCGACCTTGGAGCGGATGATGCTGCGGATGGCGCGATGCACCAGCAGGTCCGGGTAACGACGGATCGGCGAGGTGAAGTGGGTGTACGCCTCGTAGTTCAGGCCGAAGTGGCCGTTGTTCTCGGTGCTGTACACGGCCTGGCTCAGCGAGCGCAGCATCACCGTCTGGATCAGGTGGAAGTCCGGGCGACCGGCGATGCTCGCCAGCAGGGCCTGGTAGTCCTTCGGCGACGGGTCCTTGCCCTTGTGCAGGCTAAGGCCCAACTCGCCGAGGAAGGTGCGCAGTTTTTCCAGGCGCTCCGGCGGCGGGCCGTCATGCACGCGGTACAGGGCCGGTACGCCGTGCTTCTGCAGGAACTCGGCGGTGGCCACGTTGGCCGCCAGCATGCATTCCTCGATCAGCTTGTGGGCGTCGTTGCGCACGGTCGGGCGGATTTCGGCGATCTTGCGCTCCTCGCCGAAGATGATGCGGGTTTCCTGGGTCTCGAAGTCGATGGCACCCCGGGTGTGGCGCGCCTCCACCAGCACCTTGTACAGGTTGTACAGGTTCTTCAGGTCCGGCACGACCTCCTTGTACTCTTCGCGCAGCGCCTTGCCCTCACGGGTACGCGAGTGCTCGAGCATGCTGCTGACCTTGTTGTAGGTCAGACGGGCATGGGAGTGGATCACGCCTTCGTAGAACTGATAGTCGACCATCTGGCCGGCTTTGTTCATGGTCATTTCACAGACCATGGCCAACCGGTCGACATGCGGGTTCAGCGAGCACAGGCCGTTGGACAGCTCTTCGGGGAGCATCGGCACCACGCGCTCGGGGAAGTACACCGAGTTACCGCGCTGCTGGGCTTCGACATCCAGGGCAGAGCCCAGACGCACATAGCTGGAGACGTCAGCGATGGCCACGTACAGGCGCCAGCCACCGGAGAACAGACGCAGCTTGCCCAGCGGTTCGCAATAAACGGCATCATCGAAGTCGCGGGCGTCTTCACCGTCGATGGTGACGAACGGCAGATGACGCAGGTCGACACGCTTCTCTTTGTCCTTCTCCTCGACTTCGGAGCGGAACTTGCGTGCTTCCTTGACCACATCATTGGGCCAGACGTGCGGAATGTCGTAGCTGCGCAGGGCAACGTCGATTTCCATGCCCGGCGCCATGTAGTTGCCGATGACTTCGACCACATCGCCTTGCGGCTGGAAGCGCGGAGTCGGCCAGTGGGTGATCTTGATCTCGACGAACTGGCCGATCTTGGCACCGCCGTTGCGCCCGGCGGTCACCAGCACTTCCTGCTGGATCTTCGGGTTGTCCGGGGTCACGTAGCCGATGCCGCCTTCTTCGAAATAGCGGCCGACCACGCTTTCGTGGGCACGGGAGATGACTTCGACCAGCACGCCTTCACGGCGGCCACGGCGGTCGACACCGGAGACGCGGGCCAAGCCGCGGTCGCCGTCGAACACCAGTCGCATCTGCGACGGGCTGAGGAACAGGTCTTCGCTGCCGTCATCGGGAATAAGGAAGCCGAAGCCGTCGCGGTGGCCGGAGACGCGACCACAGATCAGGTCCAGCTTGTCTACCGGGGCATAAGTGCCGCGCCGGGTATAGATAAGCTGGCCATCGCGCTCCATGGCACGCAGGCGGCGG
This sequence comes from Pseudomonas sp. TYF_14, assembly GCF_043105275.1. NCBI lineage: Bacteria > Pseudomonadati > Pseudomonadota > Gammaproteobacteria > Pseudomonadales > Pseudomonadaceae > Pseudomonas > Pseudomonas sp. TYF_14. The sequence continues at coordinate 257,644 of NZ_JBICLK010000086.1, forward strand.
CGCAGGGCTTCGATCTGGTCTTCTTCATACAGACCGAACTCTTTTGCCAGCTCCTCGCGGGCAGCAGGTTCGCCTCGGTCGGCGAGACGCTGCAGGATCAGCTCACGGCTGGGAATGGGGTTGTCGTATTTTTCCGCTTCGCGAGCGGCCTCGGGATCGAGGGATTGCCAATCGGCCATCAGAAGGGGTTCACCTTGGGGTATATAGATAGGAATTCTGGCATAGGCGTATTGAAACCGGAAATGTCTGCCTTGGACAGCCCCCGCTGCAGTGCATAAACAGCAGAAATAGGCTTGTGGAATCAACAAGTTGAATTTTTTGAATTTTTTTTCGATTGGGGGCTTTACAGCCTTGGGGAGCGTCCGTATAGTGCGCACCACAACGACGGACAACCCCGAAGTTGTAGTAGAGATGAACGACGCTGTAAAGCATCAAGTAACCTCGAATGTGTGCCCAGGTGGCGGAATTGGTAGACGCGCTGGTTTCAGGTATCAGTGACCGCAAGGTCGTGGAAGTTCGAGTCTTCTCCTGGGCACCAAATATTTTCAAGTAACAGATGACCAAGGATCTGTTACTACTGTGTGAAAGCGAACGATAGTCGCCTTCTGCAGATGATGTAAAGCTTTGCCCAGGTGGCGGAATTGGTAGACGCGCTGGTTTCAGGTATCAGTGACCGCAAGGTCGTGGAAGTTCGAGTCTTCTCCTGGGCACCATACAAAAACCCACTAGCTTGCTAGTGGGTTTTTTCTTGCCTGCGATTTATGTGCCCCCTCCCCCCCCTTGCACCATGGTCTGACCATGAATTTCTCGTCACACGGCCACTTGAGAAACAATTTCGTTTACCATTGTTTCCAAATATGTAGCCGTAAGCGAGGAAGTACCCGCATGACGATCCGCCCGCAACCGCTGATGCGTACCCTGGCCGCCGCAGTGCTGAGCCTGGTCATCGGCGCTCCGGCCGCCATGGCAGACGCACCGGTCACGCTGACCATGTACAACGGTCAGCACAAGGAAATTGGCGAAGCCATTGCCAAGGCCTATGAGGCCAAGACCGGCATTCACATCGACATCCGCAAAGGCAGCAGCAACCAGCTGGCCAGCCAGATCATCGAGGAAGGTGATCGTTCGCCGGCCGACATCATCTACACCGAAGAGTCCCCGCCCCTGAACAACCTGGGCGAGCTGGGCCTGCTGGCCAAGATTGACGACGCCACGCTGAACATGATGCCCAAGGAGTACGTTGGCGCCAACGGCACCTGGATGGGTATCACCGCCCGTACGCGCATCGTGGTGTACAACCCGAAGAAAGTCGACGAGAAAGACCTGCCGACCACGGTGATGGACTTCGCCAACCCTGAGTGGGAAGGGCGCGTCGGCTACGTCCCTACCAGCGGTGCGTTCCAGGAGCAGGCCGTGGCCATTCTGAAGATGCACGGGCGCGAAGCCACTGAAGAATGGTTGACCGGCCTGAAAGCCTTCGGCAAGACCTACACCAACAACATGGTCGCCCTCAAAGCTGTGGAAAAAGGTGAAGTGGCTGCAGTACTGGTTAACAACTACTACTGGTACGCACTTGAACGCGAACGCGGCAAGCTGGACACCAAGCTCTACTACCTGGCCGACGGCGATGCTGGCAACCTGGTCACTATCTCCGGCGCAGGCGTGGTCAAGGCCAGCAAACACCCGAAAGAAGCCCAGGCCCTGCTCAACTGGATGGCCAGCGAAGAAGGCCAGCGCGTGATCACCCAGACCACCGCCGAGTACCCACTGCACAAGGGCATGGTTTCTGACCGCGGCCTGAAACCGTTCGACGAGCTGCGCCCGCCGAAGATCTCGCCAGCTGACCTGGGCAATGCCGAGGAAGCCATCGAACTTGAGCGTGAGGTCGGCTTGCTCTGATGACTGCCGCCCTGTCCGAACCGGTGCCGGTACGCTTCGTACCGCGCCGCAAGCGCCCTTCCATCTGGGTAGTGCTGCCTGTGCTGTTCCTAGTGGCAATGAGCTTGCTGCCACTGGCTTATGTCGCCATCAAAGCCTGGGAAGCCGGCTGGCGCGAAGCCTTGCACCTGCTGTGGCGGCCCTTTGTCTGGGGGCTGATGCGCAACACCCTGCTGCTGATGGTCGGGGTGACGCTGACCTGCATGGTGGTCGGCCTGGCACTGGCCTGGCTGCTGGAGCGCAGCAACCTGGCCGGCCGCCGGTTGTGGGGCGTGGTGCTATGCCTGCCATTCGCCGTGCCGTCGTTCGTCAGCAGCTTCACCTGGGTGTCGCTAAGTTCGGACTTTGAAGGCCTGGGCGGCGCGATCATGGTCATGGCCCTGTCCAAGTACCCGCTGGTGTTCCTGCCCGTTGCCGCGACCCTGCGCAACCTCGACACCTCGCTGGAGGAGTCGGCACGCACTCTGGGTTGCAGCCGCTGGGGCGTGTTCAGCAAAGTCACCCTGCCACTGCTGTGGCCGTCGATGCTCGGCGGTGCGCTACTGATTGCCCTGCATATGCTGGTGGAGTTTGGCGCATTGTCGATCCTCGGCCTGCAAACCTTTACCACGGCGATCTACCAGCAGTTCGAACTGGAGTTCAGCAACGCCAACGCGGCCATGCTGTCTGCCGTGCTGCTGGCGATGTGCCTGGCAATGCTGTGGCTGGAACTGCGGGTGCGCGGCAAAGCCCGCCATGTACGCATCGGCCAGGGCGTAGCGCGGCGTGCGCAACCGGTGCGGCTGCGCGGCTGGGCGGTGCTGGCGCAACTGTTCTGCGTGGGCCTGGCGGTGCTGGGCAGCGGCATTCCGCTGGCGATGCTCGGTTACTGGCTGAGCGTGGGTTCGTCGGCGGCATTCCCGGTGGCGGCCATCTCGAAGGCGTTGTTCACCTCGCTGTCGGTGTCGCTGGGCGGTGCCGGCTTCTGTGTGCTGCTGGCTCTGCCTATCAGCTTCCTGGTGGTGCGCTACAAAGGCCGCCTGGCGATTTGGGCCGAGCGTCTGCCCTATCTGCTGCACGCCCTGCCCGGCCTGGTGATTGCCCTGACGTTGGTGTTCTTCGCCCTGCACTACGTGCCGGCGCTGTACCAGACCACGGCACTATTGCTGCTGGCCTATGCACTGCTGTTCCTGCCGCTGGCCCAGTCGCCGGTGCGCACCGCACTGAACAAGGCCTCACCAACGCTGGAAGAAGCTGCGCGCACCCTTGGCGCCAGCAGCTTTGCCGCGTTCTGCCGGGTGACCTTGCCGATCATCTTCCCGGCCATGGCGGCAGCCTTTGCGCTGGTGTTCCTGGATGCCATGAAAGAGCTGACGGCTACCCTGCTGCTCAGCCCGACCGGCATGACCACCCTGGCCACCGAGGTGTGGGCACACACAGCCAACGTCGAGTTCGCGGCGGCGGCGCCGTATGCGGCGTTGTTGATTGTGGTGTCGGGGTTGCCGGTGTATTTGCTGACTACGCGGATGTATTTGAACAAGGCTTGAAAGCCTGCCCAGGCCGCCATGTGGCCTGGGCACAAGCCTGAGTGCCTGAGACTTCATCACAAGTTCACTTTAAAACTCCCACTAGCCAGTTGAAAGCAAAGAACAAGGTCGTAGATACTACAAGTCCCACCCAAGAGGATAACAAAACTCTTTTCATAGACCTTGGGAAACTCTCGAGATCTGGAATATCTGCCACACCTTTTCGAACAAACGACCCTGGAATCATGAGCATATTTGCCGCCAGGCAAGTACGCATTAATTTTCCAGTAAGGCCAGCCGCTGAAAAGTTTTTTCCCTATTATTCTGAATATACTTGCATTTCGCTAAAGCTTTTTCGATAGCTTCTATAGATCGACAAGCTGGGGTTTCAGCTGGCGGCTGCTTGAGTGCTTAGAAAACAATGGGTTGCATTCTTTTTGACCAGGGCTTACCTCAAGTACTCTATCCAAACAAAAAAAAGAACAATCAGTGCAATCAGCAAAATTTGCACGGTCCACAAGCGCACTAACAGCCTTTGCAGGTCGGCGGGAGCCTTAGCAACATCATTGCGATCTAATAGGCCCTTTCGAACGCTAAAATATTTCATAGACAGCATTGCAGAGATTGATCCTAGCCGCATGACTTTCCCAAGCAGCCCAGCATGAGAATATATTTCTCTGTTCACAGCCACCATTCGGCTATTTGACAAGATTGATTCGATACGATCCAGATATCGATACGCAACGAATACCCACACACCAAACATCAAAAACGGGGAGATAATTACAAACACACCAAGCACTGCCAGGTGCAAGTTACTCATCGCACTGCCTCATACAAAATCTCCACCACGCTTTCTCCCAATACCTCACCAAACTCACCGCCAGCAATACCTCCAGCCGCTCCCCCCAATACCGCACATGCGAAAGTTGCCGTTCCACCGGTGGGAATACCTACAGCAACACATGCTATTGGCCCCAATAGGCCCCCGACATGTCCACCCATTCCTCCTAGCCCCAAGCTCGCAACTAGCGAACTCCTCTCGACATACTCAGCCTTTCTGCACTCCTCCTCCCGCCCAAGCACGCAAGCGTTACGAATTGACAGTTCGGTTGACGCCACTTCTTCCAGGACGACTTCGTAGTACTTGAGCTTGTCGCCACCCGCACGACACAGCACGAGCTTCACTTCCTTCAGGTGCTGCCCGGCACAGCTCGCCTCCAGCAGCTTGCAGCTGGCACTGTCCAGGTACTTAGTGAAGGTGAAGTTGGTGAGTGTGGTGCGGCCTGACGATGCGCCGCCTGCGGAGCTTGCGGTGGCAGAGGTGCTCTGGTTGGCACCGAACTTGTAGCCGATGATTTCGATCCAGTTGGCGTACTGCTCATCCAGTGCTTCGCCAGTGACTTCCGCGATATGAACATAAGCATCGAAAGCCATGCTTACCTCTCCCTGGTAAAGGTCCGGCTGATAACGACGATGTTCAGACGTCGTCATCCTGAGGTTGCTCCCGAAGTAAAACGGCGGCCGGTACCGACCGCCTTCAGGCTCAATACAACACTAACCCCTGTGTCAGCCCTTGCAACAGCAAACGCCCTATCAAGGAATATTTGGGAAATCTCCTACAGATTCGACGATGATAACGATTTGGTCAGTAAAAGAATGTTTCCTGGTCAGTTTCGATGCTGCTTAAAGCTTCTCCAGCATTTTCCTTACGATCAGGCCATGCACCATGCCGACCGGCAGCATGTACAACCGGCCAAAAGTATTGAGGCACAGCACCGATGTGGTCACGCTTAAGCTTTGCCCGTACACATCCATGCAGACCATCACCGCCAAGTGCGTATCACGCGAAGTCAGCACCAGCTGCTGGTCGCTGATGGTCTCGACAGTGAAGAAGTCCAGGCGCTCACCGACGGCTGGCACATGCGTTGGATCGCCGCGAGTGAAGCCGTGAATATCGGCGACATTGAAACGGCGTGAGATAAAGTCGCGAATGCGGAAGGCCCGGGCCAGCCAGCAGGGGACGTCCGAGGTCATGGCGCAGTAGGCTTGCAGGGCGGTCATCGGGTCAGTGAGCTTTACGCTGTCACTGTGCAGGAAATTCAGGTCGGCCTGGGCAGCGATTAGTTGGGCGGACATTAGCAACTCCTTTTGCCATGTGTCGCCGACAGCATAGCAACACCGTGGTGGATGGCACGGGCTTCGCCCGTGTTCGCGGGCAAGCCCGCTCCCACAGGGATCGCGCCAGCTTTTAGAAATTGAGCAAGACAATTGCTCTCACAAGAGACCGCGCAGGATTCAGGCCCGGAACTGGCCCAGGCTGGCGCGCAGCTGAGCCGCCAGATCATCCAGCACCTTGCTGCTGGCCGTAGTCTGCATCACCACCTCAGCCGAACGCTCAGCCTGAGCATGGATAGTCTCCACCCGCCCACGCACCGCCTGCGCGCCATTCGCCTGCTGCTCGGCCGCACGGGTGGCCAAGCCAATGGCCGCATGCACCTGCTCCACCGCCGCCTGCACTGACTGCTGCCGACGCTCGTTGTCACGCAGCACCAGCAAGCCTTCGCTAGCCTTGAGCCCAGCCTGGCTGATGGTGGCCACCGCCTCCTTGGCACCCTTCTGCAATGCTGCGATGTGCGCCTGGATATCGCCCGTAGAGCTCTGCGTCTTGCTCGCCAGCGCGCGCACCTCGTCGGCCACCACGGCAAAGCCGCGCCCGGTTTCGCCAGCACGGGCCGCCTCGATGGCGGCGTTCAAGGCCAACAGGTTGGTCTGCTCGGCGATACCGTGGATCACCGTGAGCACCACTTCGATCTGCTCGCTCTGCTTGGCCAAGCGCTCGATCACCTGGGAGCCGGCATCCACCTGCCCAGCCAGGTTCTCGATCAAACCGGCAAGCTGGGTCGAGGTGCGGCTGTTTTCATCGGTCGCCTGGCGGATATCCACCACTTGCTGCAACGCCGCCTGCATCGCATGGCTTTCGGCTTGTGCTTCATCAGCCATGCTCGACAGGTCGCGCAGGCTGGCGGCCACTTCATCGCGCTGCAATGCGGCGGCAGCATCTGCGCCAGCGTTGCGCTGGGCCATCGCGCCAATCTCCACACCCGTGCGCTGCGCCACCTCGCCGGCTTCGCGCACAATCGGCTGCAACTTGTCGACAAAGCGGTTCACTGCCGAGGCCATGTCGCCGATTTCATCTCGGCTGTCGAGCGGCACGCGCTTGGTCAAGTCACCTTCGCCGGCCGCCAAGTCATCGAGAGCGGCAATCAACAGGCGCAGCTTGCTCAGTACCCGGCGGCCTAGCACCAAAGCCACCACTACCAGCACCCCGAGGCCGACCAGCACCAGGCCCAGACCGATACGCCAGCGCAGCTCTGCAGCGGCATCGCGCACGGTTTGCGCGGTATTGGCCTGCATGGCGGCAGCACTGCCCTGCGCCTTCTCCAGGCGCTCACGCAGGGTCTTGCCGCTATCGGCAGCAGCACCGACCAGGCTGTCGCCAACCAACTGCTCTCCGCTAGCGATCAGCGCCGCGAAGCGCTGGTCCAGCGCCTTTAGCTCATGGTCGATGCCGGCAGTGGAAACACCCATCACCACCTTACCGATTTCCGTGCCATTGGGGCTGATCGAGGCTTCGACGAAGTACACCGCCGGGTCACGCCGGGCAGCATCAATCACCTTGTCCAGCGCACGCTCGCCCTGACCCTTTTCCATCAAGGCCTGGTTGATCGGGTTTTGCCGGTTGAGGTAGCGAGTCAGGTGCTGACCCTGAGCGTCGTCGTACACCACGAACAGCACGTTCGGGTTACGCTGAGCGCGTCGGGCGAAGTCTGAGAGCACAGGCACGTCGTTGTCCCAGATCGCCCGCGGGGCAACCGAAGCCAGCAGCTCGGCCATGTCGTTGGCGGAATCCTTGAGGTTCTTTTCCAGGGTGCTGCGCAGTTGCTGCTGTTCGCTTTGCAGGCGCTCCGACAACCCTGCGCTCAGGCGCTGGCGGGTACTGCTGGACAGGCCGTCGAGCCCAGAGCGCACATCTTGCCCGGCTTGCTCCAGATCGCTTGCGAGTTGGCGGCTGTCATTACCCAGCCGTTCGCCAAGGTCGGCCTCCAGGGCGGTGACCGTGCTTCGGGTGAGCGCAACGGCAACCAGCACCTGCACCAAAAGAGCGATACCAAGGGCAACAAACACAGGCCGCAAGAGGCGGCTTCGTAACAGTGAGAGGATGGCAGACACGGTGTAACCCTCGTGTTTTCTGGCGCCACTATTTTGATGGCATCTACAGAAACTTCTTACAGCAAGGGTTGTGCCGCAGGCAGCGGGGAAATGCGCCAAGGTCTAGCAATGGGGTTTCGTGTGCAGGCCCATTCGCGGGTAAACCCGCTCCTACAACGGCCTGCGCCCAACCATCGTTGTGTGCCCACATAGGAGCGGGTTTACCCGCGAATACGGTAGCGGCGGCAACGGTGGATTACCGGTGGATATTGGCCAGCACAGACATGCCCACAAATGAAAACGCCGCGGCCCTTCTCAGGGCCGCGGCGTCAGATCAGCCTGGAGGGCAGATCAGGCGAACGGGTGACGCAGCACGATGGTCTCGTTGCGGTCCGGGCCGGTCGAAATGATGTCGATCGGCGCGCCAACCAGCTCTTCGATGCGCTTGATGTAGTCACGCGCAGCTTGCGGCAGCTCTTCCAGGGTTTTCACACCCAGAGTCGACTCGCTCCAGCCTGGCATCTCTTCGTACACCGGCTCAAGGCCAATGTAGCTGTCGGCATCGGAAGGCGCGTCGATGACGGCACCGTTCTCGTTCTTGTAGCCAACGCAGATGTTGATGGTTTCCAGGCCGTCCAGTACGTCCAGCTTGGTCAGGCAGATGCCCGAGATGCTGTTGACGTCGATGGCGCGACGCAGGATCACGGCATCGAACCAGCCGCAACGACGGGCACGGCCGGTGGTGGAACCGAACTCGTGGCCACGCTTGGCCAGGGTAGCACCGGTCTCGTCGAACAGTTCGGTCGGGAACGGACCGGAACCCACGCGAGTGGTGTAGGCCTTGGTGATACCGAGGATGTAGTCGAGGTACATCGGGCCGACGCCGGAACCGGTGGAAATACCACCGGCAGTGGTGTTGGAGCTGGTGACGTACGGGTAGGTGCCGTGGTCGATGTCCAGCAGCGAGCCCTGGGCGCCTTCGAACATGATGTCCTTGCCGGCGCGACGCAGGTTGTGCAGCTCGGCGGTGACGTCGAGCATCATCGGCTTGAGCTGTTCGGCGTAAGCCATGCACTCGTCCAGCGTCTGCTGGAAGTCGATGGCTGGCTCTTTGTAGTAGTTCACCAGCTGGAAGTTGTGGTAATCCAGCAGCTCACCCAGCTTGGCAGCGAAACGCTCGCGGTGGAACAGATCACCCACGCGCAGGCCGCGACGTGCCACCTTGTCTTCGTAAGCTGGGCCGATACCACGGCCGGTGGTGCCGATCTTGGCTTCGCCACGGGCTTTTTCGCGGGCCTGATCCAGGGCCACATGGTACGACAGGATCAGCGGCGCAGCCGGGGAAATGCGCAGGCGCTCGCGCACCGGTACGCCTTTCTCTTCCAGCTTGGTGATTTCACGCATCAGTGCATCCGGGGCAACGACCACGCCGTTACCGATCAGGCACTGCACGCCTTCACGCAGGATGCCGGACGGAATCAGGTGCAGAACGGTCTTTTCACCGTTGATCACCAGGGTGTGACCCGCATTGTGGCCACCCTGGTAGCGCACTACGGCGGCAGCATGTTCGGTCAGCAGATCGACGATCTTGCCTTTGCCCTCATCACCCCACTGGGTGCCCAGGACGACGACATTCTTACCCATTACATTGGTCCTCATTCACGCAAACTTGGTTGCCGGCCTGTTGCCGACGCAGAAACTCACTGGGCCAGCGGCAGAACCTGCCAGCGCCCGTCTTGCTGAATCAATTGCCGATCACAATCCGCCTCGAGAGCAGCACTCAACGGCTGGCCAGGCAGAGCCTGAACCACACGCTGGCCCTCGTTGCGCAACTGGCAGACTTGCTGCCAGAGGGCCGCATCGCCACTGTCCGGCATCCAGATGCCGCCAGTTGGCAATACGACCTCCGCTCGCCCCAGTGTGACCAGGGTCTTCAAATCCGTGGAGAAACCAGTGGCCGGGCGCGCCCGGCCAAAGTCGGCGCCGATATCGTCGTAGCGACCGCCCTGGGCGATCGATTGGCCTTCGCCTGGCACGAACACGGCGAACACCACGCCCGTGTGGTAGTGGTAACCACGCAGCTCGCCGAGGTCGAAGTACAGCGGCAGGTCCGGGTAGCGCGACGCCAGGCGATCAGCGATCGCCAGCAGGTCATCCAGCGCCGCCAGCACGCTGGCCGGGGCGCGACCGAGGCGCACGCGGGCTTCAGCCAGTACTTCCCGACCACCACACAGCTCGACCAGGGCGCGCAGCATGCTGCCCAGGTCTTTCGGCAGGTCGGCCGTCAGCGCCTGCACTTCATCGACAGCCTTGCGTTGCATGGCGTCGAACAGCTGCTGTTCGACCGCGCCGGACAGACCGGCGGCACGGGCCAGGCCGCGGTAGATGCCGACATGGCCCAGGTCCATGTGAACATCCGGCACATCGGCCAGTTGCAGCGTGGCGAGCATCAGGCTGATGACTTCGACATCGCTGGTAGGGCTGGCATCGCCGTACAGTTCGGCACCCAGCTGGATCGGGCTGCGCGAGGTGGACAAGGCACGTGGCTGAGCGTGCAGCACGCTGCCGGCATAGCACAGCCGGCTCGGGCCTTCACGGCGCAGTGTGTGCGCATCGATACGCGCTACCTGCGGGGTGAAGTCGGCGCGGAAGCCCATCAGGCGGCCGGACTGCGGGTCCACTACCTTGAAGGTGCGCTGATCCAGGTCCTGGCCGGCGCCGGTAAGCAGCGACTCCAGGTACTCGATATGCGGGGTGACGACCAGTTCGTAGCCCCAACTCTGGAACAGGTCCAACACCTGGCGGCGCGCGATCTCGATGCGCGCAGCCTCAGGTGGCAGTACTTCCTCGATGCCATCTGGCAGCAGCCAGCGGTCTACCGTTGCCATTACGCCATTTCCCCTCTGGTCCGGGCGGCTTGCCAGCAGGCAAACCGTCAGAAAAGCCGGTATCGCGCACAGCAGCGGGCAGCACTGATCCCAGCGCAGCCACCGTACCCGACACCCTCAAATTGCCTTGCGAGCTGACCAAACCGTCAACCGGCGCTGAGCCAATCAACCTTGCAGACGCAAAAAAGCCGGGAAATTTCCCGGCTGCCTCATCATACACCCCTTTTCATTCAGGATGCACCCCGCCTGGTGCATTAGCTGCCAGGCGGGGTGCCGCTGCATGAAAATCAGGGCCTGAGCATCACGGTCTGCTCTTGTCCAGGTAACGGAAGAATTCGTTCTTCGGGTCCAGGACCATCACGTCGCTCTTGCTCGAGAAGCTCTCGCGGTATGCCTGCAGGCTACGGTGGAACGCATAGAAATCAGCGTCCTGGCTGTAAGCCTTGGCATAGATAGCGGCCGCTTGGGCATCGCCATCACCACGGGTTTCTTCTGCTTCGCGATAAGCCTCGGCCAGCAGCACACGGCGCTGACGGTCGGCATCGGCACGGATACCCTCAGCCAGCTCGTTACCCTTGGCACGGTGCTCGCGGGCTTCACGCTCACGCTCGGTGCTCATGCGGTCGAACACGCTGCGGTTGACTTCCTTCGGCAGGTCGATGGCCTTGACGCGCACGTCGACCACCTCGATGCCCAGTTCCTTGCTCGCCATGCGATTCAGCGATGCAGTGATGTCAGCCATCAGTGCATCACGTTCACCGGAAACCACTTCGTGCAGGGTACGTTTACCGAACTGGTCGCGCAGGCCACTTTCCAGACGACGCGACAGACGCTCGTCGGCGATCTGCTTCATGCCGGACGTGGCGGTGTAGAAGCGTTCAGCGTCCTTGACGCGCCACTTGGCGTAGGCGTCGACCATCACCGCTTTCTTTTCCAGGGTCAGGAACCGCTGGGTAGGCGCGTCGAGTGTCATCAGCCGGGCGTCGAACCTGCGCACCTGGTTCACGTACGGAATCTTCACGTGCAGGCCTGGCTGAACATCCGCCTGGACCACTTTACCGAAACGCAGCAGTACCGCCCGCTCGGTCTGGGACACGATGTAGAAGCTGTTCCAGGCCACAATGGCCAGGACCACGGCGGCGATCAGGGCGATCAGCGATCTATTGCTCATCAGCGGCTCTCCCTAGTACGCAGCGGCTGCTGTTGCTGTTGCATGTCCTGCGCGGCACGAGCGGCCGCATCGTTAGCCGATGGCGACGCGCTGGTGGTTGGCACGGACGGCTTGCGGCTGCCCTCGACCATCTTGTCCAGCGGCAGGTAGAGCAGGTTGCTCTGCCCGTCCTTGGTTGCCACCATGACCTTGCTCGAGTTGCTGTAGACCTCTTGCATGGTCTCCAGATACAGACGCTCACGGGTTACGTCAGGTGCCTTGCGGTACTCGGCAAGCAGCTTGGTGAAGCGGTCTGCCTCACCCTTGGCGCGGGCAATGACTTCGTCGCGGTAACCATTGGCATCCTCGATGATGCGCTGGGCCTGACCACGGGCTTCCGGCACCACGCCATTGGCATAGGACTCGGCCTGGTTGCGGGCACGCTGCTCGTCTTCGCGGGCGCGGATCACGTCGTCGAAGGCTTCCTGCACTTCACGCGGGGCCGCCGCGCTCTGTACGTTGACCTGGGTAACGGTGATACCGGTGCGGTAGTTGTCGAGGAAGCGCTGCAGGCGTTCGCGGATATCCACGGCCATCTGCTCACGACCCTCGGTCAACACCTGGTCCATCGAAGTGGAACCCACCACGTGGCGCAGGGCGCTGTCGGTCGCGTGCTGCAAGCTCACCTCAGGCTGGTCGACGTTGAGCACGAAGTCCTGCAGGTTGCTGATCTTGTACTGGACGGTCAGCGGCACCTCGACGATGTTCTCGTCTTCGGTCAGCATCTGGCCCTGCTTGGTGTAGGCACGCTCACGCGTGACGTTTTCCATGTACTTGCGATCAATCGGCGGGAAGTAGATGTTCAGGCCGGGACCGACCGTCTCATAGTACTTGCCGAAGCGCAGCACAACCGCCTGCTCCTGCTCGTCGACCACATACACGGCGCTGTACAGCCAGATTGCAGCCAGCACCGCCAGGCCGATGCCCAGCAGGCCCAGGCCACCGCCCTTGCCGACATTGCGATCACCGCCGCCACGTTTCTTGCTGCCGCCGAACATGCCATTCAGGCTGTCCTGCAGTTTGCGGAAGGCCTCGTCCAGATCCGGTGGACCTTTCTTGTCACCACCGCCGCCACCGCCACCGCGGCGGCCGCCCCAGGGATCCTGATTGTTCGAGTTGCCACCCGGCTCGTTCCAAGCCATAGCGCTCTCCATCTGATAAAGCAAAGACGCGCCCACGGCGCGCCGTCCAATGCTACAGAATGCCTGTCACTGCTGCCCGGCGACCTCGACGAGCATTTATTGCAAAGTGTGTTGCTGGACAAACACTTGCGGCTCCATGCCTTCGCGGCTGACCAGGCGATTCAGTTCGACCATGGGCAGTCGCACGCTCAGCAGGCTGCGCCCTTCTTCATCATGCTCTTCACTCTGCACGGCACCCAAGGCAAAGAATTGCGCGCGCAAGCGGGCAAAACGCTGCTCCAGGCACAGGGTACCGACAAACAGATCATCCCCCAGCAACTCGGCAACCGCCTGGCCAACCAGCTCCAGGCCACGCCCATCGCGTGCCGATACCCAGACCCGTTCCGGCTTGCCATCGGCATTGCGCTGGATCTGTGGCTCGACATCTTCGAGCAAGTCGAGTTTGTTGTACACCTCCAGGATCGGCAACCCCTCGGCACCAATCTCGCCCAACACCGCCAGCACCTGCTCGATCTGCTCCATGCGCTCTGGCTCATGGGCGTCGATCACATGCAGCAGCAGGTCGGAGTTGCTCGACTCTTCGAGCGTAGCCCGAAATGCCTCGACCAGCTTGTGCGGCAGGTGGCGAATGAAGCCTACGGTGTCGGCCAGCACGATCGGCCCCAGGTCGTTGAGCTCGAGCCGGCGCAGGGTCGGGTCGAGGGTGGCGAACAACTGGTCCGCGGCATACACCTCGGATTCGGTCAGGGCGTTGAACAGCGTGGACTTGCCGGCGTTGGTATAACCCACCAGCGACACCGAGGGGATATCCGCGCGCTTGCGCCCGCGACGCGCCTGCTCACGCTGGCTGCGCACTTTCTCCAGGCGCGACTTGATCTGGCGTATACGCACCCGCAACAGGCGGCGGTCGGTTTCCAGCTGGGTTTCACCCGGGCCGCGCAGGCCGATACCACCTTTTTGTCGCTCAAGGTGAGTCCAGCCGCGCACCAGCCGCGTGCTCATGTGCTCCAGCTGGGCCAGTTCGACCTGCAGCTTGCCTTCATGGGTACGCGCCCGTTGGGCGAAGATATCGAGGATCAGCCCGGTACGGTCGAGCACACGACACTCGAACACACGTTCAAGGTTGCGCTCCTGACTGGGCGTGAGGGTGTGATTGAAAATCACCAGGTCTACCTGTTCGGCATGGACCAGGTCGTGCAGCTCTTCGACCTTGCCACTGCCAATCAGGTATTTGGCGGAAGGCTGATGCCTTGTCACCGTGACCAGCGAGACGATGTCGGCACCGGCCGACAATGCCAACTCCTGAAACTCCTGCGGGTCTTCGCGCGCCTCAGGGTTCTGACCTTCCAAGTGAACGAGCAACGCCCGCTCACCACCACCGTGGCGCTCAAAGAACAATGCAGGCTCCTATCAGGCGTTGCCTGGCTCGCTGTCGCCGTGCTCGCTGTCGGTCGGGCTTGGCAGGCGGACCGGACGGGCCGGAACTACGGTCGAGATGGCGTGCTTGTAGACCATCTGGCTGACGGTGTTCTTCAGCAATACCACGAACTGGTCGAACGATTCGATCGAGCCCTGCAGTTTGATACCGTTGACCAGGTAAATGGATACCGGGACCTTTTCTTTTCTCAAGGTGTTCAAGTAAGGGTCTTGTAGCGAATGCCCTTTTGACATATGCCGCACTCCTGTAAGGATAAATAATAGAAAATCAATAAAATCGATAAATTAGGCCGCCCCTTCGCAAGAATAGACGGCAATCAGCAGGGACTCAGCTCAATATGGAGATGGCCCCAAGGTATTTCAAGGTGCGGGACAGATTGTCGCAGGCCAGGCTGTCAAGCCAGTGCACTTCAGGCCAGCCACGCAACCAGGTGAACTGCCGTTTGGCCAGCTGCCGGGTAGCGATGATACCGCGTTCACGCATCTCATTCTCAGTCAGCTTGCCATCCAGGTAATCCCAGACTTGCCGATACCCCACTGCCCGTATAGACGGCAGCCCGGCGTGCAAGTCACTTCTGGCTCGCAGCGATCGGACCTCGTCAACGAAGCCCTGTTCCAGCATCTGCGAAAATCGTAACGCAATTCGCTGATGCAAAATGTGACGATCTGTAGGAGCAATCGCCAAACTGGCGACAGTATAGGGCAAATGTCCGCCGGCGCCTGCGTCTGCGCCGCGACTTTCCGCGAATTGACGCCGACGATGAGCTGTCATGCTCTCGCCGCTCACCCGGTATACCTCCAATGCCCGGATCAGCCGCTGCGGGTCATTGGGGTGGATACGTGCCGCGGACTCCGGGTCGACTTCGGCCAACTGGCGGTGCAGCTCGGCCAGGCCCAGGGCTTCAGCCTGCGCTTCCAGCTCGGCGCGCACCGTCGCATCGGCGGCCGGCATGTCGGCCAGGCCATCGATCAACGCCTTGTAATAGAGCATGGTGCCGCCGACCAACAGCGGGATCTTGCCGCGCGCGGTGATCTCGGCCATGGCCTCCAGCGCGTCGGCACGGAACTGCGCGGCGGAATAGCTCTGGGCCGGGTCGAGAATGTCGATCAGCCGGTGCGGGTGGGCAGCGAGGACTTCTTTCGACGGCTTGGCCGAACCGATATCCATGCCACGGTAGACAAGTGCCGAATCGACGCTGATCAGTTCACACGGCAGCACTGTGGTCAGTTCGATGGCAAGGTCGGTCTTGCCGGCCGCCGTCGGACCCATCAGGAATATTGCAGGGGGCTTGCCGCTCATTTCATCGACCGCGCAGGAAAAGTTTGTCCAGATCGTCCAGCCCCATCTGGGTCCAGGTAGGACGACCATGGTTGCACTGGCCGCTGCGCTCGGTGTTTTCCATGTCGCGCAGCAGGGCGTTCATCTCGGGAATTGCCAGACGCCGGTTGGCGCGCACGGCACCGTGGCAAGCCATGGTGCCGAGCAGCTCGTTGAGGTGCGCCTGAATGCGATCACTGGTGCCGTACTCCATAAGGTCGGCAAGCACGTCCTGCACCAGGCGGTTGGCTTCAGCCTGCTTGAGCAAGGCCGGGATCTGGCGAATCGCCAGGGTCTCGGGGCCCAGGCGCTGCAATTCGAAGCCCAGGCGCTGAAACCACTGTGCATGCTCTTCGGCACAGTCGGCTTCACGCTGGCTGAGGGCCAGGGTCTCCGGCACCAGCAGCGGCTGGCCGCTCAGGCCCTCGCTGGCCATGGCCACCTTGAGGCGCTCGTACATTATCCGCTCGTGGGCGGCGTGCATGTCCACCAGCACCAGGCCAACAGCATTCTCGGCCAGGATGTAGATACCCTTGAGCTGCGCCAGGGCATAGCCTAGCGGGGGAATGTCGCCCTGGCTTTCGGGCAGTGCCGTCGCAGGCGCAGCACCTGTTTCCAGCGGCTTATAGAACTCGCGGTACACCGCCTGTGCCTCTGCGGCCGGCAGCGGCTGCGAGGGACGTGGGGTGTATTGATACTGGTAACCGGCGCCGCTGCCACCATTGGAAAACGACTGTTGCGGGGCTCGAGGCTGTTCAAGCACCGGCGAGGCCAGGCGCATTTCACCCTGGGGCCCGAACTCACCGGCCTGCTGGCCGGTGGGGCGAACCAGCTCAGGTACGGCAGCAGGTGCGGCCAGCTGGTCTTCCGGACGTACATCGGCCAAGGCACGGTGCAAGGTGCCATACAGGAAGTCATGCACCGAGCGCCCTTCGCGGAACCGTACTTCATGCTTGGTTGGGTGCACGTTCACATCGACGCCGTTGGGCTCCAGTTCCAGGAACAGCACGAACGTGGGGTGGCGGCCGTTGAACAGCACGTCCCGGTAGGCCTGACGCACGGCATGGGCGACCAGTTTGTCGCGCACTGCCCGGCCATTGACGAAGAAGTACTGCAGGTCTGCCTGGCTGCGCGAGAACGTCGGCAGGCCGACCCAGCCCCAAAGGCGCAGACCGTTGCGCTCGACGTCGATCGGCAGTGCCTGCTCCATGAAGCCCGGGCCGCAGATGGCACCCACCCGCCGTGCACGGGCGATTTCGTCGTGGGCCTCGTGCAGGCTGAGGATGCTCTTGCCATTGTGGCGCAGGTGGAAGCCGACATCGAAACGGGCCAGCGCCAGCCGCCGGATCACTTCCTGCAAGTGATCGAATTCGGTTTTCTCGGCTTTGAGGAACTTGCGCCTGGCCGGGGTATTGAAGAACAAATCGCGCACTTCCACCGAGGTACCGACCGGGTGCGCCGCCGGCTGCACCCGCGGCGTCATGTCGCGGCCTTCGGTTTCTACTTGCCAGGCCTCACTGGCACTGGCGGTACGCGAGGTCAGGGTCAGGCGCGCCACCGAACTGATCGAGGCCAAGGCCTCGCCACGGAAGCCCAGGCTCAATACCCCTTCTAGGTCTTCCAGCTCGCGGATCTTGCTGGTGGCGTGTCGAGCCAGGGCCAGCGGCAGGTCGTCGGCAGAAATGCCGCTGCCATCATCCCGCACCTTCAGCAGTTTGACGCCGCCCTGCTCGACTTCGATATCGATGCGCCGGGCACCGGAGTCCAGGCTGTTTTCCAGCAGTTCCTTGGCCACAGACGCCGGCCGCTCGACAACCTCGCCGGCGGCAATCTGGTTGGCCAGCCGCGGGCTGAGCAACTGAATTCGCGAACCGCCACTCATCATTGCGCGGCCAAGGTTGTGGCGGGTACATCGAGGCGCTGGCCAACCTTCAGCTCATCGGTCTTGAGGCTGTTGATGCTGCGCAGACTGGCCACACTGACCTGGTAACGCACGGCGAGCATCGCCAGGGTTTCGCCAGGGCGTACGGTGTGTTCACGCGGGCCGGCGGCGATCTTGCCGGTGTCACGCAGCCAGGCGATATAGGTGCCAGGTGGTGGGTTCTGCTGGAAGTACTGGTGCACCCCAGTGCGGATCGAACGGGCCAACGCTTGCTGGTGGCTCGACGAGGCCAGCTTGGCTGCTTCGTTGTTGTTCGAGATGAACCCGGTTTCAACGAGGATCGACGGAATATCCGGCGACTTCAGCACCATGAACCCGGCCTGTTCCACGCGCTGCTTGTGCAACGAAGTGACCCGCCCCATGTTGCCCAATACCTTTTGCCCCACGTTGAGGCTGGAGCTGAGCGTAGCGGTCATCGACAGATCAAGCAGCACGCCAGCGAGCATGCGGTCCTTGTCGTCGAGGCTGACATTACCCGCACCACCGATCAGGTCAGAACGGTTTTCCGTGTCGGCCAGCCAGCGCGCCGTCTCGGAGGTGGCTCCACGATCGGACAGGGCGAACACCGAGGCGCCAAAGGCTGCGCGCGACGGGGCCGCGTCGGCGTGAATCGAAATGAACAGGTCGGCGCCTTTCTTGCGGGCGATTTCCGTACGCTTGCGCAGCGGGATGAAGTAATCGCCGGTGCGGGTCAGCTCTGCACGGAAACCTTTTTCGCTGTTGATCTGACGCTGCAGTTCCTTGGCGATCTGCAACACGATGTCTTTTTCGTGCTGGCCACGCGAGCCGGAAGCGCCAGGGTCTTCGCCGCCGTGCCCGGCATCGATGGCAACCACGATGTCACGCTTGCCACTGGGTACCGGTGGCAGCTTGATCGCCGGCTGGGTCGGCGTCACGGGCACCGCGGGCGTTGTTGCAGGCGTTTGTACCGGGGCCGGCGCAGGTGGCGGCGTGCTGGCCGCGATAGCGTCAGCCTCCTGGTCATACAGGTCGACCACCAAGCGGTTGCCGTACTGTGCGTTGGGCGCCAGGGTGAAGCTTTTCGGGGTAACCGACTTTTTCAGGTCGACCACAACCCGAAGGTCGGTTGGCGTACGCTGAGCCGAACGCACACTGCTTATCGGCGTGTTGGAGGTGGCCACATTCAGTGGCGCGGCCAATGTTGCGCCATTGATGTCGATGACCAGGCGATCGGGTGCGCTCAGGGTGAAGACACTATGCTGCACGGGGCCAGACAGGTCGAAGACCAGCCGCGTGTTGTCCGGTGCGCGCCACAGGCGCATGCTCTTGACTTGAGTGACGGCCAGAGCCTCAACGGTCACCGTTGTCAGCAGCAGCCCAACGATGGCGACCAGTGCGCGTATGCGCATACCTACCCCACTTACTGTTTATAGTGTTCGGCCAGTGCCACGCACCAGGCCTCGCCGCGAGCCCCCTGCGGCGAAAGGTTCAGCGAGCGTCCACTCGCTTGGGGGCTTATGGTAATGGTCAGGTCAGGCTTTGGCAAAACGCCCGCACCCTTTTGTGGCCATTCGAACAGGCACAGCGGGTCGCCCTCGAAATAGTCACGAATGCCCATGAACTCAAGCTCCTCCGGGTCGACCAGGCGATACAGGTCGAAGTGAAAGGCTCGGACCTCGCCGATTTCATAGGGTTCGACCACGGTGAACGTCGGGCTTTTCACAGGCCCAGTATGGCCCAGACCGCGGATCAGGCCACGCGACAGGGTTGTTTTACCCGCGCCCAGGTCGCCCTCAAGGAAAATCACGCCGCGACCGCCGGTCACCTCGGCCAGTGCTGCACCGAATTTGACCGTGGCCTCTTCATCGGCCAGAAACAGATTTAAGCCAGACACGCAGAATGCTCCTCCAACAACTCACGAATGGCCGGCGCCAGATCACTGGCCGCCAGGCCTCTACCTTTTTTCCCAAGGCGCTCGCCGGCACAGGCGTGCAGCCACACCCCCAGACAGGCTGCGCCCCAGGCATCCAGGCCTTGGGCCAACAGGGCTGCCAGCACGCCAGTCAGCACATCGCCCAGGCCGGCGCCGGCCATCGCCGGGTGCCCGCGCTCGCACAACGCCAGCTGCCCGCTCGGGGCTGCCACCAGGGTGCCGGCACCTTTGAGTACACAGACGCTGTTATAACGGCGCGCCAGCTTGCGCGCAGCACCAGGACGGTCGGCCTGCACGGCTTCAGTGGAAATGCCCAGCAGCCGCGCCGCCTCCCCTGGGTGCGGAGTAAGGATGCTGCCACTGGGCAGGGCCAGCGGGGTTCGCGCCAGCAAATTCAAGGCATCGGCATCCCACACTTGCGGCCGCTCGGCGTTGGCCACCGCCGACAACAGGCTACAGCCCCACGCCGCCTGCCCCACGCCGGGCCCGACCACCAGGACCGAGGCGCGCTCCAGCACACCCATCAGTTGGTTGGCCGAACGGACACCCAGGCACATGACCTCGGGCAGGCGCGCCAGGCTGGCCGACACGTGCTCGGGCCGGGTTGCCACGCTGACCAGCCCGGCGCCACAACGCAGGGCGGCTTCGGCACTGAGCAACACAGCGCCTCCGGTACCCAGGTCGCCACCGACCACCAGTACATGGCCAAAGTCGCCTTTGTGGGCATGCGCCTGCCGTGCCGGCAGGCGGGCAACCGTCACGCTGCTGAGCAATTGTGGGGCATTACTGGGGTGTTTGGTCTGCGGCATGGGGTCAAAGGCTCCAATGTCTGGCAGAATTATACGCACCTGAGCCCGTATTGCCTTGCCCATCCATGTCCGCCTCTACACCTGACCTCGCCCAACTGGCCCAATCGATCAAGATTTGGGGCCAGGAACTCGGTTTTGCCCATGTTGGCATCGCCGGGGTCGACCTTGGCGAACACGAACACCACCTGCAGCGTTGGCTCGACGCCGGTTATCAGGGTGAAATGGAATACCTGGGCGCCCACGGCAGCAAAAGGTCACATCCCGACCAACTGATCCCCGGCACGGTACGCGTGGTCTCGCTACGTATGGACTACCTGCCCGGCGATACGCAGATGGCGCAGCGCCTGGCCCAGCCCGAGAATGCCTACGTGTCACGCTACGCGCTTGGCCGGGACTACCACAAGCTGGTGCGCAAGCGCGTGCAGTTCCTCGCCGACCGCATCCAGGAAGCCATCGGCCCGTTCGGCTACCGCGCCTTCGTGGACAGCGCCCCGGTACTGGAAAAAGCCCTGGCCGAACAGGCCGGGCTGGGCTGGATCGGCAAGAACACGCTGCTGCTCAACCGCAAGGCGGGTAGCTACTTCTTCCTTGCCGAACTGTTCGTCGACCTGCCGTTGCCGGTGGACGAAGCCACCACCAGCGAGCACTGCGGGCGTTGCCAGGCCTGCCTGGACATCTGCCCGACACAAGCGTTTGTCGGGCCCTATGTGCTGGATGCGCGACGCTGCATCTCGTACCTGACCATCGAGCTGAGGGGCGCGATTCCTGTCGAGTTACGCGCAAAGATGGGCAACCGGGTATTCGGTTGCGACGACTGCCAGATCGTCTGCCCCTGGAACCGTTTTGCCAAGCACAGTCAGGAGCAGGACTTCCAGCCACGGCACGGGCTGGAAAATACCGACCTGGCGGCGATGTTCCTGTGGGATGAACGCACCTTCCTGCGCAAGACCGAGGGCGGGCCTTTGCGGCGGGCGGGGTACGAGCGGTTCTTGCGCAACCTGGCGGTGGGGTTGGGCAATGCGCCCTCCACGATTCCGGTGATCGAGGCGCTGAAGGCCAGGCGTGACGATGAATCGGAATTGGTGCGCGAGCATGTGGAGTGGGCGCTGGCCCGTCACGGAGCTCAATAGCGACCAGCCTCAGAGCATGCGCCATCCTTGTGGGAGCGGGCGCGCCCGCGAAGCAGGCAACACAGGGAATGGCACCACTTCGCCGGTGTTCGCGGGCACGCCCGCTCCCACAAGGGCCATGTTGCGCTTGTAAATTGCGTCACTGCTGGTCGTTGTAGTGGAACTTGGGCATTTCCCAGTGGAAGCGTATCGCCAACAGGCGCAACAGGAAGCCGCCAAACAGAGTCAGCAACATCGCCTGCTCCGCCGGCACCTTGAAATACACGCATCCCAGATAGAACCAGGCCGCCGCGAATGACACGCTGGCATACAGCTCACGGCGGAACACCAGCGGGATGTCGTTGCAGAAGATATCCCGCAGGATCCCGCCAAACACCCCGGTGATCACCCCGCTGATCGACGCCACCAGCATGCCCTGCCCCATCTCCAGCGCCGTCATGCAACCTATCAGGGTAAACGCCACCAGCCCCAGGGCATCGAGCACCAGGAACAGCGAGCGAAGGCGGCGCATCATTGGCGCGATGAAAATGGTCAGCAGCGCCGCAAAACTGGTCAGCACCAGGTACTCCGGGTGCTTCACCCAGGTCAGCGGATAATGCCCGAGCAGCACATCACGCACCGAGCCGCCCCCAAGCGCAGTGACGCAGGCGATCAGCACCACGCCAAACCAGTCCATGCCGCGACGCCCGGCAGACAGCGCGCCAGTCATGGCTTCGGCGGTAATGGCGATAAGGTAGAGCATCAACAACATGGTGCGGGTCCGTGCAGGAAAGGCGCGCAGTCTAACCAGTTGCCCAGGGCACCAAAAGGGGGCGCAGATACAATATCTGCGCCGATTCGACTCACAGCTTGATGAAGTGCTCGCGATAGTGACGCAGTTCGGCGATCGATTCGCGGATATCGTCCAGCGCCAGGTGGGTATTGCCTTTCTTGAAGCTGTCACGCACGTCCGGCGCCCAGCGCGCGGCCAGTTCCTTGAGGGTGGAGACATCCAGGTTGCGGTAGTGGAAGTAGTTTTCCAGGTTGCGCATGTGGCGGTAGAGGAAACGACGATCCTGGCAGATGCTGTTGCCGCAGATCGGCGACTTGCCTTTAGGCACCCACTGCTCGAGGAAGGCGATGGTCTGCGCCTCGGCTTCGGCCATGCTGACCTTGCTCTCGCGCACGCGCTGGGTCAGCCCCGAAGCGCCATGGGTGCGGGTGTTCCACTCGTCCATGCGCGCCAGCACTTCGTCACTGTGGTGGATGGCGATCACCGGGCCTTCGGCTAAGGTATTGAGCTCGCTGTCGGTGACGATGGTGGCCATTTCGATGATGACGTCGCTGTCCGGATCCAGGCCGGTCATTTCCAGGTCGATCCAGATCAGGTTCTGTGGGTTTTGCATGCAGGGGCTCCTCATATAGGCGGTCATATTAGCCTAGTGGCCAAGGCACGCCCATTCACGGCACAAAGGTGAGCAGAATAGTCCAGCGGCGGGCGTGCTAAACTGCCTGCCGTTTTCAATGCCCCACGCCGGGCCTCTCTTACGGTACCTTCATGGCCAAACGCCAGCTCAATCGCCGCCAAAACTGGCGGATCGAAAAAATCCAGGGCGAGCGCGCCGCTCGCGCGGCCAAACGCGAGCAGCATGCACTGCAGGAACTGGAAGGTGGCGATCTGGGGCCGGAACAACTGGGCCTGGTGATCGCGCACTTCGGCGTGCAGGTAGAAGTTGAAGCTCAGGATGGCGAAACCGCAGGCCAGGTGTTCCGCTGCCATTTGCGCGCCAACCTGCCAGCACTGGTCACCGGCGACCGTGTCGTGTGGCGTGCGGGTAACCAGGGCATCGGCGTGATCGTGGCGCAGATGCCGCGCAGCACCGAACTGTGCCGGCCGAACAACCATGGTCAACTCAAGCCGGTGGCAGCCAACGTCGACCTGATCGTGATCGTGTTCGCCCCGGCGCCGGAGCCGCACCCGAACCTGATCGACCGCTATCTGGTAGCGGCCGAGCACGCCGGCCTGCGCCCGCTGCTGCTGCTGAACAAAGCCGACCTGATCAACGACGAGAACGGCCCCGGCCTGCATGCGCTGCTGGAGGTCTACCGCGAACTGGGCTACCCGCTGCTGGAAGTATCGGCTCACCAGGGCGACGGCATGCAGCGCCTGCAGCAACAACTCGACGGCCATATCAGCGTGTTCGTCGGCCAGTCGGGGGTGGGCAAGTCGTCGCTGGTCAACAGCCTGCTGCCAGACGCCGGCACCCGCGTCGGCGACTTGTCGGAATGGTCAGGCCAAGGTACCCACACCACCACCACGGCGCGGCTGTACCACTTCCCCAACGGCGGCGACCTGATCGACTCGCCGGGTATCCGCGAATTCGGCCTTGGCCATGTCAGCCGCGACGACGTGGAGGATGGCTTCATCGAGTTCCGCGACCTGTTCGGCACCTGCCGCTTCCGCGACTGCAAGCATGACCGCGAACCGGGCTGCGCGCTGCTCAAGGCACTGGAAGAGGGGCGCATCAAGCCGCAGCGCATGAACAGCTACCGCTCGATCATCGCCAGCCTGGCAGAAGACAGCTACTGAAACGCTCGAATTGAAAGTTGCCGCGATCCCTTGTATGAGCGGGTTTACCCGCGAATACGGTGGCGACTGCAACGGTGAACGGCGGGTGGAAATTGGCCAGCAGGTCCGGCCCTTTCGCGGGTGAACCCGCTCCTACGACGGCCTGCGCCCAATCACCGATGTGTATGTAGCGGCTTTAGCCGCGAACACCGGCAACGCCGGTGCCATTCACCGCGCTGGAGGCTTCGCGGGTAAACCCGCGCCTACAGTGATCGCGCCAGCGTTCAGGTGTTGGGTAGCACAGTTGCCCACCCCCAAAAAGCCGCTTACTGCTCCTTGGCTTCATCCATCTTCAGCGTGCCATCTTCAAAGATGTTCAGCTTCTGGCGCAGCTCACGCGGTTGCATCGGTGGCTGTTCAGTTGCCACTGGGGCAGCCGGTGCCGAAGCCCCTGGCGCTGCACCACTGGCTGGCGCTGCAGGAGCAGTTGGCGCAGCTGGCGGTGTTTCCGGCGCACCCTGCTCACCTTCGATATTGCGCTGGGCTTTCTTGGTCAGCACGATGATGTCGATACGGCGGTTGACCGGGTTGAACGGGTCCTTGCGGTCGAACAGTGACGACGAGGCGTACCCCACCACCCGTGCCACCTGGCCGTCCGGATACCCCCCCGCCACCAGGGCACGCCGCGCGGCGTTGGCGCGGTTGGCCGACAGCTCCCAGTTACCGTACTCGCCAGTGCCAGCATACGGCTTGGCATCGGTATGGCCGCTGATGCTGATCTTGTTCGGCACCGCCTTGATGGTGTCGGCCATGGCCAGCAGGATATCTTCGAAGTAGGGCTGCAGGCGCGCGCTACCGATGTCGAACATCGGTCGGTTCTCGGCATCCATGATCTGGATGCGCAGGCCGTCCTGGGTGATTTCGAACAGGATCTGGTCCTTGAACTTCTGCAGTTGCGGGTTCTCTTCCACCTTGTTCTGCAGTTCCTGCAGCAGCAGCTCCAGACGCTCGCGCTCGACCTGCTCGGCCATGGTCTCGACCTGGTCCTTGCTCAGCTGAGTGGGGGACTGCTGCGTCGGCTCGGTCTTCACTTCCGGATTGATGGTTTTGTCCGGCGCCATCTCCGGTGAACCACCCAGGTCGATGACATAAGGCGTGCCACTCTCGGAGAAACCGATAGGGTCCTGGAAGTACCCGGCAATGGCGATCTTCTGCTCAGGCGTGGCCGTGGACAACAGCCACAGCACCAGGAAGAACGCCATCATCGCCGTGGCGAAGTCGGCAAAGGCGATTTTCCAGGCGCCACCATGGTGGCCGCCGCCAAAGCGCTTGACGCGCTTGACGATGATGGGCTGATTGTTCTCCATGACTCAGCGACCGCGAACCGCTTGTTCCAGTTCGGCGAAGCTTGGGCGGTGCTTGGGGTACAGCACCTTGCGCCCGAACTCGACCGCCAGCGAAGGAGGCATGCCCGACGCCGAGGCCACCAGCGAAGCCTTGATCGATTCGTAGAGGTTCAGTTCTTCCTTGGCATCGTGCTCCAGGCACTTGGCCAAAGGGCCGAAGAACCCGTAAGCCGCCAGAATACCGAAGAAGGTACCCACCAGCGCCGCACCTACGTGCATGCCGATGGCCGCCTGATCGCCATCGCCCAGCGAGGCCATGGTCACCACGATACCCAGTACCGCCGCAACGATACCGAACCCGGGCATACCGTCGGCGATGCCGGTCACCGCGTGGGACGGGTGCTCCAGCTCTTCCTTCATGCTCAGCAGTTCCATGTCGAACAGGCCCTCGAGCTCGTGCGGGGCCATGTTGCCGGTGGACATGATGCGCAGGTAATCGCAGACGAACGCGGTCATGCGCTCATCGGCCAGTACCGTCGGGTACTTGGCGAAGATCGGGCTGGCAGCGGCGTCCTCGATGTCGGCCTCGATGGCCATCATGCCTTCGCGACGGCTCTTGTTGAGGATTTCGTAAACGAGGCCCAGCACCTCCAGGTAGAAGGCATGGCTGAAGCGCGAGCCGAACATCTTCATCGACTTCTTGATGACGTGCATGGTCATGTGGCCAGGGTTGGCCTGCAGGAATGCACCAAAGGCCGCACCGCCGATGATCAGTACTTCGAACGGCTGGATCAGCGCTGCGATCTTGCCGTGGGAGAGCACGTAGCCGCCGAGCACGCTCGCGAATACGACGATGATGCCGATAATTTTAGCCATAGGTTCAAAGCACTTGCTGTCGTGGTCAGGGGAAGAGACGGGAGCTTTAAAACTCTTCTTCTACTTATCGGCAGAACTGCGCCAGACTATAGCCACTCAATGCGAAAAGCCAGTTCGGACTGATGTCAAAATGCCAATTGAAACCAAGGTGCCCACTCAGGCCCCGCGTACGCTAGAGGCCTGGGTAAAGCTGCTCGAGAGTGTTCGCATCCCCGTGCCGAAGCACAGCTACGACCGGGTCATGGCTGCCATCCACGATAGCCGTCGCTCGCTGCGCGATATCGCCGAACTGATGCAGGATAGCCCGGCACTGGTGCTGTCAGTGATGCGCGAAGCCAATCACCCCACCAATGCCAGCCTTGCCGAACCCGCCGAAAGCCTGGAGGTTGCTCTCAACCGCCTGGGCCTGGAGCGCAGCGAGCAGCTTCTCAAACGCCTGCCGGCGCTGCCCGTGGAGGAAATTCCGCCGGTACTGTGCCAGTTCCAGATGATCAGCCAGCATGCGGCACAGCAAGCCAGCGGCCTGTTCGCCAGCCGCCTGGCACGGCTGTGGCAAGAGATTCACTGGGGCAGCCTGCTGTTCCTGTCGCCACTCTGGCCACTGGCACTGGCCTACCCCAAGCTGCTCGACACCTGGGAGCTGCGGGTTATCCACAAAGGTGAAGACGCCGCCCACGTCGAGGAAGAACTGTTTGGCGTGCGCATCATGGCGCTGTGCCAGACCATGGCCGAGTATTGGCGCCTGCCCCAGTGGGTCACCCAGGGTTATCGCCTGCTGCTGGAAGAGCGCGAGCAACTGGCCCAGGTGCTGAATATCGCCCGCGACGAAGACCTGCTCAGCCAGCAACACCGCATGGATGCCGAGCCCGGCCTGCGGCGCTGGTTCAACCAGCCGGCCAATACCGTACTGCTGGCCAACAACCTGGCCCTGGCGGCACAGGTCGGCTGGGACAACCCGCATCTGCTGCGCTGGCAACTGCTGACCGCGCTGTACCTGCAAACCTCGCTGGAAGACGTGCAGCAGCAGGTGCACCAGCAGGCGGCCGCCAGCGCCCGCCGCCACGCCCGGCACGCCCTGTTCCACCCGGCCGAGGCCTTGATCTGGCCGTGGCACCAACGCCGCCCTCACCCGGACATGCTGGCCCCGCCACCGCCCAGCAGCGACGACCTGGCACGCTGGCGCACATTGTGCCAGCACCTGCTGGCCCAACCCAGCCCGTTCACCAACGCCGTGCACCTGGCCACCCAGGCCCAAGAAGCCCTGCTGGCCTGCGGCATGCAACGCATCATGCTGCTTAGCCTGGACAAGGCCAGCGACTACCTGCGCGTGCAGCAAATTGCCGGCCTGCCCAAGGAGGCCGGTGCCCTGGCCCTGCAGGTATCGCAGAACAAACTGCTGCAAAAGCTGCTGAGTCAGGCCGGGCAGCTGCGCATCACACCGGAAAACCACAGCCAGTTCTCGGCGCTGTTGCCCGCCCCGCTGCGCACCTTGTTCCGCAGCGAACATGTACTGCTTCGCTCGCTGGCAGCCAACGACCAGGTGCTGATGCTGTTGGTGGCCGACCAGGGCTGCCGGCCTTTGGCGGATATCAGCGTGCAAGCCTTCGGCAAGACCGCACAATGCATCGAGCGGGCCTTGTCGGTGTTTACCAACCGCAAGGGTTGAGCCTTGCGCTACAATCGCCCCTCTTTCCACACTGGAGACCGTGGATGACCGACTTTTCCGGCCTGCCCCTGGTGATCGAAGCTGCAGACCTGCTGCCACGCCTGGATTCGCCGCAGCTGATCCTGGTCGACCTGAGCAGCGCCAACCGCTATGTCAGCGGGCATATCCCCGGCGCACGCTTTGTCGAAGGCAAGCGCACCCAGCTCGGCCAGCCCCCGGCGCCCGGCCTGCTGCCAGCCCTGGGCGAGCTCGAAAAACTGTTCAGCGAACTCGGCCACCGCGCCGATGCCGTGTATGTGGTGTACGACGATGAAGGCGGCGGCTGGGCCGGGCGCTTCATCTGGCTGCTCGATGTCATCGGCCACAAGCGCTACCACTACCTCAATGGCGGTATCCAGGCCTGGCCGGCAGACAAACTGTCCACCGCAGTGCCTGCCATTGGCAGCGCCCCGGTGCACCTGCACATAGACAGCGCACCCACTGCCACCCGCGAGTACCTGCAAAGCCGCCTGGGCGCCGATGACCTGGTCATCTGGGACGCACGCGGCCCGCAGGAATTCAGCGGCGAAAAAGTGCTGGCAGCCAAAGGCGGCCACATCCCCGGCGCGATCAACTTCGAGTGGACCGCCGGCATGGACCTCAACGACCACCTGCGCATTCGTCAGGACATCAAACAAGTCCTCGAGCAACTGGGCATCACCCCTGACAAGGAGGTGATCACCCACTGCCAGACCCACCGCCGCTCCGGTTTCACTTACCTGGTGGCCAAGGCCCTCGGCTACCCACGCGTCAAGGCCTACGCCGGCTCGTGGAGCGAATGGGGCAACCACCCGGACACGCCTGTAGAAGTCTAAGGAACCTGCATGAAATCCCGTCTGTTCATCATCAGCCAGTACCTGCTGCCGCACCACCTGCTGTCGCGGCTGGCCGGCTGCATCGCCGAGTGCCGCGTGCGCTGGTTCAAGAACGCCTTCACCGCATGGTTCGCCAAGCGCTACCAGGTGAACATGAGCGAGGCGCTGGTCGAAGACCTGAGCGCTTACGAGCACTTCAATGCGTTCTTCACCCGCGCCTTGAAACCTGGTGCCCGTCCGCTGGACGAAACCCCGGGCGCCATCCTGTGCCCGGCCGACGGTGCGGTCAGCCAGCTTGGCCCGATCGAGCACGGTCGTATCTTCCAGGCCAAAGGCCACGGTTTCAGCGCGCAAGAGCTGCTGGGCGGTGATCCGGCCATGGCCGCGCCGTTCATGGGCGGCGAGTTTGCCACCATCTACCTGTCGCCCAAGGACTACCACCGCGTGCACATGCCGCTGGCCGGCACCCTGCGCGAAATGGTCTATGTGCCGGGCCGCCTGTTCTCGGTCAACCAGACCACTGCAGAGAATGTCCCCGAGCTGTTCGCTCGCAACGAGCGTGTGGTCTGCCTGTTCGATACAGAGCGTGGGCCAATGGCTGTGGTACTGGTCGGCGCGATGATCGTCGCTTCGATCGAAACGGTATGGGCCGGGCTGGTCACGCCGCCCAAACGTGAGCTGAAGACCTTCCGCTACGACGAAGCCAGCCGCACGCCGATCCACCTGGAGAAAGGTGCCGAACTAGGCCGCTTCAAGCTGGGTTCGACCGCCATCGTGCTGTTCGGGCCGGAGCAGGTAAAGTGGGCTGAAAGCCTGGGTGCGGGTTCTGCAGTGCGCATGGGGCAGCAGCTGGCGGCGCCTGTGCAGGCTTGATTCGAGCCATATGAAAAAGGCCCTGCAGAGGCAGGGCCTTTTTCGTTGGGCCATGCGGCCCCAGATTCACGGATCAGCCGCGGGCGTCGCGATCACGCAGGCCCAGCAGATACAGCACCCCGTCCAGCCCCAAGGTGGAAATCGCCTGCTTGGCCGACTGGCGCACCAGCGGCTTGGCACGAAACGCCACGCCCAAACCGGCCAGCGACAGCATCGGCAGGTCATTGGCACCATCGCCCACGGCGATGGTCTGCTCCAGTTGCAAGCCTTCGTCGCTGGCCAGCTTCTTCAACAAATCGGCCTTGCGCTGGGCATCGACAATCGGCTCAACAGCCACGCCCGTCACCTTGCCATCGACCACTTCAAGTTCGTTGGCGAACACATAGTCGATACCCAGGCGCGCCTGCACCTGACGAGCGAAATAGGTAAAGCCACCGGACAGAATCGCGGTCTTGTATCCCAGGCGCTTGAGCTCGGCAAACAGGTTCTCGGCACCCTCGGTCAGGCGCAGCGATGCCCCGATCTCGTCCAGTACCCCCACATCCAGGCCCTTGAGCAGCGCCATGCGCTCTTTGAAGCTGGCGCGGAAGTCCAGTTCACCGCGCATGGCGCGCTCGGTGATCGCCGCCACCTGCTCACCCACACCCGCCGCCTTGGCCAGTTCGTCGATGACTTCGGCCTCGATCAGCGTGGAGTCCATGTCGAACACCGCCAGGCGGCGGTTACGGCGGAACAGATCGTCCTTCTGGAAGGCGATGTCGACGCTCAACTCTTCAGCCAGGGCAAAGAAGTCGGCACGCAGGGCCTGGGCATCGCTCGGCACACCGCGCACGGAGATCTCGACGGCTGCCTTGCCCTTGTCGGTTTCGGCATCCAGTGCCACCCGGGCCGACAGGCGCTCGATACGCTCGATGGTCAGGCCGTACTGGCTGATCACCGCACTCACCCGCTGCAGTTGCTCGGGAGTGATCTTACGGCTGAGCAGGGTAACGATGTGGCGCGCTTCGCCATGCCCATCAGCCCAATGCTGGTAGTCCGCCTCGGAAATCGGCGTGTAACGGGCCTGCAGGTTCAGTTCGTGGGCTTTAGCCTGCACGCTTTGCAACAGCGCGGTAGCCACTTCGTTGTCCGGGATGTCGACCAGGATGCCAAACGACAAGGTGCCGTGCATGACCGCCAGGCCGATGTCGAGGATACTCACACCGCCCTGTAGCAGGACGCCGGTGATAGCCGCAGTGAGACCGGGACGGTCCTCACCGGTGATGTTGATCAGGACGATTTCGCGCACAACCTGGCTCCGACTTCGATGAAAAATGCGCATTCTACCGATTTTCCATGACCATCGGGCGCCAACGATACTTTGCCGACAAAACCCGGCTCGCTATACTCCCCCCACTTTCATGCCATTAAGAGCCGAGCTCTGTGAACCGGCCCACGCCAGTCAAACCAGACAATTTCTTCCTGATGATCTATCGCGCCCTGAGTCAACGTCGCGTGCCGCTGGCACTGCGCATCGCCTGCACCAACATTTTCCTGGTGGCGCTGGCGCTGGTGATCTACGCCTGCGTGATGGGCCTGCAGTTCAAGCAGGCCATGCATGAGCAGGCCGATGCCTTGGGCCAGAGCCTGACCACCCAGACGGCCACATCGGCAACCGAGCTGCTGGTGTCCAACGACATCCTCAGCCTCAACGTGCTACTGGGCAACCTGGTTAAAAACCCGCTGGTGGCCCATGCCGCAATCTACAGCGTGGATAACCGCATCCTCGCCGAAGCGGGCCAGCGCCCGCGCAACAGCCTGCTGGGCGAGGCCGAAGGCCTGTACCAGACCAAAATCACGTTCCAGGACGTGACGGCCGGGCAGCTGCGCATCAGCCTGGACATGAGCCAGTTCCAGCAACCGATGCTGATCAGCCTGCAGAGCATGGGCATTCTGGCCGCTATCCTGCTGGCCCTGGCCTTGGCCCTCAGCTTGCGTCAGGGCCGCTTCATCACCCTGCCACTGCTGCAGCTGCGGGTATGGCTGCGCGACCCGCAGCCCTATACCCCGGCCACCGACCGCCAGGACGAAATTGGCGACATCGCCCGCCAGCTGCATGCACGCCTGGCCCCGCCTCCGCCCCCGGAGCCGGAGCCTGAGGAAGAAGACGACGAGCAGTTCGACGACCTGCCCGCCGCTGCCTCGGCACCCAAGGCCGTACCGCGCGCCAAGGCTGCCCTGGAAGACGAGGATGACGACGAGGCCTTCGCCGGCCTGCTGGACGACGACACTGCACCCAAGGCTGCCGCAGAGGTCGAGTCCGACGAGCCGCAGTACAGCGCCGTACTTGCCGTGCAGCTGGGCTCGCAGGAGCAACTGCGTCGCCTGCCACGCACACGCCTGGCCGAGCTGACCGAGCGCTACCGTGATTGCCTGGAGCACGCGGCCTCGCTCTACGACGGCGAAACGCACACGCTGAACGACGGCAGCACCCTGGTGCTGTTCCACAGCCGCGAGTGTGGCGAGGACTACCTGACCAACGCCATTTGCTGTGGCGAACTGTTGCGCGCCCTGGGCCACGCCCTGCAGATCGAGGTAGCTGACAGCGGCATTACCTTGCAACTGCAGCTAGGCCTGGTCTTAGGCAACGACCTGCATGGGCTGGAACTGGTTGACCTGCTGATGGCCGAGAAGGTCCAGGATGCCCTGGCGTTGTCGCAGCACAGCCGCAACCTGTTGCTGGTGGAGCGGCAGATCAACGATGACGCCCTCATTCGCCAGCGTGCACGTATTCGCCCGATCGCCAGCCCCGAAGGCGCCTGCTGTGTGGAGCGACTTATGGAGCCCTACCCGTCAATGCTGGAACGGCAACTGGCGCGCATGCATGAGCACCGCGCCTGACAGGTAGACGCGACATCTACAGCGCATGTCTTGAGCCAGGCTGGTTTCCTTGCGATCACCTGCCTGGCGCAAGATCCAGCCAATAGCGCAAACCCCCAGTAGGAGCGGGTTTACCCGCGAATACGGTAGCGGCGGCAACGGTGAACGGCGGGTAGAAATTGGCCACCAGGGCCGGCCTCTTCGCGGGTAAACCCGCTCCTACGAAGACCGGCAGATACAAAAAAGCCCGCAGCGAATGCGGGCTTTGTCGTATCTGGCCGTTTGATCAGAACCGATAAACTTCCATATCGGTGCGAATCGGCGAGGCCATCGGGATTTTGGGTTTCTCCGGCCCCTTCTTCACCTGCGTCGGTGCAGCGGGCTTTTTCGGTGCTTCTTCGGCAATCGCCGGCTGGTTGGCCAGCGGCTTCACCGCCGTGCTCAGCTGTTCCGCCAGCTTCTGCAGCAGTTGGCCCTGAGCCTGCACCTGCGACGACTCACTGCCCTCGTGCTGCTGCTCGAGGTGGATGATACGGTTGTCACGCACATGGCCACGGCGGTCAAGCAGACGCCACTGGGCATCCAGGATGGCCGGCTGGTTCTTGCCAGAATCCAGGCGTGTGATCGACAACAGCACTTGTACGTCCGGGCTGAAGCCTGCGGTCGCCGGGGCCAGTACTACGCGTTGGCTGTCCAGACGCCAGGCCAGTTGACGCACCAGCAGCTGGTCGATATCCGATGAAAGGCTGCCAGCCCAACGACCGTCGGTCGCCGCGCTCAGGCTGCCATCAGGTTGACGCTGCAGGAATGTCTCACGCTGAAGGTAATCGGCCACCGATACAGGGCCGAGTACCACGGCCATGCCCGCACTCTGCGACGGCTGGCCAGGATCACCACTGTCGAGCTGATACAGGGCAACCGGCTGATGCATGGTGCACCCGCCAAGGCCCAGCAGGCCAGTCATCAACAGCGCAAATGGAAGGCGCAGAAATTTCATCATCCCATCCAGGCGGCTGCCACAAGGCACACCGCAGTGATACATGTAGATTCAAACGGGCACACGGCCACGCCGGCACCGCAAGGGGCATATCATCCGCGAAATAACCGTCCGACTCCAGCATTTCTGCCCGAAACGGCGTTGAAATTGCCGTTCCAGACATTACAACCGGTTATGTCGGCACTTCCACCTGCAACCCATCGACGCGCTGGAACCCGCGTGGCAGCTTGCTGCCGCGCCGACCGCGCTCGCCCTTGTAGTGCTCCAGGTCGTCCGCCTTCAAAGACAGGGTACGCTTGCCGGCCTGCAATACAAGGGTCGCGCCTTCGGGAATCACGGCCAGATCGGTAACAAATTCTTCACGGCTGGCCACCCGGTCACCCGGCACGCCAATGATCTTGTTGCCCTTGCCTTTACCCAGCTGTGGCAAGTCGCTGACCTTGAACACCAGCAGGCGGCCTTCGGTGGTCACCGCCGCCAACCAGTCCTGCTCGCGATCGGCCACCGGGCGCGGGGTCATGACCTTGGCCCCGTTGGGCAAGCTGAGCAGGCCTTTGCCGGCCTTGTTCTTGGCCTGCAGGTCTTCACCCTTGACCACGAAGCCGTAACCGGCATCCGAAGCCACCACGTACAGCGCATCGTCGTCAGGCAACAACACACATTCGAAAGTCGCCCCCGGTGGCGGCGTCAGACGGCCAGTCAGCGGCTCGCCCTGGCCACGCGCCGATGGCAGGCTGTGGGCGGCCAGCGAGTAGCTGCGACCGGTGGAATCGATAAGCACGGCAAACTGGTTTGAACGCCCGGCCGCAGCAGCCTTGAAGCCGTCGCCGGCCTTGTAGGAAAGGCCAGTTGCGTCGATATCGTGGCCCTTGGCGCAGCGCACCCAGCCCTTCTCCGACAGCACCACGGTGACGGGCTCGGTCGGCATAAGCTCGTTTTCCGACAGCGCCTTGGCTTCGGCACGCGCTACGATCGGCGAGCGACGATCATCGCCATAGGTTTCGGCATCCTTGATCAGCTCGCTGCGCACCAGCTTGCGCAGTTTGGCCTCGCTCCCCAGCAAGGCCTGCAGCTTGGCTTGCTCCTTCAGCAACTCATCCTGCTCACCGCGGATCTTCATCTCTTCCAGGCGCGCCAACTGCCGCAGGCGGGTCTCGAGGATGTAGTCGGCCTGTATCTCGGTCAGCTCGAAACGTTCGATCAGGGCCTGCTTGGGATATTCCTCGGTACGGATGATGTGGATCACTTCATCCAGGTTGAGGAATGCAGTGAGCAAACCGTCCAACAGGTGCAGACGCTTCTCGACCTTATCCAGACGATGCTGCAGGCGGCGACGAACGGTATTGGTGCGGAACTCCAGCCACTCCACCAATAGGGTTCGCAGGTTTTTCAACTGCGGCCGGCCGTCCAGGCCGATGATATTCACGTTGACCCGATAGGTGCTTTCCAGGTCGGTGGTAGCGAACAGGTGCTGCATCAGCTCGTCGACATCGACGCGGTTGGATCGCGGGATGATGACAATACGGCACGGGTTCTCGTGGTCCGACTCGTCGCGCAGGTCGGCGACCATCGGCAGCTTCTTGGCCTGCATCTGTGCGGCAATCTGCTCCAGCACTTTGGCCCCGGAGACCTGGTGCGGCAGCGCAGTGACGACGATGTCGCCATCCTCGACGCGGTACACGGCACGCATGCGGATCGAGCCGCGGCCGCTTTCGTACATCTTGAGAATTTCAGCCCGCGGCGTGACGATCTCTGCCTCGGTCGGGTAATCCGGCCCCTGAATGTGCTCGCACAACTGCTCGATGGTTGCCTTGGGCTCATCGAGCAGTCGCACACAGGCACTGGCCACCTCTCGCAGGTTGTGCGGCGGTACGTCGGTGGCCATGCCCACGGCGATACCGGTGGTACCGTTGAGCAGGATGTTGGGCAGGCGCGCGGGCAGCACGGCCGGTTCCTGCAACGTGCCATCAAAGTTCGGCACCCAGTCCACGGTGCCCTGGCCGACTTCGCTGAGCAGCACTTCAGCGTAGCGCGACAGCCGCGCCTCGGTGTAGCGCATGGCGGCGAACGACTTCGGATCATCCGGCGCACCCCAGTTGCCCTGGCCATCGACCAGGGTATAGCGGTAGCTGAACGGCTGCGCCATCAGCACCATGGCCTCGTAGCAGGCCGAATCGCCATGGGGATGGAACTTGCCGAGCACGTCACCGACGGTACGTGCCGACTTCTTGTGCTTGGCATCGGCATCGAGCCCCAACTCGCTCATGGCGTAGACGATGCGTCGCTGCACCGGCTTCAGGCCGTCGCCGATATGCGGCAAGGCACGATCCATGATCACGTACATGGAGTAGTTGAGGTA
The DNA here is from genome assembly GCF_043105275.1 of Pseudomonas sp. TYF_14. Classification (NCBI taxonomy): domain Bacteria; kingdom Pseudomonadati; phylum Pseudomonadota; class Gammaproteobacteria; order Pseudomonadales; family Pseudomonadaceae; genus Pseudomonas; species Pseudomonas sp. TYF_14. The sequence goes on from NZ_JBICLK010000086.1 coordinate 293,447, forward strand.
GGCCTGTTCGGTGAAGTCAGCCAGCGAGCGGCGTTCGACGCCGTCCAGGCTGAGTTCCAGTGAGTCGCTCATGCGGGCCTCGTCATTATTTCAGGTTCTGGCGCAGCAGCATGGTGCCACCGCGCTGGGTAAATTCAAGTTGTTGCAGGGCACTCATGCCCAGCAGTACGGTGGACCCATCCAGGCCCGGCACCACGATGGCGCGTACGTTCTGCAGGCGGATATCGCCCAGTTGCAGGCTGGTCAGGCGCGTGCGGTAACCTTCAGTACGGCCATTGGCGGTGCTCAGTAGCACCGGGCTACCGCGCTCCAGGCTCAGTTCATGAGCCAACGCCTCCGGGATCGCCACATCGGTGGCGCCGGTGTCGAGCATGAAATGCACCACCTGGCCGTTGATGGCACCATCCACCACGAAGTGGCCCTGGCCATTACTCAGCAGGCGCACTTCGATAAAGCCTTGACCATGTTCGGATTGCACCTGGCTGTTGGGATTACGCTGGCTGTCTTCCCACTGGCCGAAAAAACGCGTGGCAAGAAACAGCGCCGCCGCCCAAGCGACGATCATCAGCAACTTGCCCGCGCGCTTGCCCGGCGCCTGGCTCATGGTTTGGCGCTCCAGCCGCCTTCCGGTGCGTCGAAGCGCCAGACAACTGGGCGGGTTTCACCGTCGGCACGGGCGCCGTTGTTATTGTCCAGGCCAATCCAGGCGCCCTTGGCATCGATCACCAGTGCTTCGGCCAGGCCAAACGGCTGCGCGTAGCGCCGTGACTCGACCAGCGCATCAGCAGCGAACGACCAGCAACGCTCGACCTTGCCACTGTCGATATCACGTCGGCACACCCGGTAGGCGTTACGTTCGAGGGTAAACAGCTTGCCCTCGAACCAGGCCAGGTCAGCGAAGTCGCGCGACAGGGCCCTGGCATTGGGCATCTGCGCGGGTTGCATTTCGACCCCCGCCTCGCTCAGCAGCACGCAACCACGCCCGCAGGTCCAGACCGACTGCTGGCGCTCGATGGCCACCAGGCCACGGCGCTCACGCTCGGCAGCCAGCCACAGGCGGTCACCCGCCGGGTTGATCGCCAAACCTTCGAACAGGGCATTGAAGTTCAGCAGCATGCCGCTTGCCCGGGCCTGGCGCACCATGGCCGAGTCGATCCTCAACCAGTCCGGCTCGCCTTCCAGCGGCAATTGCAGCACCGCGGCATGCGCCTCGCTGACCAGATAGAGGTTACCCGCCTGATCACAGGTGATACCTTCGAAATCCAGCTCGCCACCGCGAATGTACGATGCCGCCCAGTTGCGCGACTTCAACCCCCATGGCAGGCCGCTTTCCGGGACAGCCGGCGGGGTGAAGGTAAGCGGCTGCGCGCGCCAGGTCGGGTTCTGCTGATCGAAGCGGTAGATACGGTCGTCGTCACGATCGGACACGCCCCACAACCCGCCCCGGCATTCCACCAGCCCCGACAGGTTGCCACCGCGCATACCGTCGATCGGGTGCTCGGCTGTCATCTTCAGCTCTGGCCAGTTGCCCGCCAGGCAAGGCAGGGCAACCAGCGCCAGGCAAACGGCAAGTACTTGCCGAATCAAACCATGACCTCGGCCAGGTTGCCTTTGGTTTCCAGCCAACTCTTGCGGTCACCGGCGCGCTTCTTGGCCAGCAGCTTGTCCATCAGCTCGCAGGTGGCCTCTACGTCGTCCAGGGTCAGCTGCACCAGGCGCCGGGTGTTCGGGTCCATGGTGGTTTCGCGCAACTGCGGCGGGTTCATCTCGCCCAGGCCCTTGAAGCGTGTTACCTGCGGCTTGCCGCGCTTCTTCTCGGCCACCAGGCGGTCGAGGATGCCGTCACGCTCGGCTTCGTCGAGGGCGTAGTAGATTTCCTTGCCCAGGTCGATGCGGTACAGGGGCGGCATGGCCACGTAAACATGCCCAGCCTCGACCAGTGTCCGGAAGTGTTGAACGAACAGCGCACACAGCAATGTGGCGATGTGCAGACCATCGGAGTCAGCGTCGGCGAGGATGCAGATCTTGCCATAGCGCAGCTGCGCAAGGTCGGTTGCACCCGGATCGACGCCAATGGCCACGGCAATGTTGTGCACTTCCTGGCTCGCCAGGACTTCGCCCCCGTCCACTTCCCAGGTGTTGAGGATCTTGCCGCGCAGCGGCAGGATGGCCTGGAATTCCTTGTCCCGCGCCTGCTTGGCCGAACCACCGGCCGAGTCACCCTCGACGAGGAACAACTCGGCACGCATCGGGTCCTGGCCTGCACAATCGGCCAGCTTGCCGGGCAATGCCGGGCCCTGGGTGATGCGCTTGCGCTCGACCTTCTTGCTGGCCTTGAGGCGGCGCCCGGCGTTGCTGATGGCCAGTTCTGCCAGTTGCATGCCCAGCTCGGGGTGGGCGTTGAGCCACAGGCTGAAAGCATCCTTGACCACACCGGAGACGAACGCGGCCGCCTCGCGTGATGACAGGCGCTCTTTGGTCTGCCCGGAGAACTGCGGGTCCTGCATCTTCATCGACAGTACGAAGGTGATGCGCTCCCAAACGTCTTCCGGCGCCAGCTTTACCCCGCGTGGCAGCAAGTTGCGGAACTCGCAGAACTCACGCATGGCATCCAGCAGGCCCTGGCGCAGGCCGTTGACGTGGGTGCCGCCCTGGGCGGTGGGGATCAGGTTGACGTAGCTTTCCTGAATGCTGTCACCGCCTTCGGGCAGCCACAGCAAAGCCCAGTCAACCGCTTCCTTGTTACCCGCCAGGCTGCCACAGAACGGCTCGTCGGGCAGGCGCTGGAATTCGTTGACCGAGTCGACCAGGTAGGAGCGCAGGCCATCCTCGTAGTGCCATTCCACCTTTTCGCCGCTGGCCTTGTCCTCGAAGCTGACCAGCAGCCCCGGGCACAGTACCGCCTTGGCCTTGAGCACGTGCTTGAGGCGGCTGATGGAAAACTTGGGCGAGTCGAAGTACTTCGGGTCGGGGCTGAAGTACACGCTGGTGCCGGTGTTGCGCTTGCCGACCGAGCCGACCACTTCCAGCTCGCTGGCCTTGAAGCCATCGGCAAAGGTCATCTGGTATTCGTTGCCGTCACGTTTGACGCGCACGCGCACCTGGGTCGACAGGGCGTTGACCACCGAGATGCCCACCCCGTGCAGGCCACCGGAAAACTGATAGTTCTTGTTGGAGAACTTGCCGCCGGCGTGCAGCTTGGTAAGGATCAGCTCGACCCCGGACACGCCCTCTTCCGGATGGATGTCCACCGGCATGCCGCGGCCGTCGTCGCTGACTTCCAGCGAGTGGTCGGCATGCAGGATGACCTGCACCGAACGCGCGTGGCCGGCCAGTGCTTCGTCGACACTGTTGTCGATGACTTCCTGGGCCAGGTGGTTGGGGCGGCTGGTATCGGTGTACATGCCCGGCCGCTTGCGGACCGGATCAAGGCCCGAGAGGACTTCGATGGCGTCTGCGTTATAGGCGCTAGCGCTGGGATTGGCCATAGGGTCTCGTCGTCAGTCTGGTGAATGCAAAAAAGTCAAAATACAGAAAAATCGAGCGCCGCATACTGCCCACGGGCAATGCCGGCGAACGCCAGCAGTGCCGGCAGGCGCTCGGCGAAGCCCTGGAAGCTGTGGTCGCCACCGGCCTGGATACGCAGGGCACAAGCACGGTAATAGCGCTCGGCGTGTCGATAGTCCAGGGTTTCATCGGCGGTCTGCAGCCACACTTGATAGCGGTCGGCATCGGCCGGGGCCGCGACTTCCAGCTCGGCCAGGGCCTGCACGTGATCGTGGGTCAGCTCCCAGGTTTCACCGCTGTAATGATTGCGCTGGGTGCCCAGGTAACCGTCGAAATGCTTGTGCGGGGTTACCGCCGGGTTGACCAGCAGGGCCTTGAGGCCATGGCGCTCGGCCAGATGGGTGGCATAGTAGCCGCCGAGCGAACTGCCCACCAGCAGTGGCGCCCCCAGTTCGGCGATGGCAGCTTCGAGCTGGACCATGGCTTGCCGTGGGTGGTGGTGCAGGGCCGGCACTCGCAGCTGGTCGGCCAGGCCGAGCTGCTGCATGACTGCCTCCAGCTGACGCGCCTTGGTCGAAAGCGGCGAGCTGTTGAAGCCATGGATATAGAGGATGGAACCCGACATGCTGCCCCCGGAATCTGTGGCTTCGCGCCTGGTAATGCGGGCGCAGGGACGCGCAGTGTAGCGCGTTCGCCGGGTTTTGACGCAGTGCCACGGATTTCGCAATACATTTCCGGCAGGCTGACGTGGCCTGCTCAATACCCTGGGCTGTCGAAGTCGAGCTGCACCTCGAAATCCAGCGCCCGCTCCACCCCGGTCTCCAGCCGCCCGTCGGCATGCAGGCGCAACCAGCGGTACCCCGGATGCTCTTCGCTCACCTGGAAGTCTTCGCTGCGCGCCGCGAACTGAATGCAGGTCGACGGCGTGGCCAGCAGGCGCCGCCCCCCTCGGACCTCATCCCATTCCTGATGCACATGCCCCCATAACAAAGCCCGCACCTGTGGATATCCTTCAAGGATATCGAACAGCGCCTGGGCATTGCGCAAGCCGATCGGCGCGATCCAGGCGCAGCCGATGTCCACTGGCTGATGGTGGAAGCACACCAGGCAATGCCGTTCGCCGGCCTCTTTCAAGGCGGCTTCCAGTACGGCCAGCTGGTCATCTTGCAGAAACCCGTGGGTAGCACCCTGCACGGCGGTGTTGAGCATGACCACCCGCCACGCGCCGATATCAGTCACCGCCTGCACCAGTTCCGGCGCCACCTGCGCCATCACCTGAGCCTCGTCATGGTTGCCCGGCAGCCAGCGAGTGGGTACGGCAAACGGTGCGGTCAGCTCCCGAAACGCTTCATAGGATGCCACGCTGGCATCCTGGGACAGGTCGCCCGTGCACAGCAGCAAGTCGACAAGCGGCTGCTCGCGCCGCACCTGGGCCACCACGTGGCGCAGGCTGTCTCGGGTCTTGAGGCCCAGCATGCTGCCAGCCGGGTCGGCGAACAGGTGGGCATCGGTCAGTTGCACCACATGCACGGGGCGGGATTGGTCTGGCGGCGACAACGGCCATCTCCTCGAATGGATTCAGCGGGAATTATGGCTGTGCGACGGTGACGAGCAAACACCCGCAAACGACTCACGTCACAATTCAGCGAACACTTGCCAGTTCGTGGCCGCAGGCCAGGCAGTGGCTGAGCCATTCACCCAGGAACAGGTTGAGCTGGGCCTTTTCGTCCGGCTGGTGCATGGCATCGTTCGGATACGGGTAGATGCTGCGCAGGCGCCGGGTGTGTTCGGCGCTGACCACTTCGGCCATGCGCGCATCGTGATACACCTGCACTTCCAGGTGTGGCACTGGCAACCACGGCAGGCTGTGTTCCTGGCGCACATGCAGGGTGGTGGTATACGGGCAGGCCAGCACCACGTCGAGCACCAGCACGCCAAGCATCTGGTCACCCTGGGTCATGCCGATGCGGCGCGAGCTCTGGGTGGTGCGCATGTCGGGCAACAAGCGCATCAGCCGGGCATAGTTGGCCTCGCAGGCTGCCTGCAGCCCGACCAGGTCAACTCGATAGCGCTCGCGCAGCAGGTTCACTTCCACATACCTCTTACTTCGTCACGGTTCAGCGCCAGCCATTGCAGGCCAATGATGGTGGCCGCATTGCAGATGCGCCCGTCGCGCACCGCCTGCAGGGCATCCTCGAACGCCCACACGCGTACGCGAATGTCTTCGCCCTCTTCCTCCAGGCCATGCAGCCCTCCCGCGCCCTCGCTGCTGCAACGGCCGAGGAACAGATGAACGTATTCGTCACTGCCGCCAGGCGACGGGAAGTAGCGGGTCATCGGCCACAGGGCGCTGAAGGTCAGGCCGGCTTCTTCTTCAGCCTCGCGATGGGCGACTTCCTCGGGCTGCTCGTCTTTGTCGATCAGCCCGGCAACCATCTCGATCAGCCAGGGGTTGGCGACCTTGTCCAGGGCGCCCACGCGAAACTGTTCGATCAGCACCACTTCATCGCGCGCTGGGTCGTACGGCAGCACGCATACCGCATCGTGGCGCACAAACAGTTCGCGACTGATCTCGCGCCCCATGCCCCCGGCAAATAGCTCGTGGCGCAGGCGTAACTTGTCGAGCTTGTAAAAGCCCTGGAAGCAATTGGCCCGCTCGATGATTTCGAAGCCCTTGGGCACAGCGTTCAACGCGTCTGACATGGAAATCCTCATTACCTCGAATACTGCTTCGCGCCATCCTACTCCGCACGCCTGTTGGTTTCACCCCTTTCCAGCAACCGCTGGCGCACTCGGGACAGCAGCCCTTCACTCTGTTAGCTTAGTGGCGAACTGAAGGCCGCGCAGACGGTCAAAGGCCGACTTTTCCCTGTTCTGCAAGGATCATCATGACACTTGTCAAACTGACTTCCGTGGCCGTGCTGGCACTCGCTCTGGGCGCCTGCCAGAGCCTGTTCACGCCCAACTACCGGGCCCCGCTCGAGGTCAAGCGCGACGCCTGGGAGCATGTCAAACCCGGCTGCAGCGAGAGCGACTGCCCGCTGGTGAACATCGACATGATCCACTTCCCGGCCCTGCCCAAGCTCGACGGCATCGTCGAAAAACGCCTGCTGCAACTGACCGAAGACAATCAGCATGGCACCGCACCAGCCACCCTGCAGGCCTACGAACAGCAATATCTGGCCAGTGCCGACAAACGTAACAGCAGCTACTTGCAAGCCAAGGTACGCGAGCAGCATGACGGGCTGGTGATCATCGAGTTGTCCAGCTACCTGGACAGCGGTGGTGCCCACGGCATGCCCGGGCGCGGCTTCATCAACTATTCACGCAAACTGGACAAGGTGCTGACCCTGCAGGACATGCTGGTGCCCGGCCAGGAAGACACCTTCTGGAAAACCGTCGAAGAATCGCACCGTGCCTGGCTGATGAGCGTGGGAATGGACAAGGATGCCGAGTTCGTCAAGACCTGGCCGTTCAAGAAATCGCCGCACGTCGCCCTGACGTACGGCGCGGTAGTGGTCAAGTACGAGGTCTATGCCATCGCGCCCTATTCCATGGGCCACGTGGAACTGAAGATCCCCTACCCGCGCCTGAATGGCGTACTCAAGCCTGAACTGTTTCCCGGCCGCGGCTGAGGCTTAGCAGCCCATGCAGCACACCTGCCAGCAGCAATGCGGGCAGGGTGGCGCCCAGTTCGGGCGCCTTGGCGGCAATCAGGTGATAGGCCACCGCCCCGGCAAACCAGGCCACCAACGCCTGCCAGTGCAAGCCATTGACCTGTGCTGGCAGACGGCGTCGACGGACCACGTAGTGGTCCATCAGCACCACGCCGAACAGCGGTGCGAACACCGAACCGATCAGCAACAGGAAGTTTTCGTACTGTGCCAGTGGCGCCAACAGGGCGATCAGGGTGCACATCACGCCGATGGCCAACGCCAGGTGCTCGACCTTCAGCGGTAGCAGCACACCGGTGGAAACCGCCGCCGAGTGGATGTCGGCGAAGGCCTTTTCCGACTCGTCCAGCAGAATAAGCAGCAGCGGAATCCCCATGCCGGCGCCCGCCAGGGCCAGCAGCAAGGCATTGACTTCGCCACTGGCGGCGAACGCCAGCGTGTACGCCACGCCCAGGCTCATCAGCCAGGTGTTGCCGATGAAGTAGCCCACTACCGTACCGCCGAACACATGCCTGCCATTGCGGGCAAAGCGCGAGTAGTCCGCGATCAGCGGCAGCCAGGACAGCGGCATGGCGATGACGATATCGAAGCCAACCGCCAGCGACATCGAACCATCCCCGGCACGGTTCCACAGCTCCGCCAGGTCGGCCTTGGCGAACAGGTTCCAGCTCAGCCACAGGCAAGCGCCCAGCAACAACCAGATGCCCCAGGCGCGCAGTACCTTGCGCACGAAGGCCAGTGGCCCGCTGACAGCCAGCAGGGTGGCCAGGGCACCGAAGCACAGCGTCCAGAGCATGGGGCTGTTCCAGGCACTTTCCTCACCGAACGCTCGCGCACCCAGCAAGCTGGCAGCATCGCGCATGACGATAATCTCGAAAGCGCCCCAACCCACCAGTTGCAGCAAGTTGAGCAGCGCCGGCAAGCGCGCGCCATGGCTGCCCAGGCTGAGTTTCAGGGTGCCCATGGCGGACAGGCCGGTGTCGCTGCCGATAACCCCCGCCGCACCCAGCAACAGCACACCGACACCGGTGCCCAGGGCGATGGCCAGCACGGCGCCAGCAAGGCCTAGGCCTGGCGCCAGCATGGCGCCGACCTGCAGCACCATCAGGCCGATGCCGAGGGAAAACCACAGTGAAAACAGGTCGCGAGCACCGAAAATGCGCTGCTGGATGGGGATTGGATGGTCGGGAGAGAACTGGCTGGGTGATGTCATGGTCATGTCCGCAGGAGTGATGTTAAGTGGCATACACCACCCTGTGGGAGCGGGCTTGCCCGCGAACACCGGCAAAGCCGGTGCCATGCACCGCAGTGCTTGCTTCGCGGGCAAGCCCGCTCCCACAGGGTAAGGTGCTGCGGTTTAGACTTTGTGGTACAGCTGGCTGCCTTCCTGGCGGAACCGCTCGGCCTGCTCACGCATGCCTTGTTCGACCGTCACATCCACGGCCTCGATCTTGGCAGCGTACTCACGCACTTCCTGGGTGATCTTCATCGAGCAGAACTTCGGCCCGCACATCGAGCAGAAGTGCGCGACCTTGGCCGATTCCTTCGGCAGGGTCTCGTCGTGGAAAGCACGGGCGGTGTCCGGGTCGAGGCCCAGGTTGAACTGGTCTTCCCAACGAAACTCGAAACGCGCCTTGGACAGGGCATTGTCGCGAATCTGTGCACCCGGGTGGCCCTTGGCAAGGTCGGCGGCATGCGCGGCGATCTTGTAGGTGATGATGCCGGTCTTGACGTCGTCCTTGTTCGGCAGGCCCAGGTGCTCCTTCGGCGTGACGTAGCAGAGCATGGCGCAACCGAACCAGCCGATCATTGCCGCACCAATGCCCGAGGTGATGTGGTCGTAACCCGGCGCGATGTCGGTGGTCAGTGGGCCGAGGGTGTAGAACGGCGCCTCGTCGCAGCACTCCAGCTGCTTGTCCATGTTCTCTTTGATCAACTGCATCGGCACGTGGCCGGGGCCTTCGATCATGCATTGCACGTCGTGCTTCCAGGCAATCTTGGTCAGCTCGCCGAGGGTTTCCAGCTCACCGAACTGCGCGGCGTCGTTGGCGTCTGCAATCGAGCCAGGGCGCAGGCCGTCGCCCAGCGAGAAGCTGACGTCGTAGGCCTTCATGATTTCGCAGATTTCGTCGAAGTGGGTGTACAGGAAGTTTTCCTTGTGGTGAGCCAGGCACCACTTGGCCATGATCGAGCCACCGCGGCTGACGATGCCGGTGACCCGCTTGGCGGTCAGGGGCACATAGCGCAGCAGCACACCGGCGTGAATGGTGAAGTAGTCCACGCCCTGTTCGGCCTGCTCGATCAGGGTGTCGCGGAACAGTTCCCAGGTCAGGTCCTCTGCCACGCCGTTGACCTTTTCCAGGGCCTGGTAGATCGGCACGGTACCGATCGGCACCGGCGAGTTGCGAATGATCCACTCGCGGGTTTCGTGGATGTGCTTGCCGGTGGACAGGTCCATGACCGTGTCCGAGCCCCAGCGGATGCCCCAGGTCAGCTTGGCCACCTCTTCCTCGATCGAGGAACCCAGGGCGCTGTTGCCGATGTTGCCGTTGATCTTCACCAGGAAGTTGCGGCCAATGATCATCGGCTCTACTTCCGGGTGGTTGATGTTGGCCGGAATGATCGCGCGGCCACGGGCGATTTCCTGGCGGACGAATTCAGGGGTGATTTCTTTCGGGATGTTGGCACCGAAGCTGTGGCCGGCATGTTGCTCATTCAGCAGGCCGGCAGCGCGGGCCTCCTGTAGCTTCATGTTTTCGCGGATGGCCACGTATTCCATTTCGGCGGTGATGATGCCCTGACGGGCATAGTGCATCTGCGAGACGTTGGCGCCGGCCTTGGCCCGGCGCGGGTTGCGCACATGGGCAAAACGCAGCTTGGCCAGCTCTGCATCGTTCAGGCGCTGCTGACCGAAGTCGGAGCTCAGACCTTCCAGGCGCTCGGTGTCACCGCGGGCTTCGATCCACGCCGAACGCACATCGGGCAGGCCTTTGCGCACGTCGATGATCACGTCGGGGTCGGTGTACGGGCCAGACGTGTCATACACCAGCACCGGGGCGTTGGACTCGCCGCCGAAATCGGTCGGGGTGTCATCCAGGCTGATTTCACGCATGGGGACGCGGATGTCCGGGCGCGAGCCTTCGACATACACCTTGCGCGAACGCGGGAAGGGTTGCACGGACTGCTGATCGACTTGTGCCGATTCGCTGAGGTTGATCGCTTTTTCTTGTTTGGTCATCACAGGCTCTCCTGACGGCTTCCTAGCAGTGGAATGTCGGGGTGAACCTGAAACGCGCGGACGCACCCTCTTTGGGTGCAGTGCCGGACATGGGGGTGCCTGAAGCTGTATGCAGCTGTGACAATCCCGGACCTGGCACAAGAGGCTCCCCGGGAAGGCGAGCAATCTTGTTCCCTACGCAGGCGCTAACCTGATCAGGTTCAACGGGATCCGCACCTCTGCGATCTCAGCCTTTGCTTCAAGGCACCCCGACAAGAACATGCGCAGTCTAGACTGGAGTGGTCAGCAAAGCCAAGCAGGTAAATGCGCGGATGATGAAAGGCACACCGAGCGATTGTTGCCGGGTGCGCATGGCACTACACTGGCCCATCGCTCGATACTCAACAGTTCAGTAATTAAATTTCGTACAAGGATTGCCTCTATGCTGCGCAAACTCTCACTGGCGATAGCCGTGTCTTGTGCGTCCAACGGAGTGGTCTGGGCAGCGGACGTGCCCTCGACAGTCAAAACCGATCTGGTCAGCGTCTACCAGGAAGCAGTGGACAACAACGCCGACCTGGCTGCAGCCCGCGCCGATTACGGGGCGCGCCGCGAAGTGGTGCCGCAGGCCCGCGCCGGGTTGCTGCCAAACCTGTCGGCCGGTGCCGAGATGATGAACACCCGCACCAAGCTGGACGAGCCATCCATCACGTCCAATCGCAGCGGCAACTCCTGGAGCGCGACCCTGGCTCAGCCGATCTTCCGCGCTGATCGCTGGTTCCAGTTGCAAGCCGCCGAAGCAGTCAACGAACAGGCAGCCCTGGAGCTGTCGGCGACCGAGCAAAACCTGATCCTGCAAACCGCGCAAAACTACTTCGCCGTCCTCCGCGCCCAGGACAACCTGGCCGCCACCAAGGCAGAAGAAGCCGCCTTCAAGCGCCAGCTGGATCAGTCCAACGAGCGTTTCGACGTGGGCCTTTCGGACAAGACCGACGTGCTGCAATCCCAAGCCAGTTATGACACTGCACGGGCCAACCGGATCATCGCCGAACGCCAGGTGCAGGATGCCTTCGAGGCCCTGGTGACCCTGACCAACCGTGAGTACACCTCTATCCAGGGCGTGGTACATAGCCTGCCGGTACAAGTGCCAACGCCCAACGATGCCAAAGCCTGGGTCGAAACCGCCGGGCGCCAGAACCTCAACCTGCTGGCCACCAACTACGCGGTTTCTGCCGCAGAAGAGACCCTGCGTCAGCGCAAGGCCGGGCATGCACCGACCCTGGACGCCGTGGCCAAGTACCAGAAGGGTGACAACGACAGCCTTGGCTTCACCAACCCATCGCAACTGGGGGTGCGCTACAGCGGCGACGTCGAGCAGACCAGCGTTGGCCTGCAACTGAACATACCGATCTACAGCGGCGGCCTGACCAGCTCGCAGGTACGCGAGGCTTACCAGCGCCTGAGCCAGAGCGAGCAGCAGCGTGAAAGCCTGCGCCGCCAGGTCGTGGAAAACACCCGCAACCTGCACCGCGCAGTGAACACCGATGTGGAACAGGTACAGGCGCGCAAACAGTCGATCATTTCCAACCAGAGCGCGCTGGAAGCCACCGAAATCGGCTACCAGGTCGGTACCCGCAACATCGTCGACGTGCTTGATGCCCAGCGCCAGCTGTACACCTCGGTGCGCGACTACAACAATAGCCGTTACGACTACATTCTCGACAACCTGAGCCTGAAGCAGGCAGCCGGCACCCTGAGCCCGCAAGACCTGCAGGACCTGAAGCGCTACCTGAAACCTGACTACAACCCGGACAAGGACTTCCTGCCGCCGGACCTGGCGGCAGCAGCGGCCAAGAACTTCGAGCGCAGGCCTTGAGATAGGGGCTGGACTCTTCGCGGGCTTGCCCGCTCCCACACGGTGCCAGGCCTGAAGGCATGATGCACCTGTGAGAGCTGGCTTGCTGGCGATAGGCCTTCAATATCACTCCAGCCCTGAACGACAACGCCTAGGCGGCTACGGCAATCGTCGAGTCGATGCGTTGAGCCGACATATCACCGATAAGCACAGGCCCCGCAGGTTCAGGGGCGAACGCAGCCATTGCGTCAACAAGATTCCCCAGGCTCGGTAGCGAGTGCTCGACAGCAACCAGCGATGACCCTGCTGAAAGGGCGGAAATTTCTGGCACGGCAACCGCTTCAGATGTGACCATTGCCGGCTGCGCAAAGATAAAGTCCTCCGCTGTCACCTGCGCAACTTCGAGCGCATCCAGGTACAGCATCTTCACTATACCTTCCTGCCCCGGCACTGCCTGGGTATCAACGGCTACACCGTGAATCTGCGCAAAGTCATTGAGTTTGAAGCGCTGGACCTTGCTGACGTGCAGATCCTCGAAGCGACTGATGCCTACCTGGGTCAGGTCAATCTTGTCGATACCGTGTCGGAACCCCCGAAGGGTGTTCTTGTAATCGCTCACACCTTCTTGTTTTGTCACCAGAAACACGCTGGGCGCAACCGTCGGCGGGGAATATATCGTGCCTGCCAAAGAAGCCACCAACTGCCCGGATGCGTCACTGGCAAGCGACACGCCACCTGCACCACCGGTAAGCAGAACATTCGCGCTGACAGGCGGGGTCGTCTGCTCTTCAGGGCTGCCCTCGAAATAACCTGGCGCAGCGGTGAAAGCGTCAAGGAAACGGAAGTTCGCTGACCGCAGTTCAGCAATCGTAGTGTCCGCAAGCGTCAGCTTCTGCCCACTGCCAAGGTCGAGCACAGTCGAATTGCCGTCCTGTTGCATCTGCAAGTCAGCAAACCCTGAACCACCAAAGCCGACCAGGTCGATCACCTCACGCGAAGTCTCGAACTGCTTGAGTACATCGTTACCGCCTGCACGCCTGTGGATGACAAAGCGGTCGGTACCCTCACCCCCCTTGAGGAGATTGTACCCACGGCCACCATCCAGTAATGCCCCGGCGGGCCCGGCGATCAAGGTATCGTCGCCATCACCACTGATAAGGTTTTGCACCGAACCAGGGGCTATGGTGAGCGCCGCACCGGCAATACTGGCGCTGCCGCTGGCCAGATCCACCGAGATACTGCGACTTACTGCAGCCGCATTCAACGTATTGCGCCCGCCAGCGGTGCCGCTGATGGCATCGTCAAGCTTCGCGCGCCCTGGGTTTTCTGCCACCAGGTTCGCGTAGTCATCGGTGAAGTAATAGACATCATCGGTGGTGCCGGGGCTGCCGACGAGGCGCAGCGTCCAGCGATCAAGCGTTAACGGTAAGCCAGCAACAGCATTACGCACCTCAAGCTTCCACTCCCCAGCCGAGCGCTCTGCGCGATGATGGGTCGACATGAACCCATATTTGAACGCCCCTGAACGCGAATCGCCCAGATCGTCATCACCAGAGCCCGGCGCCTTGCCTGTGCGATCGAGCAGTACGCTGCGCGTGCCGCCAGGCGACACCAGCGTGAGCGTCATGTCGCCAAGGCGGCCGACCATCGAGTGGACATCGACCTCCACATGCTCCACCAGCAAATCAGCCGGCAGGGTCAAAGACAAAGTCGCAACCTGCCCCGCCGCAACCTGTTGAGCCACTGGTTCACTGCTGGCTGTCAGCAGCCGTTCATTGGCCTTGGTCGCCCGGCTCCCCCAGGACTCGGCAAGGCGCACCGCCGCGCGGGCGTCGATCATGCCAAAGCCGTAGTCGTGGCTGGCGTGCATGCCACCGCCATTCCAATTGCGCCCTGCGTTGTAAGCCCATTGGGTTGATGCGTCATCCACTTTGCGCGCAGACAGTGCGAGGATCTGCTGAACATCCCGGTAACCCAACCCCGGGTTGGCCTGCAACATCAACGCCACCACGCCTGAGACGATCGGCGCGGCGAAGCTGGTGCCCTGAGTCGTGCTGTAGGCGCTGCCGACCGACGCACCGCGCTCCGCTTCAAGGCTGACGCCACTGGATAGAACATGGCTCCCCGGTGCAGCGACCAGCAAGCTGGAGCCTGGATTGGAAAAGGGTGCCGTGGCAGCTTGCAGTACCGAGAGGTCTGCCTTTGCGTTGATGGCCGCCACTTCAATGGCGTGGCGGTTGTTGTTGGTCAGCGAGCCCTGTGCATTACCGCCTTTATGGCGCTGGTTGCCACCAGAGGCGACGACGATGGTGCCTAGCCCGCCACGGCCGTTGGTGGCGGCAAGCGTAGTGCTGAATGCCAGCGCCAGAGCAGTATCGACTTTTCCTTCTGGAACATTTGTAAGTCCGAAGTCCGTTTTGAAACCCCAACTGTTGTTGGCTATGTCGTAGTTGACCATTTGCCCCAGATTGGTCAGGTCATCGCCTTTGTTGGCCAGGTAGTGCCCGCCGATCTTCGCCTCATATGCGATGCCGATCCCTCCTTGATCATTGCGCGCGCCAACCATGACCCCAGCCACTTGAGTGGCATGATTGGACGCCAGAGCGGGCAGCGTGCCATTGGTGCGTTGGGTTTGCAGCCAGATGGGATCGATATTCGGCTTGAGATCGGGGTGCCCGATGTCGAAGATTTCCGGCGCCACGGCAAACTCCCCACCCGGCTCGAACTGCCCTATCCTCACCCCCTTGCCCGTGAAGTCACGCCATACCGGCGCGACATTGATCTCGTCCAGATACCACTGCCGCCCCGACAGCGGGTCAGCGGGGGATTGTTCATGGCGCAACGTTACCGTTGCCCGCAAGGGTGCTGATGCAGCACTGCCCACCTCGGTCACACTCATGGAGGCGTTGCCGGCAGCATCGACCAAGTCGTAGCGGAAACTGACATCACCGTCATGGCCTGGCAACGGCGTGACCTCCACATCACCCTGCTCATTCAGCCGCACTGTTGCACCCTTGCCAGCGCTGACTGAGGCGATGCGCAATGGCCCGCTGCTGCCAAGTGGCTGGTCATTGCCCAGCAGCGCCGTTGCAGGGACTATCAGCGCCGTGTCAGTGGTGGCGAATGTAGCCAGTTGCTCAGGCGAGAGCCTGTCGCCGATTGGCATGGCTCCCCGGCCGAGAAGATCGATGGCAGCAATGTCGGCGAAGCTGAGTTTCTGGATGTTGCTCAGGCTCAGGCGGCCATCTCGTCCCGCCACGGTGTCGGTGATCAGGTGGCCCGATTCGGTACGTGTGATCAGGTACTCGTCGTGAGCACCATGCAAACTGACCAGGTTGGTGCCCGCGCCTCCGTCGATCGTGGCATCGCCGCGTCCGGCCTCGATCACGTCATCGGCAGCACCGCCCGTAATCCGATCAGCGCCACCACCGGCGTAAATGATACTTCCGCCCGCCGAGGCCCGGATGCGATCCCCCTTGGGGCCCGCATAGATCACCGACTTGCCGGTACCACCGATGATGTCGTTACGGCCTGTACCACCCACAAGCACATCGTTGCCGCCCCCGCCAATCAGCAAGCTGTCGCCCGAGCCGCCCTTGATGAATACTCCGCGTTGACCGCCGCTGGCGATGATGTCCTTACCCCGCCCGCCTTGCGCAATGGTCAGCCCGGCCTTGGCCATGTTCAGCCCAACGCCATGCTCCCCCACGATCAGTGCCGTGTCGCGCCCACCATTGCCCTGCATGTTCGCCCAATCGTCGCTGGCACTGATCACGAATACATCGTCGCCCGCCCCGCCGTGATAGGTGTTGCTGCCACCGCCACCAACCAGCCAACTGCCCTCTGGAGCCGCGGTCAAGACATCATCGCCCGCGCTGCCGTACAGCGTCTGTACGCCGAGCGCTGCGGCGTCCAGCGTGCTTTCTTGAGCACTCTGGCTGATGTAGGCCCTTCGGGAAGTGGGCCCGCTTGACGAAGTCAGTAGAGTGCCACCCTCCTGGGCCTCGATCCGATTACCGACGGTATCGGCAAGAAACCTCACCGCCAGTACTTCCCGGTCCTCACCATTGACAGTGAAAGCGCCTCGGGAAATGACCTCGTTACCTTGACGCACCTCTCCTACCGGCTCGACCTGGCCGAGCTTGATCTGGCTAATGCCATGCTCCTGCAATGCCCTCAGCTCACCGGCATCGGCACGCCCGTCGTGGTTGCCATCGACCCACACCTTCAATTGCGCCCAGACGGCGTCTTCAACGTTGATGACGCCATCGGCGTTGGCGTCAACACTTGCCAGGGCGGCGAAGCCATCCTTGAACGGTGTTTCACCAGAGCTGCCGTCGCTGCCTGCCTTGCCGCCGTAGTATTCGGAGAACAGCTGGCTGACGTTGCTCACCTGGCCAGTACCGTTGTCATGCACCAGCATCCCGCTCAGCCGGTCTGCCCAGCCGGTGCGGCGCAGTGAACCACTGTTGTCGATATCGAACAGTACGCCCTCCTCGATACCCGTCAGGCCAACGCCCTTGCCGCTGAGGTCGAGCAAGAGCGGGTCGACAAACGTGTTCACCGTAGTCATTGCTGCCAACCCGTTGAGTACCACGGCATTGCGCAGGCTGAAATCCGGTTGTTCATTGCCATCACGATAGAACTGAGCCAGGTGCTGATTGGGTCGCACGTTGGGGTCGATCTGGAGCTCGCCGGGGCGAACACCACCGCTGGCCAAACTGCCCAACTGAGCGGAGGTGAAGTCGGTGTTGTCGAGGGTGCTGTCGGTGAATGCGATACTGTGGGTCAGGCGACGATCGACGTAGCCGTTGGAGACGTCATTGCGGATATCGTCCTGGCCTTGGAGGTCGCGGCGGGATTCGGTTGTGGGGGTGATTTCGATTTTGATTGAGGCGTCTGATGCACCTCCACCTAAACCAGTATCTTGATGTATGAAAAAATCAACCAGTTTGTCGAAAGTAGTTGACGCAAGATCGAACCATCCCGTGGGTGCTTCGATATGATGAAACCACTTTCTAGCAGCTCCAATTACCTCTTTTGAACCCAACACACTTTTTTGGCTCATAAAAGCATGGGTACGCCCTGCCAGCTCTAGCTCCTTCGCGGGATCCCCCGCAGAGGACAAAACCAGTCCCCAATATATCTGTTTACTTTCTTCTGGCAATCCTAAAAATATGGGATAAAGGGTCCAAGCGCTTTCAGGATATCCGGAACCTTCAAATACTTGCTTATGGAAATTCGCTATAGCAGTTTGAGGTATTGGCCCTAAAACAAAACCATCCACCGTATGCGCCTTTAACGCATTCAGATACTCCTTAGCCATATTAAAACGGATGATTTCAACATCTTCATCGCGCATTGGCATACCCGCTTCTGCGGCTACGCCTTTCATGTAGTTTATCGCCGCCACACCTGCAATGCTGTTCCCCCGAGCCACACCATTTGCGAGCACCGCATATTTATCACCTTTTTCGGCTAATTTATCATACATTGCCGACGGACCTTCTTTTGTTAACAACTCGCTTGCAAGCTCGATATCAGAATGGCTTAATTTCATCATAAAAATTATCCTTGTATACCATTAGAAACTAAGAAGATTTTTACACGCGACGCTATCTCACCCCACTCGCTTAATTCGTCCCATCCAAAATCAATCTTTACAATAGCTTTACTGCCCCCCAGTAAATATCTAAAATGACACCGATGGTATTTAGACCTATACTTACTCCAACTACACCTTCCAATTTGCTCCATGTACCCATTTCTTTCAGACCAGAAAATCATCCGTGGTGAATTGGGGAAAACGCTATCAACACCCTCCACTCGATTCAAACCTAATTGTCTATCAAACACCTTGGCCTCTCGTTGCTTATAAGTTGCCTCGGAAATGAAAAAATCAAAGGTTTCGCGCAGTCCCCTCTCACCAGCGGGCCATGGTTCAAGCGTCACTACGATTCCACTAAACGTCTCTGAGAAATAATTTCCGGGCGTTAACTCAGGCCAGTTCATGGCCAGACTTAAAGAATATAAATTTGATTTACACCCTCTATCAACGCCGCCAGAACCTCTCTTATAATTTCCTTCACCCTCATATTCCGGCCAGAAAGGAACATATTCGCTTGAAAACTCATACATAACACCGGACACCACACCACATACTTTTGGCGCAGGGGGTGCGACCGGCTTCGATTTCTCGCTTAAAGCAACAGTCGCCACTGCTAAAGCAACACAGCTCGCGGGAAGACACAACGCGACCGCTGCGCTAACCCTCAGTGCATTCCATATAATTTCGTACAGCATTCTCCAGCCGCTTTTTTCTCGTAGCCGATTCGCGTCCATCTGTTATCACCCTCACAAGTAATCACTTAGCGCTCCGTTAAACTTTCCTGCACATGTCGCCGCAAAGGCCTTAGAAAATAACTTATAACCTTGCGCTTATCCGTAATAACCTCCGCACGCACTGACATACCCGCCGTCAACGGAACATCCTGTTTTCCTACACGCATTATTTCCTTACCCAGGCGGACTCGAGCGCTATAAACCAACCCTCGCTTCTCATCTTCAATGGCATCGTCAGAAATACTCTCCACCACCCCCGGGACAACCCCGTACTGGGTAAACGTGAACGTCTCAACTTTCACTTCCACTGGCTGCCCCGGAAAAACAAAGCCGATATCTTTGTTCTCGACTTTCACTTCCACTTCCACCGGCTCGCCCGTCGGCACAATGACCATCAGTGTCTGCGCGGGTGTAACCACCCCGCCCTGTGTATGGATCGCCAACTGCTGGACGGTGCCGTCAACGGGGGATGTCAGTACCTTGAGGCGATGCCGCTGCTCGGCCTTGTTCAACTCCTGCTCAAGGGTTGCAATGCGCCGTTGCGCCTCACCGTGAAGGTCGAGCATGGCTCTGCGCAGTTGGGCAATGGCACCGCTACGGCGGTGCTGAGCAGCAAGCCGTGCAGCGTTCAGTTCGTCGATGCGCGAGCGCTGGAGAGCCAGTTCGCGTTCCTGCTCCAGGCGGGCCTGCTCCTTTTCCAGGTAGGTGTGCTTGGCCACCGCCGATTCACTGAACAACAGCTTGTAATCCGCCGTCAGTTGGCGGGTGATCACCAACAGTTGCCGGAGCGCGTCAGCCCGGCCCTGGGCGGAACGGATTTCGGCAGCGCGTTGACCGATTTCGGCATCGGCCTGTTCCAGCGTGGCCTGCAACTCCAGGTATTGCCCCTCCAGCCAGCGCTGCGCGCCTGCCTGCTGCGCGGCCGTGGCCTGCGGTATCAAGGGTGCCAGGGAGGCAGGTGCCACATCGCCGTCCAGCGCACTCAGCAGTGTGCTGGCGCGGGCCTGGTCGATCTGTGCAGCCAGCAGTTCGCTGCCCAGGCGCTTGATGTCAGCCTCGGTCAACTGCCCTTCCAGCTCGACCAGCACATCACCTTTGCGCACCGGCTGGCCATCGACGACGTGGATCGACTGCACCACCGCGACTTCGCTGGCCTGTATCAACTTGCTCCTGCCACTGGGCACGATCTTGCCTTCGGCACTGGCGATGACATCGATCTCACCGATGCAAGCCCAGGCAAGCGCCAGCCCGATGAACATCAGCAGGCTCCACTGCAGGTAGCGCGGCAAGGGATGCACTGGCGTTTCCTGCAAGGACAGTGCCGCAGGTAAAAAGGCCAGTTCGTCGGGCTCACGTACGGGGCCGTCCATGCTCCGGCGCTTTCGCCATGCCGTCCTCCACGCATCCCGGTAGCGCTCGGCAAGGTCCTTGAACGCCACACTCATACGGCGGCCCCGAGCTGCAGTTGATGCAGGTAGGCATAGGTGCCCTGTGGATAACCCAGCAGCTCATCATAAGTCCCTTGCTCGATGATCTGCCCACGCTCCATGACCACGATGCGGTCGGCATGGCGTACTGCCGAAAGCCGATGGGCAATGATGATGACCGTGCGCTGCGCGCAAATCCGCGCCATGTTCTGCTGGATGATCCGTTCGGACTCATAGTCCAGCGCACTGGTGGCTTCGTCGAAAATGAGGATGCGTGGGTTGCCGAACAGCGCTCGGGCGATGGCTATGCGCTGTCGCTGCCCACCCGACAGGCTGGCGCCGTGCTCACCAATCAGGGTTTCGTAGCCATCCGGTAATTCGAGGATGAACTCGTGCGCACCCGCCAGCGTCGCTGCGGCGATTACTTCTTCAAGCGGTGCTGCTGGGTTGCCGAGGGCAATGTTCTCGCGCACGGTGCGCCGAAAAAGCACGTTGTCCTGCAACACCACGCCGATCTGCCGACGCAGTGACGCCACATCGGCTACCGCCAGGTCAGCACCGTCGAGCAATACCCGCCCCCGCTCAGGTGAGTACAGCCGCTGAATCAAGCGTGTCAGCGTGCTCTTGCCTGACCCCGAGCGACCTACAACGCCTATCACTTCTCCGGCGGCGATCTTCAGGCTGACATCGCGCACCACTTCGCCCCCGTCCGGCCGATAGCGAAAACACACACGATCGAGCTCGATCTGCCCGACAAGTGTGGGCAGCACCGTGCCCTTGCCTTGGTTGACCTCGGTACGGGTGTTGAGAATGTCGCCCAGGCGTTGAATCGATACCCCTGTCTGCTGGAAGCTGGTCCAGAGTTGGGCCAGGCGGATGATGGGCTGCGACACGCGCCCTGCGAGCATGTTGAAGGCGATCAGCTCGCCCACCGTGAGTGCGCCTTCGATGACCAGCCGGGCCCCCAGCCACAAGGTGGCTACCGTGACAAGCTTGCCGATCAGGCCGACGCTTTCATTGGCGAGACTGGAAAGGTTCTGGGTCTTGAAACTGGCAGATACATAAGCGGCCAACTGATCATTCCAGCGCCGGGTCACCTGAGGTTCCACGGCCATCGACTTCAGTGTGTCGATGCCGTTGACCGCCTCGACCAAGAAAGCCTGGTTCTCGGCGCCGCGTTGGAAGCTTTGATCAATCAACGCCCGCAGTAGCGGAGTAACGACCAGGGATACGAGAAAATAGAAAGGCAGCGAGCCAACGACGACCAGCGTCAACCATCCGCTATAGAGGAACATGACAGCGATGAAGACCACCGAGAACAGCACATCCAGCACTAGCGTGATGCTGTTGTTGGTCAGGAAACTTCTGATGTTCTCCAGTTCTCGCACTCGGGCAACCGAGTCACCGACTCGCCTGGCGTGAAAATAGGCGGTTGGAAGATCGATCAAATGCCTGAACAGTTTTGCACCCAGTTCGACATCGATTCTTGACGCTGTATGAGCTGCCACATAGGTACGCAACCCACTCAGCAATGTTTCAAACAGAACGACGACCAATAAACCCAAGGCGATAACATCCAGCGTGGTCAAACCGCGATGCACCAGGACTTTGTCCATTACCACCTGAAAGAACAAAGGCGTCAGCAAAGCCAGTATCTGAATGACCAGGGAAACCACGAGCACTTCGCCAAATAGCCGCCTGTACTTCACCAGAGCAGGAATGAACCAGGTAAAGTCGAAGCGCGACAGCCCTAGGGGCAACTGGGCATCGGAGCGAACCAGAATGAGTTCTCCCGACCAGCGCACCAACAGTTCCGCGAGGGTCAGCGCTTGCGGCGCGCGGGAATGGGGGTCCTGCACCAGAACCTGCTCGCCCTCCACGCGCGCGATGATGAAGTACTCACCACGCGTATCCACTGCAATAGCGGGCAAGGGCGTCTGCTGCAGCCGGGCCGGATCGACGCTGCGGTGTTTGGCCTTGAGGCCAAGTTGCTGAAATGCCCGAAGTAGTGGGCCGGTGGAGAAACGCTCACCCGCTGCTGCATGATCGTGCTGCAACTGCTCGGCAGAGACGGCAACACCATGGTAACGCGCCAGCGTGATAAGACACACCAGCCCACTTTCAATAGTGTTGGCATTGCCATCAGATAAATCAGCCATCACGCCACCTCTTATGAAAACCGGACATGAGGCGATACTAGCCCGAAGCAATAGGACAAACGTCCTACAAGCTTCCGACGCAAGCGTGTGACACTTCTGACTTTTAAAGTCTATTCGTAGGAAGTTTCCTAACGGCGAGAAATCCAGTGTAGGAAGTTACAACTTACGCCGTAGGAATAAATAACCAGAATCAGACATATCCACTCTAGACCGGGTCTTTCAGTGGATATGTCGGTTATCAGCGGATCAAGGCCCCCAGACCCTCGAGCAATCGCTGCAAAGCCCCCTGATTGGCCCGCATCACCGCCCTGCCCGCCTCGCCCATGCGCTGGGCGTCCTGCGGCAGTTCCACCAGACGGCGCACCGCGCCGGCCAGCCCGTCAGCATCATCCACCTGCTGCAACGCACCCGCCTCGCGCAGCATCGCGCTGATTTCGAGGAAGTTGAACACATGCGGCCCCATGAGCACCGGCAAGGCCAGCGCCGCAGGCTCCAACGGATTGTGCCCACCGGTCGGCACCAGGCTGCCACCGACGAAGGCAATGTCGGCCAGGGCATACAGGAACAGCAGTTCGCCCATGGTGTCGCCCAGCAATACCCGCGTTTGCGCATCGACCAGCGTGCCGGCAGAGCGGCGCACGGTGGTGAACTGCTCGCTGCACAACGCATGCACTGCATTGAAGCGCTCGGGATGGCGCGGCACCAGGATCAGCAAGGCATCGCCATGCACCTGCAACAACTGCCGATGCGCCTGCAGGATCAAGGCATCTTCACCGTCGTGGGTGCTGGCGGCAATCCACACAGGGCGCTGGCCGCCCCCCCACTGTTCACGCAATGCCCTGGCGCGCGGCAGCAGCTGTTCGTCGATCGTCAGGTCGAACTTGATCGAACCGGTGACTTGCACGCGCTCAGGGCGTGCACCCAGGTCACTGAAGCGCTGGGCCTCGGTTTCGGTCTGCACGGCAATCAGGCTCATCTCGGCCAGCATCGGCCGGGTCAGCCTGGCAAAGCGCCCATAGCCACGGGCCGAGCGCTCGGACAAGCGCGCATTGGCCAGCGCCACCGGAATGCCGCGCCTGGCACACTGGTGAATGTGGTTGGGCCAAAGCTCGGTTTCCATGATGATGCCCAGCTTAGGCTGCACATGATCGAGAAAACGCCCCGCCGCCCAAGGCAGGTCGTAGGGCAGGTAGCAATGCTGCACGCGCGGTTCGTTGGCGAACAGGGCGCGAATGCGTTCAGAGCCGGTAGGGGTCATGCAGGTCAGTGTGATCGGCAGCTCCGGGTAAGCCTTTAGCAAGGCACGCACCATGGGTGCGGCAGCAATGCTCTCGCCCACCGATACCGCGTGTACCCAGATACCACCCTGGCGCATGGCCGGCAGCTTGAAAGCAAAGCGCTCGCCGATACGCTGGCCGTAGGCCGGTGCCTTGCGCGCGCGCAGATACAGGCGCAGCGCAACCAGCGGCAGGCCCAGGTGAAACAGCAAGGTATAGAGAGTTCTGTTCATGGCGGCTAAGTCTACCCGATCGCGCGAAGGTGCACTGCAAAGCGCTCGGCCAGCCACTGCGCGGCCGGGCCCAGAGGTTCATCGCGGCGCCAGGCCAGCTCTGCCACCAAGGCCGGCGGCCGCCAGTCGCTGTCCAGTTCGACCATGTGCGCCTGGTAGGTCGGGTACTGCACCACATGCCGGGGTAACCAGGCCCAGCCCAGGCCGCGCATCAGTAGTTCGGCCATGGCGTAGAAACTGTCGGCACGCCATACCTGCGGGCTGATCGCTTCACCGCCGGGGTAACCGCTTTGTTGTGGCGTGATCAGCAACTGCCGGTGGCGGGCCAATTGTTGGCGGGTGACCCGGCCTTCGCCCGCCAGCGGGTGGCCGACCGCGCACACCGTGACCATCTCCACGCTGCCCAAGGCACGGCGTTCCAAGGAAGCCGGGATGCTTTCGTGGAGGAAGAACAGGCCCAGATCGGCGCGCCGCTCCACCAGCTTGCGCGCCACATCGCCCTGGGCTCCGCTGGCCAGTTGCACCTCCAGGAACGGGTAGCGGCTCGCCAGTTCGTCGAGGCTGTCGATCACCGGCTGATACGGCATGGCTTCGTCCTGCGCGACCCGCAGCAAGGCCTCCTGCCCGCGCATCAGGGCCAGGGCGCGGCCATCCAGGCGTTCGCACTGGCGTAACAATTCGCGGGCGTCCTCCAGCAAGGCGCTGCCGTTTTCAGTCAATTTCGGTTGCCGGCCGCTGCTGCGCTCGAACAGAGTGACCCCCAGGTCGGTTTCGAGCAGCGCGATGGCACTGCTGATCGCCGACTGGGCTTTGTGCTGCTCACGTGCCACCGCGGAGAACGAGCGCAGTTCTGCAACGCGCAGAAAGGTACGCAATTGTTCAAGGTTCCACTGCTCGGCCATCAACCTATCTACCATATCGATAGGTAATGACTTTACCCCATCCAGGCAACGTCTAGAATGCCCGCTCAGTAACGGAGGATCCTGCCATGAATGCCTATACCTACCTCGCCATTGCCATCTGCGCCGAAGTCATCGCCACCGCCTCGATGAAGGCGGTGAAAGGCCTGAGCACGCCGTTGCCACTGCTGCTGATGGTGGTTGGCTATGGCATTGCGTTCTGGATGCTGACGCTGGTGGTCCGCAGCATTCCGGTGGGGATTGCCTACGCCATCTGGTCGGGGCTGGGGATTGTGCTGATCAGTGTGGCGGCGCTGGTGATCTATGGGCAGAAGCTGGATATGCCGGCAATGCTTGGCATGGCCATGATCGTGGGTGGCGTGGTGGTGATTCAGCTGTTCTCGAAGACCGCTGGGCATTGAGAGCCCGTGTGCGGGGCTCGCCGACGATAGGGCCATCTCAGGTATAGCCTGTATACTTGCCAGCTGTCCCAGTCTTCGAGGTACCGCCATGCCATCTGCCATTTCCACTGACGTGCTGATCGTCGGCGCCGGGGTCGCAGGCCTCTGGCTCAATGCCCGCCTGCGCCGCCTGGGCTACTCGACAGTGCTGGTGGAGCGCGCCAGCCTTGGCGGCGAGCAGACCATCAAGTCGCAGGGCATCATCCACGGCGGCACCAAATACGCCCTGCACGGCGCCCTGACCGGCGCCTCGGAAGCCATCGCCGACATGCCGCGCCGCTGGCGCGAGGCCTTGGCCGGCAACGGCGAACTCGACCTCAGTCGTACCCGCCTGCTCTCCGATGCCCACTACCTGTGGTCGCCGGGCACCTTGGCCGGCAACCTCACAAGCTTCTTCGCCAGCAAGGCCGTGCGCGGCCGGGTCGACCAGGTCAAGGGTGACCAGTTGCCACCGGCACTGCAGGACCGCGCGTTCAAGGGCAAGGTGTACCGCCTGGCGGAACTGGTGGTCGATGTCCCGAGCCTGCTGGCCAACCTGGCCGAGCTGGCCGGCGAGTCCTTGCTGGCAGGTGAACGCATCGAACCCTTGCGTGAAGGTAATGCGTTGGTCGGCCTGCGCGTGGACGACCGGGAAATCCGTGCCCAACGCATCGTATTGAGTGCCGGAGCCGGCACCGAAGGCTTGCTGCAGGCGCTGGGCCTGGATCAGCCGGCCATGCAAACCCGCCCGCTGCACATGGTCATGGCCAAGGGCCCGAACCTCAAACCTTTGTACGCCCACTGCCTCGGCGGCGGGCCCAAGCCGCGGGTAACGGTAACCACCCATCCGGCAGCCGATGGCCAGTGGGTCTGGTACCTCGGTGGGGACCTGGCCGAAGCCGATGGCGTGGCGCGCGAGCCTGCAGCGCAGATTGCTGCAGCACAGAAGGAAATCGCCAGCCTGCTGCCATGGGTCGACCAGAGCCTGGTGCGCTGGGCCACACTGCGCGTCGATCGCGCTGAGCCGGCACAATCCGGCCTGGTACGCCCGGACAACGCCTTCCTTGCCGACAAGCAGCGCCTGCTGGTGGGCTGGCCTACCAAACTGGCGCTGGCACCGGACTTCAGCGACCGGGTGATCAGCCACCTGGAGCGCGACGGCATTCGTCCACAAGCACAGGCCGACCTGACCGACCTGCCACGCCCTCCGCTGGGCGTACCGGCCTGGGAGCAACTGCTGCCATGAGCCTGCCAACCCTGCACGCATTCCATCGCCCGCTGGGCAGCACCGGCCTCAAGGTCTCGCCACTGGGCCTCGGCACGGTCAAGCTGGGTCGCGATCAGGGCGTGAAGTACCCCACGGGCTTCACTATCCCCGGCGATGAAGACGCCCGCCTGTTACTGGCTCAGGCCCGCGAGCTTGGCATCAACCTGATCGACACCGCCCCGGCCTACGGCCACAGCGAAGAACGCCTGGGCCCGCTGCTGCGCGGCCAACGTGATGAATGGGTAATCGTCAGCAAGGTCGGTGAAGAGTTCGAGGAAGGCCTGTCGCATTTCGACTTCAGCGCCGCCCACACCCGCCGCTCGGTGGAGCGCAGCCTGCGCCGGCTCGAAACCGACCGCATCGAACTGGTGCTGGTGCATTCCGACGGCAACGACCTGGCCATCCTCGAACAGCAGGAGGTCTACCAGACCCTGGCCGAACTCAAGCAGGAGGGCAAGATCCTCGGTTTCGGGCTGTCCGGCAAGACCGTCGCCGGCGGCCTGAAGGCACTGGAGCAAGGCGACTGCGCCATGGTCACCTACAACCTCAACGAACAGGCAGAACGCCCGGTGCTGGACTACGCTGCCGAACACGGCAAGGCCATCCTGGTAAAGAAGGCCTTGGCGAGCGGGCATATCTGCCTGGCCCCGGGCGTCGACCCGGTGCAGGCCAGCTTCGAGCTGCTGTTCGCCCACCCGGGTGTCAGCAGTGCTATTGTCGGCACCATCAACCCGTTGCACCTGGCCCACAACGTGGCCACCGTCGCCCGTATCCTGGGCCAGCATTGAGTTACCTCAGGCTCCCGACTCAGGGACTGAAGACTGACCCGACGCAAGGAGGAGCCTCGTGGCGCGAACGCTGATCCGCAAGAACCCGAGCAACTTCAAGACACTGCCACTGCATGTCGAGGCCACGCCCGAAGGCTTGATTTACCAAAGCATCGGCATGCCGCTGAACTTTGCCCAGACCCAGCAACGGCGCAAGGCCATCCAGTTACCCGATACACAACACTTCGTGGTCGAACTGGCCAACCTGGGCGTGTCAGTGCGCCTCACGCTGCATTGGCAGAACCGCGATTACTGGGTACTGGTGCGTCAGCGCCGCCAAGACCGTGGCGATGTGGTGCTGAAACTGATTTCCGGTTATGTACCGGCGCAGGAGCTGAACCTGCCGTTGCACACGGCCGTACAGGAAGTGGCCGAGGAGTGCCTGCTGGAAACCCCGGAAGGCTGGCTGGGCGGGCGCTTCAACGACACCTGGCTGCCCGTACCCTACGCCGCCGCCCTGCACTACCGCGAAACACCCCACTTCGTGCTGGCTCCGGAGTCCGGTGCCGCACGCCCGGTGCATTGCGGCAAGCTGATGCTACTGGAGCGCCCACGGGCCTATGTGCACCTGCCCACCGCTTCGCTACAGCTGATCTATGACATGCGCCTGCAAGTGCCCCGGGACGCCAAGAAACTCAGCTTGTTCCACGTTGACGAGCGGCTGGAGGGCGACCAGCTGGTGGCGCGGCTCAACCGCAAACGGCCCGACCTGTACCTGATGCCATTGAAGGACGGCCAGCCACTGGCAGAGCTGTACACGCTGAAAAAGGATGAGCTGGTGCCGGCGAGTACGCGTGGGCTGTACCTGGCAGAAAGTTTTGCCCGGCAGGAAGGCTGGGTGGTGGCAGATGAACGGGTACGCTGGAAGGATTGGGTGAAGCAGCAGGGGTTGGTGGAAAGCAAGCCCGCACGGGCGTCGCACTTGCAACGGTTTGGCGACAAGGCGCGAGCGCTGCTGGAGCGGGCGCGGTCCTCGCTGAACAAGTGACATCCCGAAAGCTTTCACCTGCTTGCAGGAGCGGGTAAACCCGCCCCTGCAGAGGGCCGCCGAAGCGGCCCCAAGGTCAGATCAGTTCTTGCGAATTTTCTCGACAATCGCCGTGGTCGAGCTGTTCTCGACCAGCCCCAGCACCTTCACGGTGCCGCCATAGCCCTTGACGATATCAGCCCCCACCACCTGGTCGATGCCATAGTCGCCCCCCTTCACCAACACATCCGGCTTGACCTGGCTCAGCAGGTTTTCCGGGGTGCCTTCCGGGAAACTGATCACCCAGTCCACCGCGCCCAGACCGGCCAGCACGGCCATACGCCGGTCAACGCTGTTGATCGGCCGGCCCGGCCCTTTCAGGCGGCTTACCGAGGCATCGTCGTTTACCGCAACGATCAGGCGATCACCCTGGGCCCGCGCCTGCTCCAGGTAAGTGACATGCCCGGCATGCAGGATGTCGAAGCAGCCATTGGTAAAGACGATCTTCTCGTTGTGTGCCCGCGCGTCATCAATGGCCAGCAGCAGTTGCTCAAGGCCCAGCACGCCGCGTTCGGAGCCTTCCTCACGCTGGATGGCCCGGCGCAGCTCAGGGGCGCTGATGGCAGCCGTACCCAGCTTGCCGACCACAATGCCCGCTGCCAAGTTAGCCAGGGCCACCGCATGGGGCAGGTCCTCACCCGCAGCAATGGCCGCGGCAAGGGTGGAAATGACAGTATCGCCGGCACCGGTCACATCGAACACTTCGCGTGCCCGCGCAGGCAGGTGCAACGCCGGCTGACCAACACGCAACAGGGTCATGCCATGCTCACCGCGGGTGACCAGCAAGGCGCCCAGGTCCAGGTCCTGCAGCAACTGCAAGCCCTTGGCGACCAGTTCGGCCTCATCGACGCAACGGCCGACGATGGTCTCGAACTCGCTGAGGTTCGGGGTAATCAGGCTGGCGCCACGGTAGATGGAAAAGTCCTTGCCCTTGGGGTCGGCCAGCACCGGAATGCCCTTGGCCCGCGCCGCCTGGATCAGGTTTTGGTGATTTTTCAGTGCGCCTTTGCCGTAGTCGGACAGGACCAGCACCTTGACGCCTTCGAGCAGGCTGTCGACCTCCGCGCCCAGCGACAGTGGGTCGGTGGCGAACGGCTCTTCGAAATCGATACGCAGCAGCTGCTGGTGACGGCTCATGACCCGCAGCTTGACGATAGTCGGCTGGTGCGCGATGCGCTGGAACACCGAACGGACACCGGCAGCCTGCAGGCTGTTGGCCAGGCTGTCAGCAGCCTCATCCTGGCCGGTGACGCCGATCAGCGAAGCCGGCGCGCCCAGCGCAGCAATGTTCAAGGCAACGTTGGCCGCGCCGCCGGGGCGATCCTCGATCTGATCGACCTTGACCACCGGGACTGGCGCTTCAGGCGAAATACGCGAAGTACCGCCATGCCAGTAGCGGTCGAGCATGACATCGCCGACCACCAGTACCGGGGCTTGATCGAAACGCGGCATGGACAACTTCATGGGCAACCCATATGGAAATAATGAACAGGGGCAGGATATTAGCACAGGGTAGTCAATGGCTTTATGGCCAGATCATCCCTGGAAAATTCCCGTGACAATCGGGGCCATGACGGCCCCGATCAAGGAGGGTTCAGGTGATATCGGCCTTGGCCGGCTCATCCAGCCCCATGGCATGCAGACGGGCATAATGGCCATTAGCCGCAAGCAGCTCGGTGTGAGTACCGCGCTCGACCAGGCGGCCCTGGTCCATGACAAGGATCTGGTCGGCCTTCTCGATGGTCGACAGGCGATGGGCAATCACCAGCGTGGTACGGCCTTGCATCACATGGTCCAGGGCGGCCTGGATATGCCGCTCGGACTCGGTATCCAACGCCGAAGTCGCTTCGTCGAGGATCAGCAACGGCGCGTTTTTAAGCAGCGCACGGGCAATTGCCAGGCGCTGGCGCTGGCCACCGGAAAGCAGTACACCGTTCTCACCCACTTCGGTATCGAAGCCCTTTGGCAGCCGGTCGACGAATTCCTTGGCATAGGCATCGGCCGCGGCGGCTTCGATGTCTGCGCGCGGCGCGCCGGCCAGATCGCCATAAGCGATGTTGTTGGCCACGGTGTCGTTGAACAGGGTGACATGCTGGGTGACTTGCGAAACATGGCGACGCAGGTTACGCAGGCGATAGTGCTCGATCTCCACGCCATCGAGCAGGATCTGCCCCTTGTCGTGATGATAGAAGCGTGGAATCAGGGCCGCCAGGGTAGACTTGCCACTGCCGGAGCGGCCGACCAGGGCGATCATCTGCCCGGGCTCGGCGACAAAACTGATATCGCTCAGCACTTCACGCTCGGTACCCGGGTAGGTAAAGCTCAGGTTACGCACTTCCAGGCGCCCTTCCACGCGCTCCTTCTCGACCGTACCAGTGTCCACTTCAGGCGCTTCGTCCAGTTGCTCGAAGATGCTCTCGGCACCTGCCAGGCCCTTCTGGATGGTCGAGCTGACTTCCGACAACTGGCGAATCGGCTTGGGCAGCAGGCCGGCAGCGGTGATATACGCCACCAGGTCACCAGCAGTAGAGTCCCCGCGCAGGAACAACACCAGGAACATCAGCGCAGCCATGGCGCTGTAGATCACCAGCTGAAGCATCGGCGTGTACAGCGAGCCGGTCTTGGTCATGCGCAGTTGCTTGTCGGTGTTGCTCTGGCTGGCCTGGCCGAATCGCTGCTGTTCGTAGGCCTCGCCACCGAAGCTACGGACCACGCGGTAACCCTGGATGGTTTCCGAGGCAACGTGGGTGACGTCGCCCATGGCTACCTGGATTTTCTTGCTCTGCTTGCGGAATTTCTTGCTGGCGATGCTGACCATAACCGCAATCACCGGCAAGATGGCGACCATCACCAGGGTCAGGTGCCAGTTCATCCAAAGCAGGTAGGCAAACAGGAACACCACGGTCAGGCCTTCGCGGATCACCACCTTGATGGCGTCGGTAGCGGCGCCGGTGACCATGGTCACATTGAAGGTGATGCGCGAAATCAGGTGCCCGGAGTTGTGGTTGTCGAAGTAGCGGTTGGGCAACACCAGCAGCTTGTTGAACAATGCCACCCGCAGGTCATGCACCAGGCTCAGAGAGACCTTGGCCAGGAAGTAGTTGCCGAGGAACGAGCCCAGGCCCTGCCACGCAGCGATCAGGATGATCAGCAGCGGCACCGCCTGCAGCAGTTGCAGGTCGCGCAGGTAGGGGACGTTGGGGAACAATACCGCTTCGGGGTTGCTCAGCCCATCGACGAAGTACTTGAGGATGCCGGCCAGCATTGGCTGGGTCGAGGCAAAGATCACGAAACCGACAATGCTCAGCAGGAAAATGCCGACATAGGGTTTCACATAGCTCAACAGCCGGAAGTAGATCTTCAGGCTGGAGGTGTGCTCCGCTGGTCGCGGTGTTTCGGCCATTATCGAGCTCGCTGTTCAGGTTGAACCGGCAATTTTACCACAGGCGTCATTTTCGGCACGCCCCCATGGCAGCAACATGGCAAGGCCCACCGGCAGCCAGCTGATGAACCATTCGGCACGTGGCGTACCGGTGAGGCTGGCGGCATCGAACTGCATGGCCAGGGTCGAGTAGACCCAGAAGCCCAGCA
Source organism: Pseudomonas sp. TYF_14 (assembly GCF_043105275.1). Taxonomy (NCBI): domain Bacteria; kingdom Pseudomonadati; phylum Pseudomonadota; class Gammaproteobacteria; order Pseudomonadales; family Pseudomonadaceae; genus Pseudomonas; species Pseudomonas sp. TYF_14. The sequence continues at coordinate 325,189 of NZ_JBICLK010000086.1, forward strand.
GGACCTTGCCGAACAGGGTGCCGCGGGCGCGCACGATTTCGCCCAGCGTGAACAGCCACACCATTACCCACAGCAACATGCCGGGCAAGCCCATCTCAACGGCAACATGGGTGAACATGTTGTGGGTGTGATCGAAGTGCATGCCGACGGCGCTCACCTCGTAATCAGCCCCCAGGCCAAGACCAGTCCAAGGGTGCGCGGCAATCATCTGAACCACGGCATGGAAAATTTCCGGCCGGTAGGACGAGCCCCGTTGGGCGATAACGTCGTACACGGCCAAAAAGGCCAGGCCGGTGGCAAGCAGAGCCAGAACAGAGAACACCCGGCTGTGGCGGTCACGGAACCACAACGGCGCCATCACCACGGTAATCACCAGTGCCAGAACCGCACCACGGCTCTGGCTGAGCATGGCGAAGGCCCCCAGGCAAGCCAGTGCCGCCAGCCACAACAACTGCAAGCCACGTCGCCGAGGTGGCTCGTAGAGCATCAAGAGCAAGGCCGAACCAATGACATAAGCCCCCAGGATGGGGTGGGATATCTCGCCGATACCCGCCAGCCTGAACAGCAAAGGCGCACGCTGCACCCCATAGAACTTGATGATGGAGACCAACGCAGCGATGGCCAGCAGCGCGCTGCCAAGCAGCAATAACTGACGAATGCGGGCTTGGCCAAGCTGGGCCAACAGCGGAAACGCCAGCAGGAACACCAGGATGTAGAGCAAGCGCTTGAGCTCGCGCATGGGCTCCTCGGCGGGCGACCATGCCAGGCTCAGCCCGCTCCAGGCCAACAGCAGCAGCACACTCCCCCACAGCGCCGGTTGCCGCCTCCAGGCTTGCACCAGCACACCTCGGGCCGACCAGGCCAATACCAGCGTTGGCAGCCACAAGAACAACACCAGACCTTGCTGATAAACCTTGTTGCTGGGTGCCAGGGCAATCGCCGCCAGGAACCAGACCAGGCCCAAACCTAACCACGCTTGTGCCCAGTTTTTTTGATACAACATCCTTTCCCCCGATGAATCAGAAACACCATCCATGGTGCTACAGCATTATTTTCGGCATTATTGCCGGTCATTTTGCTCGCCAGACGACAAGGCTCTATTCATGCAATGCTCCCGGCTCACCCAGGTCGACTTCGATCAGCTGACACTCGGCGCACAGGTGCTTGAGGCAGACAGCCATGGCGCCAAAGTCTACCTGCTCACAGATGGAAATTTCCTCAAGGTTTTTCGTAGGAAGCGTCTGATTTCATCTGCACTGCTACGTCCTTACTCGCAGCGCTTCGTCGATAACGCCGCGCGCCTGGCGCAACTGGGCATCCCTACCCTCGAAGTGATCAGCCAGCACAAGCTCGACCTGCCGGGCCGCACTGCGGTGCTGTATCGCCCGCTACCCGGGCGAACGCTGCTGCAGATGTCGCGCGATGACGGCTTCAGCTGGGACACTTACCTGCCACGCCTGATCGAACTGATCCGTCAGCTGCACCGCAGCGGTGTTTATTTCCGCTCGCTGCACCTGGGCAACGTGGTGGTCACCCCCGATCAGCGTCTGGGCTTGATCGACGTGGCCGACATGCGCTTTTTGCGCCCGCCACTGTCGGCCCGCATGATTCGACGCAATGTGCAGCACATGGTGCGCTATATCGAGCGGGAGAACCTGGGCGACCGGTTCCCCCTTGCCGCCTTCGAGGCAGCCTTGCTGACACGCTGAAGGTCAGCTGCGCAACAGGCTCTGCGAGCCGCTGCAGAACGCCTGCCAGGCCTGCTCCGGTGCCAGTGCCTGGCGCTGCTTAGCGGCGATTGTCGATGCACTGAGCGCCGTACAGCGCTCGATCGCCTCAGCCCAGGCGCTTTCGTCGGCAACCGGCAGGTAGCCACCCGTGTCGCGCAACTGCTCGCGAAACACTTCCAGGTCGCTGCACACCACCGGTACATCGGCCATCACCGCCTCTTGCACCACCAGCCCCAGGCCTTCGGAACGCGAAGGTACCAATAGCCAGTCGAATGCCCGATACAGCTGCTGCAGGTCTTCGCGGTGACCGCGCAGATGAACGCGCTCGGCCAGGCCCAACGCGTCGATACGCTGCTGCAGCACGGCATGCTGCGGCCCCTCGCCAATGATCGCCAGCTGCAAGCCCGGTTGCCGTGCACTGGCCCTGGCGAATGCCTCGATCAGCATTTCGAAGCCTTTGCTCTCTACCAATCGCCCTACCGCACCCAGCATCACCTCGGCGTCCTGAGGCAACTTCAGCGCCTGCCTGGCCTGATCCCGGTTCAGCAAAGGCTCGACGAATGCAAGCGGGTCGAGCGCCATGCGCAGCGTCTGCACCGGCCTGCCCAGGTCACGCTCCAGCGACTCGGCCAACGTCTGTGATACCGCCGCGATACTCAGACGCTCGGACGGAAAACTCTGCAACAAGCGGATATCGCTGGCATGCAGACGCGTCTTGCCATGGAACAGGACCTTGGCACGTACGTGCCCGATGCGTTGCAACAACGGCAGCACCAACCGGGCAACGCCAATACCATCGAGCAGCACCACTTCTGCCCCGGCCTCGGCCAATGCCTTGCGCAAGCGCATGCGCAGCCACGGGCGCAGCAAGCGCCACAAGTGCCGCCCTTTGAGCGCACGTGAGGGCATATGCCATTCCCGGGTCGAACCGAGCCCACAGCAGAGCCCGCTCCCCAGCAGCAGCCAGTTACTGATCCGGGCATCGGCACCCGCGTTCGACAAGACCTGCCGGTGCACCTTGTGGATGGACATGTACGGCGTTCCACCCGCCCACATCATATTGACGATGTTCATGGGCCCTCTCCCGCTCAAGTCAGGTGGGACAGCGACTTCATTGAACAAAAATGGTGATTCCCATGCCGATCAAGGCCCCCGCAACCAGCGTCAATGCCAGCTTCAACCGATCACGCTGACGACGCTTGGCCTTACGCTCCACTTCAATGGGCAAGGTCACGTGATTGCCGAATCCAGTGTGCAATACTGCGTCACCCTCCAAGGTGACCGCTGTCAGATTTAACTCAGCGTAGCGGCGGGAAAGCGCCTTTTCTCCAGCATAGGCGGCAAATGGCGCACAGCGCTGGTAATCGCTCAATCGGCGCAGCCCAGGGTTGAGCGAGAACGCCTGCCACTCGGCCTTGTCGGACAGCAGCGGATAGCACGGCACCCCAGCGATCACCTGGCGATCGCCCAAGTGGATGTACGGGCTGTGGATGGCCAGGTCGTGGGCATGGCTGCGCAACCAGACCTGCAAGATGTTGGGACTGACATCCAGGATGGCCTGCGAGTCTTCGACAAAGCCTTGGCGATAGAATTGCCAGTCGTCTTCGCAGTGAAAAATGTACGGCGTCTTGACCTGGCTGTAGGCCAGGTCGATAGACGGCAACTGGCCAAGTTTGGGCCGGTTGACGAACACCTTGCAGTGCGGCTTCCAGTGCGCCGGCACAGCGGCATGCACAGCATCGTCGCCAGAGTCTTCGGTGATGAATACCTCGCGAATGGGCGCGGTGTTGTAGCGATCGAAACTCTCAAGGGTGTCTTTGAGCAGATCGAACCGCCCACAACTGGTCACGACGAGCGTGACGTCACTCTCATTTGAAAAGCGCACCGGATTCCCTCCGCATTACGACTATCGGCCTTCAACAACCCGCTCCTGGGCGTGAAAGCTCTTGTTTAGATGCCCAGCTTCAGACGCAGCCGCTGCCATGCAGACAATGGCGGGTGGGGCCTGAGCGCCGGGCGCATGTGGTCGACGATGCTACGTCCAACTGCGCCGAAACTAAAACGGGAAACCGCCAGATGGCGGCCATTTTCTGCAATCTGCCGGGCTAGCTCGGGGTTCGCGCGCAAACGACGGAGCTTTTCCTGAAGGGTCGGGATGTTGTCATAGAACACCACGTTGTGCATGTCTTGCAGACCCAGCGCACGGTTCTCTTCCTCGCCCTGGTCGTATGCCAGCAACACACAGCCACAGGCCATGGCTTCGAAGTTCTTGATCATGTATTCGCCCATGCCGACATCGGCACTGACGAAGAAACGAATACGGTTAAGCGTGTTGCAGTAGTCCTCGCCCGACTTGGTACGGGTTACCAACAGGTTCTCGACCTGCCCCAACTCGTCCAGCAGTGCCTTGCGGCCGCTGTAGGCCACACTGTTGACGCTGCCGACAAAGGCCAGTTCGATATCACGCTCACGCCCTTGGTCGGCCAGCAACTGCTCGTCATAGCCCTTGGGCACGAACACCGCGTCGAAACCTTCCTGGCGCAAGCGCTCGCTGACCATGTAGCCGGAGCTGATCACCCGCGCCCATGGCAACTGGCGGTAATGAGCGCTGAACTTGCCGGTGTACTTGCACGGGATGTAGTTCTGGTAGGCGTCGTGCTCGAGAATCACCAGGTTCGGCACAGTGCGGATGAAGGCCACCTGGCGGATCTCCTGCTTGAAACGCAGGAAGAACACGATGCGGTCATAGCGCTCGACTTGCACCTCACGCTTGAAGTAACGGCGCAGGTTGCGCTGATCCTGGCTGGTCAGCCAGCGCAGGTCGCACTCGCAGTTGGCCGCGACGCCATCGTACAGGCGGTCAAGAATCGCCCGCTGTTCCTTCTGCACCAGAAATAGGACTTTCATTGCTTTCCTTGGGCGCTCTGCGCCTTCGCGGTCAACCATGGGGCGTGCTTACAGCTCACGCCGCCAGAACAGTTCGTGTCGGCGCACGGCCTTGCGGAAGAATTCGTTCTCCCCATAAGGCGATGGCTGTCGCCCGGCAAGCCAGCGTTGCAGCAGGCGGCGCAGGCGGCGCTTGAACGGTGCCGGCGGCTGCAGGTCGTGCATCATGCCCAGGGCCATCGCCTTGTCGCGCTGGATCGCGCAGTCCAGCACCAGGCTGCAGGGTGCCCAAGCCTGGGCAGCGCTCAATTGCGGCGGTAAAGCCACGCCATCGCCACTGTCGCCCATCGGCCAGCGGTCGTTATCGTGCAGGTGGTTGGCGTAGCACAGCAAGGTTTGTGGCTGCCAGGCCATGCCTTGCAAGGCTTCCAATACCGCCGCCTGAGCGCAGATATGGTCCGGATGGGGGTCTAGCTGCGGGTGCGGCATCACCAGCACCTCTGGTTTGGCCAGCTCCAGCAAGGCTCGCAGGTCGGCCAGCAGGTTGTGCCAGGTGGGTGCGCCATCACGGTCGCCCGGTAACGGGAACGGGTTGAACTGGCGGAACACGCGGATATCGGCCAGGTCGGCTTCACGTGAGGCGGCCGGCTGGTCGGGTGCTGCCTGCATGGCAGGCAGCTGCAGGCAAAAGTAGCCCAGCTGTATGCAACGCGACTCCGGCACGCCGGCCCAACGCGGCACGACGATGCTGTCCCATGCACGCAGGCGCCCCTTCAGGCGCGCGGCCTCGGCCTTTGCCAGGCCCATCTGCTGGTAGTGCTCGGCCTCTATCTCACCGGCGGTCAGGGTCACCACCCAGCTTTCGTCGGCCCGGCTGTACAAACCATACGCGGCCAACTCGGCGTCATCGGCATGTGGCGCGATCACCATCACCCGGCGCCGCTGCAGCTCGACCGAGGGGGTTATCCACAGGCGCAACTGACCCTGCAGCCGGCAATGCCGGCCGCGCAGTCGCAACGTACCGGCCTGCAGTGGCGCAGCAAGACCCGTCAGGTTAAGGAAGCGCACGCCATCGACGCCACGCTCGAACGCTTGCCGATCGGCCTGTTCGCCAGCCAGCAGCTCGACCCGAGGGTCGAGAAAGCGCCCCAACCAGCTGCTTTTTAGCCGCAGTTCAAGCACCAGGGTTTCGTCGCCTTGCAACGTGCAATCAGCCTTGAGCCAGCCATCGTGCAGGCTGGCAGGAACCTGCTGCACCTGATCGCCGAAGTCGTAGGCATAGTCCTCACCCGGTGCATAGAACAGGTGGTCGGCAAACCAGGCCTCATGGGCAGCCCAGAGCAGCGGCAACAGCAGCAGTGGCAGCCACCACCAGCTGAAAACACCGAGGGCGACCAGCGCAACCAGGCCCGCCAGCAGCCCCAGGCGTTTGTTGCGCCGGTGGCGCTTGAGCAACTGCTGCTTGCGGCTCACGCTTGATACACCGGCACAGGGTTGCACCAGCGGTCCTTATACTCACGGTCAGCACGGCCGAACGAGAACCGCAGCGGCTTGTTGCGTGACCGGGCGTCTTCCCAGGCGGCCTGGGTATTGAGGAAGCTCAGCACGCTGCCTGGGCTGAAGGCCTTGGTTTCAGGGTCGACGCCGCCATTGATGTACTCGACGCTGATCCACTCCGGCGCTTCGACGCGGTACACCAGCTGGATGGCAATCGGCTTACCGTCCAGCAGCAACACCGAGCCGATCAGCAGCTCACGCAGGCGCTCCAACACATCGGCCATACGCTCGGCACCGGTGGCCGGGAACCCCCAGCGGCGCAGGAACAGGTCGCAATACATGCTGGCGATTTCCTGGGCACTGAAGTCGCTGATCGGGCGTACCACACCACCCGCCTCTTCCAGCAGGCGCAGTTCACGGCGCTGGTTGTAGCGGAACTTCTTCGACAGGTCTTCAGGCGCCCGGGCCATGGCCAACTGCTCCTTCTGCGCCTTGAGACCGCTGAAGCGGCCCTGGTTCAGTTCGGACAGGTAACGCATTGTATGGCGCAACGGCGCAGCGGCATCAGACGCCGCCGGCAGAATGATCTCGGCATTACCGAGGTCGAACAGGGCCTTCTTGCCAGCACGCTTCAGCACGTCCTTGGACAGCGCCAGGTGACGCCCCCAGGCCGGGATGGCGGCTTGCAGCTCGCCAGCCTGGTGCCAGCCCAGGTAACGCACCGGGATCTGTGCCAGGTCCGCCAGTTGCTCGACCACCAGCGGATGGGTGGCAACACTGCCGCCAAAGCGCGCCCACGCCTGGGCATAAGCCTTGGCATCGATAGCTTGCCAACCGCGTTCGCGGAAGGCCTGGATACGATTGAGCATCAGGCCTGCCCCACCAACGCGCGCACCTGTGGGAGTTGCCAGAAGGCCTCGCGCACCGCCTGATCAGAGAAACGCTCACCCAGGCGCTGCAGCATGTGCCTGGCACAGGCCTGGCGCTGCCCAGCGTCCAGTACGGCCATGTGCTGCAGGCCCTGGGCCAGCTGCGCGGCGTCGCCCAGCGGGAACAGCACGCCAACGCCCTCGACCACTTCGCGGGCACCGCCACAGGCCGTGGCCAACACCGGCACACCGGCAACCATCGCTTCGAGCAGGACCATGCCGAACGGCTCGTGATCGGAACTCAAAGCGAACACGTCGAACGCCTGGAAATAACGGCGCGCATCCGGTACCTGGCCAAGAAAGTCGACTTGCCCGGCAATGCCAAGTTCGGCGGCCAACGCCTTGAGCCTGGCCTCCAGACGCCCCTCGCCGAGGATTGCCAGGCGGGCGCCAGCCGGCAGCCCCGGCAGTGCCTGGGCAAAACCGCGCAACAGGGTGGCCTGATCCTTGTCCGGGTGCAGGCGCCCAACATTGCCGACGATCCACGCCTGAGCATCCAGGCCCAAGGCCTGGCGTGCGTCAGCGCGCGGCACCAGGGCTGCTTGCAGGGCGTCGATGTCGATGCGGTTGTACAGAGTCTGGATGCGTTCGGCCGGCCACTGCGGCAAGCAACGGCGCATATCGTCACGTACCGCGTCCGAAACACCCAACAGGCTCAGACGCTTGCTGAACAGGTTCGCGAACAGGCGGCGGCCTTTGCGCTGGTAGTCGCCAAAGGCATGGTGCACACCAATCACCGGCAGGCCGGTCCCCAGCAGGGCAACGTAGATCGGCTTGAAGCGGTGGGCGATGCAGAAAGCGAAATTGCGCTCGGCCGCAATGCGCCGCAATGCGCGGATGGCGCCGAGTTTCAGGCCACGCACGGCCTTGGAACTGAACTCAAGGAACAGCACCTCGTCCGACGCACAGCCAGCCGCCACCTGCGCATCGGCGGCGCCGGTGAGGAATACCGTGGTCACCTGGTACCCACGCCCCTGAAACAGGCTGGCGTACTGACGGGCGCAGTCCAGGAACGGCCCGTCATAGCCATGGCAGAACTGCAGGATGCGCGGTTCAGAGCGGCTGGTCATACGGGGCCGCGCCGTCCTTCACAACCAGGATGTCTTCCATGATCAGGTACTGCAGGTCCGAGCCGAAGAACATGTTCAGGGCATCGGTCGGCGAGCAGATCATCGGTTCACCACGACGGTTCAGCGAGGTGTTCAGCGACACACCGTTGCCAGTCAGGTCTTCCAGTGCCTTCATCATGTCGTAGTAGCGCGGGTTGTACTCGCGCTTGAGCACCTGGGCACGCGAAGTGCCGTCCTCGTGCACCACTTCCGGCACGCGGGTTTTCCACTCTTCAGCGACTTCGAAGGTGAAGGTCATGAACGGCGCGGGATGGTCGACCTTGATCATCTGCGGGGCGACAGTGTCGAGCATCGACGGGCAGAAAGGTCTCCAGCGTTCACGGAACTTGATCTGGTGGTTGATGCGGTCAGCCACGCCTTCCACGCTTGGGCAACCGATGATCGATCGGCCACCCAGGGCACGCGGCCCGAACTCCATGCGGCCCTGGAACCAGGCTACCGGGTTGCCATCGACCATGATCTGGGCGATCTGCTGCGGCATGTTCTCGAGTTTGCGCCACTTCGGCTGGTTCGGGTGACGGGCGCAGGCGGCGATCACGTCTTCGTTGGAGTACGACGGGCCGAGGTAGACGTGCTCCATCTTCTCGACCGGAACGCCACGGGCGTGGGAAACATAGGCAGCGGCGCCAACGGCAGTCCCGGCGTCGCCGGAGGCCGGCTGGACGAACAGCTCTTTCACATCCGGACGGGCGATGATCTTCTGGTTGAGCTTGACGTTCAGCGCACAGCCGCCGGCGAAGGCCAGCTTGCCGGTTTCGCGCAGGGTGTCGCCCAGGTAATGGTCGATCATCTGCAGCGCCAGTTTCTCGAACAGCGCCTGCATGCTGGCGGCGTAATGGATGTACGGCTCGTCGGCGATGTCGCCTTCGCGCTTGGGGCCCAGCCATTCGATCAGCTTTGGCGAGAAGTAGAAGCCCTTGCCCTTCTCTTTATAGCGGCGCAGGCCGATAACGTTGGCGTACTCGGTGTTGATGACCAACTCGCCGTTTTCGAAGCTGGCCAGACGCGAGAAATCATACTTGCTGGCGTCGCCATACGGCGCCATGCCCATGACCTTGAACTCGCCATCGAGCATTTCGAAGCCCAGGAACTCGGTAATGGCACCGTAAAGGCCACCCAGCGAGTCCGGGTCGAAGAACTCCTTGATCTTGTGGATCTTGCCGTTTTCGCCGTAACCAAAGAAGGTGGTGGCGTACTCGCCCTTGCCGTCAATGCCAAGGATTGCGGTTTTTTCCTTGAAACCCGAGCAATGATAAGCACTGGAAGCGTGGGCCAGGTGGTGCTCGACCGGCTCGATCTTGACCTTTTTCGGGTCGAAGCCCAGTTGCTCCAGGCACCAGACGATCTTCTTGCGATAGCGCTTGTAGCGACGGTTGCCCATCAGGATGGCATCGAGTGCACGATCCGGGGCGTACCAATAGCGCTTGGCATAGTGCCACCGCGCCTTGCCGAACAGGCTGATCGGGGCGAACGGGATGGCTACCACGTCGACGTCGGACGGCTTGATGCCTGCCTGTTCCAGGCAGAACTTCGCCGACTCGTAGGGCATGCGGTTCTTCGCATGCTTGTCACGCACGAAGCGCTCTTCTTCGGCGGCGGCAATCAGCTTGCCGTCAATGTACAGGGCCGCGGAAGGGTCATGGCTAAGGGCGCCGGACAGGCCAAGAATCGTCAATGCCAAGGGATTAGCCTCTTCATTCGGTAAAAATGCGCCAGCGGCCTCTTGGGCGGATGGCGGCTAAAGAGCGGGATTATAACGCAAACATTGGAGGCACACCGCCCCCTTGTAGGGGCGGGTTCACCCGCGAAGCAGGCAACGCGGTGGATGGCACCGGCGTAGCCGGTGTTCGCGGGCAAACCCGCGCCTACAGGCTTACTCGGCGATCAGCCAGTCCATGCGGTAACTACCGGCGGTCTGTGCCAGCTCTTTGGCCAGCCATGGCAGCAGCTCCTTGAGTTCATCCTCCAGCCCCCATGGTGGGTTGGCAATGGCCAAGCCCGAACCATTCAGGCCCTGCGGGCTGTCCTGGTGATGCACATACAGCTCGACCCGCAGCAGCTTTGGCGCGCCAGTGCTTGTCAGGTCCTGGTAGTAGCGGGTCAGCGAGCGCTGGTCCTTGATCGGGTACCAGATGGCCGCAACGGTCTGGCGCATGCGGCCGATCGCCTCTTTCATGGCCGTGGTGCAGCGTTTGAGCTCATCGGCCTGCTCGAACGGCGGGTCGATCAGCATGATCGCGCGCTTTTCCTGCACCGGCAGCAAGGCCCGCGGCACATGCCAGCCTTCACCCAGGTGCACGGTCACGCGCGGGTCTTTTTTCATGTTTTCCTTGAGGAGCGGCCCGTCTTCGGGGTGCTTCTCGTTAAGCAGGGCGCGGTCCTGCTGGCGCATCAGGCGACGGGCCAGTTCGGGCGACCCCGGGTAGTAGCGCAGCTCGCCATCGGCATTCAGGCGCTTGATGATGCGCAGGTAGTCGTCGGCCATGGCCGGCAGGTCATCGCGATTCCACAGGCGGGCTACGCCTTCCAGGTACTCGCCGGTACGGCTTGCCTGGTCGCCTTGCAGGTCGTACAGGCCGAGCCCTGCGTGGGTATCGATATAGGCGAACGGCTGCTCCTTGCGCGACATCAGGGCGATGAGGCGGGTCAGCACGATGTGTTTGAGGACGTCGGCGTGGTTGCCGGCGTGGAAGGCGTGACGATAGTTCATGGCAACTCCTGCGAAGGCGGCAAGTTTACCTTGCCTTGCAGGCGGAGTCAGGCCTGGCTGCTGATTGGCGGCACCCGCAAAGCAGGCGCCGCCAATTCAACGGGTGTTACTTGTCGGCGTGATACGCCGCATCAGCCGCTTCGAAGCGCTTGACCATCGTCTGCGAAGGGCTGCCCAGCTTGCTCACCAGAACAATGGCGATGCTGGCGAACAGGAAGCCCGGGATGATTTCGTACAACCCGAGGGTGTCGAAGTTCTTCCACAGGATCACCGTCAGCGCACCCACCACGATACCGGCCAGCGCACCGTTACGGGTCATGCCTTTCCACAGCACCGAAATCAGCACCACCGGGCCGAAGGCGGCACCGAAGCCAGCCCAGGCATAGGCCACCAGGCCCAGCACGCGGTTTTCCGGGTTGGCGGCCATGGCGATGGCGATCAGAGCCACGGCCAGCACCATCAGACGGCCGACCCACACCAGTTCGACCTGCGAAGCATTCTTGCGCAGGAAGGCTTTGTAGAAGTCTTCGGTCAGGGCACTGGAGCACACCAGCAGCTGGCAGCTCAGGGTACTCATGACTGCGGCCAGGATGGCCGACAGCAGGACACCCGCAACCCATGGGTTGAACAGGATCTTGGCCAGCTCGATGAACACACGTTCGTGGTTCTCGCTAACCGGGCCTGCCAGCTCAGGATGGGCCGAGAAGTAGGCAATGCCGAAGAAGCCAACGGCACAGGTACCCGCCAGGCACAGGATCATCCAGGTCATGGAAATGCGGCGCGCCTTGGCGATGGACTTCACCGAATCAGCGGCCATGAAGCGCGCCAGGATATGCGGCTGGCCGAAGTAACCCAGGCCCCAGCCCATCAGCGAGATGATGCCGATGAAGGTGGCACCCTTGAGCATGTCGAAGTTCGCCGGGTTCACCGCCTCGATAGCGGCGAAGGTCTGGTCGAAGCCACCGGTGGAGATCAGCACGATTACCGGGGTCAGGATCAGCGCGAAGATCATCAGCGAAGCCTGTACGGTATCGGTCCAGCTCACCGCCAGGAAGCCACCAACGAAGGTGTAGGCGATGGTCGCCGCCGCACCAGCCCACAAAGCGGTTTCGTACGACATGCCGAAGGTGCTCTCGAACAGACGGGCACCGGCCACGATGCCGGAGGCACAGTAGATGGTGAAGAACACCAGGATGACGATGGCGGAAATGATACGCAGCAGCCCGCTATTGTCTTCGAAACGGCTGGAGAAGTAGTCCGGCAGGGTCAGCGCGTCACCATTGTGTTCGGTCTGCACGCGCAGCCGGCCTGCCACGAACAGCCAGTTCAGGTAGGCACCCACTGTCAGGCCGATGGCGATCCAGGCCTCGGACAGGCCCGCGAAGTAGATGGCACCGGGCAGGCCCATCAGCAGCCAGCCACTCATGTCGGAGGCACCGGCAGACAGCGCGGTAACCACGCTACCCAGGCTGCGACCACCCAGAATGTAATCGGAAAGGTTGTTGGTAGCGCGATAGGCGGCGAAGCCGATCAGCACCATTGCTGCGATGTAGATCACGAAGGTGATCGTTAGTGGATTGCCCATGCGTGTGCCCTGGCGTTTGTTTTTATCATGCGCAACCACAGCGTTGGTGGTTGCACCCAGGCGGCGAATGCTATGCAACAACGCAAAGAAGGTGCAACCATTTTTCTTTTGCAAGTTGCACCTGCCCGTGCATTTTCCGACAAAGCCCACTTCTTGCTCCTTTCGGGAGCAAAAAACCGCTTTTTCAGAATAAATCGCACCGAAAGCGCCCCTTTTCAGGGTATGGGAATAGCTGTCGGACGAGTTGCACCTTTCACACGAAAAAATCGGGTTGCACCTGGTTGCACCCGAATTGTCCTACAGATACTCTTGACGCCAGCTTAGGCCACAACCGTGGCAATAACGAGGATAAGAAATGGCGACTACCACCCTTGGGGTCAAACTCGACGACCCGACCCGTGAGCGACTCAAAGCAGCTGCGCAGTCCATCGACCGCACGCCTCACTGGTTGATCAAGCAAGCGATCTTCAATTACCTGGAGAAGCTCGAGGGTGGTGCCACCCTGACCGAACTCAACGGTCATGCCAGCAACCCGGCCGACGATGCCGGTGAAGTCCAGGCCGACCACAGCCACCAGTGCTTCCTCGAATTTGCCGAGAGCATCTTGCCGCAGTCGGTACTGCGCTCGGCGATCACCGCCGCCTACCGCCGCCCCGAGCAGGAAGTGGTGCCGATGCTGCTGGAGCAGGCGCGCCTGAGCGCGCCGCTGGCCGACGCCACCAACAAGCTGGCCGCAAGCATTGCCGAAAAACTGCGCAACCAGAAAAGCGCCGGCGGCCGTGCCGGTATCGTCCAGGGCCTGCTGCAGGAATTCTCGCTGTCGTCTCAGGAAGGCGTGGCGCTGATGTGCCTGGCCGAAGCCCTGCTGCGTATCCCCGACAAAGGTACCCGTGATGCGCTGATCCGCGACAAGATCAGTACCGGCAACTGGCAGCCGCACCTGGGCAACAGCCCGTCACTGTTCGTCAACGCCGCCACCTGGGGGCTGCTGCTGACCGGCAAGCTGGTCAGCACCCATAACGAAACCGGCCTCACCTCCTCGCTCACCCGCATCATCGGCAAGAGCGGCGAGCCGATGATCCGCAAGGGCGTCGACATGGCCATGCGCCTGATGGGTGAGCAGTTCGTTACCGGCGAGACCATTGCCGAAGCCCTGGCCAACGCCAGCCGTTTCGAGGCCAAAGGCTTCCGTTACTCCTACGACATGCTTGGCGAAGCCGCACTGACCGAGCACGACGCGCAGAAGTACCTGGCGTCCTACGAGCAGGCCATCCACTCGATCGGCAAGGCCTCGCATGGCCGTGGCATCTATGAAGGCCCAGGCATCTCGATCAAGCTGTCGGCACTGCACCCGCGCTACAGCCGGGCCCAGTACGAGCGCGTGATGGAAGAGCTGTACCCGCGCCTGCTGTCGCTGACCCTGCTGGCCAAGCAGTACGACATCGGCCTTAACATCGACGCCGAAGAAGCCGACCGCCTGGAGCTTTCGCTGGACCTGCTCGAACGCCTGTGCTTCGAGCCATCCCTGGCTGGCTGGAACGGCATCGGCTTCGTTATCCAGGCCTACCAGAAGCGCTGCCCGTACGTGATCGACTACGTCATCGATCTGGCCAAGCGCAGCCGCCACCGCCTGATGATCCGCCTGGTAAAAGGCGCCTACTGGGACAGCGAGATCAAGCGTGCCCAGGTCGAAGGCCTGGAAGGCTACCCGGTCTATACCCGCAAGGTGTACACCGACGTGTCCTACGTCGCCTGCGCCCGCAAGCTGCTGGCCGTGCCAGAAGCCATCTACCCGCAGTTCGCCACCCACAACGCCCACACCCTGTCGGCCATCTACCACATTGCCGGGCAGAACTATTACCCGGGCCAGTACGAGTTCCAGTGCCTGCACGGCATGGGCGAGCCGCTGTACGAGCAAGTGGTCGGCAAGATTGCCGATGGCAAGCTGAACCGCCCGTGCCGCGTGTATGCACCGGTCGGCACCCATGAAACGCTGCTGGCCTACCTGGTGCGCCGCCTGCTGGAAAACGGCGCGAACACCTCGTTCGTCAACCGCATTGCCGACCACTCGATTTCCATCCAGGAACTGGTCGCCGACCCGGTGGCCAGCATCGAGCGCATGGGTACCCAGGAAGGCAGTATCGGCCTGCCGCACCCACGCATTCCCCTGCCGCGCGACCTGTATGGCACCGAACGGGCCAACTCGGCCGGCATCGACATGGCCAATGAACACCGCCTGGCGTCGCTGTCCTGCGCCATGCTGGCCACCGCTCACAACGACTGGAAGGCTGCCCCGCTGTTGGCCTGCGCCACCAGCGAGAGCGCTGCCGCACCGGTGCTGAACCCGGCTGACCACCGCGACGTCGTCGGCCATGTGCAGGAGGCCACCGTTGCCGACGTTGACAACGCCATCCAGTGCGCACTGAACGCCGCGCCGATCTGGCAGGCCACCCCACCAGCCGAGCGTGCTGCCATTCTGGAGCGCACCGCCGACCTGATGGAGGCCGAGATCCAGCCGCTGATGGGCCTGCTCATCCGCGAGGCCGGCAAGACCTTCGCCAACGCCATTGCCGAAGTGCGTGAAGCCGTGGACTTCCTGCGCTACTACGCGGTGCAGGCACGTAACGACTTCAGCAACGACGCCCACCGCCCACTGGGTCCTGTGGTGTGCATCAGCCCATGGAACTTCCCGCTGGCGATCTTCACCGGCCAGGTGGCCGCAGCCCTGGCTGCCGGCAACCCGGTACTGGCCAAGCCTGCCGAGCAGACCCCACTGATCGCCGCCCAGGCCGTGCGCCTGCTGCTGGAAGCTGGCATCCCAGAAGGCGTGCTGCAGCTGCTGCCGGGCCGCGGTGAAACCGTCGGAGCCGGCCTGGTCGGGGACGAGCGCGTCAAAGGCGTGATGTTCACCGGCTCCACTGAAGTGGCCCGCCTGCTGCAGCGCAACGTCGCTGGCCGTCTGGACAACCAGGGCCGCCCGATCCCGCTGATCGCCGAAACCGGCGGCCAGAACGCGATGATCGTCGACTCCTCGGCACTGACCGAACAGGTCGTGATCGACGTGGTGTCCTCGGCCTTCGACAGTGCCGGCCAGCGTTGCTCGGCCCTGCGCGTGCTGTGCCTGCAGGAAGATTCCGCCGACCGCGTGATCGAAATGCTCAAGGGCGCTATGGCTGAAAGCCGCCTGGGCTGCCCGGACCGCCTGGCCGTGGACATCGGCCCGGTGATCGATGCCGAAGCCAAGGCCGGCATCGAGAAGCACATCCAGGGCATGCGCGAGAAAGGCCGCCCGGTCTATCAGGTCGCCATTGCCGATGCTGCCGAGATCAAGCGCGGCACCTTCGTCATGCCAACCCTGATCGAGCTGGACAGCTTCGACGAGCTGAAGCGCGAAATCTTCGGCCCCGTGCTGCACGTGGTGCGCTACAACCGCCGCAATCTGGACCAGCTGATCGAGCAGATCAACAACTCCGGCTACGGCCTGACCCTCGGCGTGCACACCCGTATCGACGAGACCATCGCCAAAGTGGTGGAAACCGCCAACGCCGGCAACATGTACGTCAACCGCAACATTGTGGGTGCAGTGGTGGGCGTGCAGCCGTTCGGTGGTGAAGGCCTGTCTGGCACCGGCCCGAAAGCCGGCGGCCCGCTGTACCTCTACCGCCTGCTGTCGACCCGCCCGGCCGACGCCATTGGCCGCCACTTCCAGCAGCAGGACGGCGAAGGCACGCCGGACCGCACCCTGCACGAACAGCTGGTAAAGCCGCTGCACGGCCTGAAGGCCTGGGCCGAGAACAACCAGCTGGCCGACCTGGCCGCGCTGTGCAGCCAGTTCGCCAGCCAGTCGCAGAGCGGCATCGCCCGCCTGCTGCCAGGCCCGACCGGCGAGCGCAACAGCTACACCATTCTGCCGCGTGAGCACGTGCTGTGCCTGGCCGACAACGAAACCGACCTGCTGGCGCAGTTCGCCGCGGTACTGGCCGTTGGCAGCTCGGCGGTGTGGGTTGACGGTGAACCGGGCAAGGCCCTGCGCGCCCGCCTGCCGCGTGAGCTGCAGGCCAAGGTGAAGCTGGTCGCGGACTGGAACAAGGATGAAGTGGCGTTCGACGCCGTGATCCACCATGGCGACTCGGACCAGCTGCGCGGCGTATGCCAGCAGGTGGCCAAGCGTGCCGGGGCGATCGTTGGGGTGCACGGGCTGTCCAGCGGGGATCACCAGATTGCGCTGGAGCGCCTGGTCATCGAGCGCGCGGTGAGCGTGAACACTGCAGCGGCGGGTGGTAACGCCAGCCTGATGACCATTGGCTAATGGCTGAGGGTTGTTGAAGAAGAAGGAGAGCCTCGGCTCTCCTTTTTTATGCGTGCATGTCCTGAAGCAGGGGCTGGACTAACAGGTGCTCACCAGAACGTGGTCATGCCAACGGTGACTTGGGTGTCTTCTGTTGTTACCGTTTATCCCCTGGAAATTCTCGGCTGCCTGGGCCGGTCCTTTCGTGGGTAAATCCGCCCCTATACACATGCACAGGCCGTCGTGTAGGAGCGGGTTCACCCGCGAAGAAGCCGGACCTGCTGGCCAATTTCTACCCGCCGTTCACTGTTGCCGCCACCACCGTATTAAGGCAAGTGGAAGCGCGGGTTGGATCGGGGACTATCCGGAGCTCCCCTCAGACAGAGCTCCGGCCAAAAGTTGCTCAAACCATTGGTGAAAGCGCAATCAAAGCAGACAGCTGTGCTGCCATAAGCCCAATACCCAACAGCATCCAAAGCCAATTTGCCAGCGTGAACCGGCTGTTGGCCTTCCCTTCTTTGTCACCCGCACTGAAATTGATGCCCTTCTGCATGAACACCAGAATGATCAGCCAAGCTGCCTGAATGGCTAAACCCGCAAAATAGGCCGGCCACAGCTGGCCTTCCAACACGACGCCGGCAGCCACCCAGACAACGCAAAAACCGTAATAGCCCAGCGTGAGCCCTAGGATGGACCACGGATAGGTTTTACCTGAGTCGCGAATATGGTCATTTGCCCTTCTCAATAATGGATAGATGAAGAACACTGCAAAAGCGCTTCGCCAGAGCGGACTTACGCGCTCTCCCGTTTTCTCTCTATGCAGACTCCAACTTTGATAGAAGCAGTAAACCCAGTAGAAGCCCAAGGTAAAGAAAGTCATTACGCCAAATTTCATGGGTGAGACTACGAAGAAGGGAACCTGATTGCCGTTGGCCTCAGCCAAGTCAGCGGGGTGGGCATCACTCATCTGAAACGTTTCCTTGTGAACACCAAAAAGCACATTCAAGGCCAACTGACATTCGATCCGCAGCAGTCCATTTCCGATCGGGATTATGGGAAACGTCTCTATATTGTTCCGAGCAGGCATTACAGGACCTGACCTTGCGTTGGTTTCACCAATAACCGGCAGGCTTCCCGGCGTTCTCAACCCATATCACGCAAACCTATTAACCTGTCCCCAGTCTCACCACGCTCCTACACTCGCAGCATCCCGCCTCAGGACCGCCACCATGCCCGAGACCTTGCTCAGCCCCCGCAACCTCGCCTTCGAGCTCTACGAAGTCCTCGACGCTGAAGCCCTGACCCTGCGCCCGCGCTTC
Organism: Pseudomonas sp. TYF_14; assembly: GCF_043105275.1. NCBI lineage: Bacteria > Pseudomonadati > Pseudomonadota > Gammaproteobacteria > Pseudomonadales > Pseudomonadaceae > Pseudomonas > Pseudomonas sp. TYF_14. The sequence goes on from NZ_JBICLK010000086.1 coordinate 343,263, forward strand.
GCCGAGCACAGCCGTGAAACCTTCGATGCGGCACTGACCACCGCCCGCACCATCGCCGAAAAGTATTTCGCCCCGCACAACCGCAAGGCCGACGAAAACGAACCACGCTACGTGGACGGCCGCGCCGAGCTGATCCCCGAAGTTAAGCCCGCCGTCGATGCCTTCCTCGAAGCCGGCTTCCTCAACGCCAACCGGGACTTCGAGGTCGGCGGCATGCAGCTGCCCAGCCTGGTCTCGCAAGCCTGCTTCGCCCACTTCCAGGCCGCCAACGCCGGCACCACGGCCTACCCGTTCCTGACCATGGGCGCGGCCAACCTGATCGAGAGCTTCGGCTCCGATGAACAGAAGCGCCTGTTCCTGCAACCGATGATCGACGGCCGCTACTTCGGCACAATGGCGCTGACCGAACCCCACGCTGGCTCGTCGCTGGCCGACATACGCACCCGCGCCGAACCAGCAGGCGACGGCAGCTACCGGCTCAAAGGCAACAAGATCTTCATTTCCGGCGGCGACCACGAACTGTCGGAAAACATCGTGCACATGGTGCTGGCCAAGCTTCCGGACGCCCCGCCCGGGGTCAAGGGCATTTCGCTGTTCATCGTGCCCAAGTACCACGTAAACCCGAACGGCAGCCGTGGCCCGCGCAACGATGTGCTGCTGGCCGGGCTGTTCCACAAGATGGGCTGGCGTGGCACCACCTCGACCGCGCTGAACTTCGGCGACAATGGCCAGTGCGTCGGGTACCTGGTCGGCCAGCCGCACCAGGGCCTGGCCTGCATGTTCCAGATGATGAACGAGGCGCGGATAGGCGTAGGCATGGGCGCGGTGATGCTGGGTTACGCCGGCTACCTTTACTCCCTGGAATACGCTCGCCAGCGGCCGCAGGGCCGACTGCCGGACAACAAGGACCCACACAGCCCGGCGGTACCGATCATCGAGCACACGGATGTGAAACGCATGCTCCTGGCGCAGAAGGCCTACGTAGAAGGCGCCTTTGATCTGGGCCTGTACGCCGCGCGCCTGTTCGACGACACCCATACGGCCCCTGACGAAAACGCCCGCAAGCCGGCGCAGGACCTGCTCGACCTGCTGACCCCGATCGTCAAATCCTGGCCCTCGGCGTTCTGCCTCAAAGCCAACGAACTGGCGATCCAGATTCTTGGCGGCCACGGCTACACCCGCGAATACCCGGTGGAGCAGTACTACCGTGACAATCGCCTGAACCCGATCCACGAAGGCACGGAGGGTATCCAGTCGCTCGATCTGCTCGGCCGCAAGCTGGCACAGCACAATGGTGCCGGCCTCAAGCAATTGATCCGCCTGATCGCCGCCACCTGCGAGCGCGCCAGCCATCACCCGAACCTTGACCCACTGCGTCAGCCGCTGGAGCAACTGGCCAACCGCCTGCAAGGCGTAACCCTGGCCCTGCTCGGCGACCTGGCCCAAGGCAAAGTCGCTGGTGCCCTGGCCAACTCTGCCTTGTACCTCAAGGCCTTCGGCCACTGCGTGATCGGCTGGCGCTGGCTGGAACAGGCGGTTCACGCCGAGCTTGGCATGCTCAAGGGAACGGCTGCTGATCGCGACTTCTACCTCGGCAAGCTGCAAGCTGCGCGTTATTTCCTGACCTGGGAAGTACCGGGCTGCCATAATGAGCTGGCATTGCTCGAGGCACACGACGATACCTGCCTCGGCATGCAAGACGGGTGGTTCTAGGGGGAGCCACCGTGTACACGGAGGCATCCGCATGTTCGATTCCAGCGCCCTGCTGCGCCAGCGCTTTGCTGCGCTGCGCAGTACGGCCGAGTTGTTTTCCCTGCGCCATGTGAAACAGTCGCACCAGGCGCTTTCGGTTCGCCGCAACGTCGCCGAACCACCCTTCTTCAGCCAGGATGAGGGTGCCATGCTCACCGTGCGGGTCAATGGCGTGGAGGCCTACGCTGCCACCGCCGACCTGTCCCAGGCTGGCCTGCAGCGCGCCCTTGAGCAAGCCGAGGCGCTGGCGCGGCAGATCGCCCGGCACAGCCTGCTGGACCTGCGCGAGCACGCCGTGACCAGCGCACGGCACGACCATGTGTCGCCCAACTTCGACCAACCCGTACCCAGCCTCGCCGACTGCCTTGGCCTGCTCGCCGCCGAATCGGCCAGCGTGCCCAAGGACAGCCGTTTGGTGGACTGGCAGGCCAGCCTGGGGCTGAGCCTGGTCGAGCAAACCTACCTGAACTCGGCCGGCGCCGAACTGCGCCATGCCCAGCGCTTCCTGTTCCCGGGCCTGGGGGTGACCGCCAGCGACGGCCAGGACAGCCAAAGCCGCAGCCTGGGGCGCGACAACTTCGGCCAACAGGGTGGTTTCGAGATCATCGAGCGCTGCGGCCTGGTCGGCGCGGCCAGCCGGGTGGCCGAAGAAGCACTGCAACTGCTGCTGGCACCGAACACCCCCAGTGGCCCGCGCGACCTGCTGTTGATGCCGGACCAGATGATGCTGCAGATTCACGAATCCATCGGCCACCCGCTGGAGATGGACCGCATTCTCGGCGACGAGCGCAACTACGCCGGCACCAGCTTCGTCAAAACCAGCGACTTCGGCCACCTGCAGTACGGCTCCAGCCTGCTGAACGTGACCTTCGACCCGACCATTGGCGAAGAGCTGGCCAGCTACAGTCATGACGACGATGGCACCCCGGCCAGCAAAGCGTTCCTGATACGCGACGGCCTGCTGCTGCGCCCGCTGGGTGGCGCGCTGTCTCAGTTCCGCTCCGGCCTGGACGGCGTGGCCAACAGCCGTGCCTGCGGCTGGAACCGCGCGCCGATCGACCGCATGGCCAACCTCAACATCGAGCCGGGCGACCAGTCTTTCGAGCAACTGGTCGGAGGCATCGAGCACGGCATCCTGATGCGTACCAACCGTTCCTGGTCCATCGACGATGCGCGCAACAAGTTCCAGTTCGGCTGCGAATGGGGCCAGTTGATTGAAAATGGCGAGCTCAAGGGCATCGTCAAGAACCCCAACTACCGCGGCATCTCCGCGCAGTTCTGGCGCAACCTGTCGGCGGTTGGCGACCACAGTACCTTCCAGGTGCTGGGCACGCCCAACTGTGGCAAGGGCGAACCCAATCAGGTGGTGCGGGTCGGCCACGCCTCGCCGGCCTGTGTGTTCCGCCAGATCGATGTATTCGGAGGAGACGCCTGATGAAGCACGCTTTCGAAACCCTGGTCGGGGAGGTGCACGCCGCCCTTCAGGCGGGCGAGCAGTTCACCCTCGGTTACAGTGCCGAGCAATCGCAGTTCGTGCGTTTCAACCATGCCAAGGTGCGCCAGGCCGGCGAAGTCAGCCAGGCCAGCGCGCAACTGCGGCTGGTGCGCGATGGGCGCCAGGCGGAACAGCAGGTGACCTTGAGCGGCGACGTGCAACTGGATCGCCAGCGCCTGAACGTTGCGCTCGAGCAGCTGCGCCAGACCTTGCCGCTGCTGGCGCTCGACCCTTACCTGCGCCTGGACGAAAACGCCTGGCACAGCCATAGCCTGCAGGAACACCCCCTGCCCGCACTGAACGAAGTACTGGCCCTGCTCGAGCGTGAAGCAGGTGACCTGGACCTGGTCGGCATCTACGCCGCCGGCCCGGTATGCCGCGGCTTCGCCAGCTCGTTCGGCGCCTTCGGCTGGCACCAGGCCAACAGTTTCAACGTCGACTGGAGCCTGTTCCACGATAATGGCCAGGCAGTGAAGGCCAACTATGCCGGCCAGGCCTGGAGTGCCGACGACTTCACCGCACGCCTGCGCCAAGCACGAGAGCAGTTGGGTTTCCTCGGCCTCCCGGCAGTTACCCTCAAGCCCGGCACCTACCGCGCCTACCTTGCACCTGCGGCCATGGACGAAGTCGCCGGCATGTTGTGCTGGGGCGGCTTTTCCGCGCAGGCGCTGGCCACTGGCAACAGCGCTCTGCAGCGCCTGTACAACGGCGATGCACGGCTTAGCCCGCTGGTCAGTTTTACCGAGCAGGTCAGCGGCTCGCTTAGCCCGGCGTTTTCCGATGAAGGTGCGCCGCGCCTGGATGTGCCGCTGATCCAGCAAGGCGAGGCACGGCAGCGGTTGATCAGTGCGCGCAGTGCGGCCGAGTTCGAGCTGCAGGCCAATGGCGCCGACGGCTACGAGTCGCCCTGTGCGCTCAGCCTGGCGCCGGGCAATCTGGCCAGTGCGCAGATCCTTGAGCGTCTAGGCACCGGGCTGTACATCAGCAACCTGTGGTACCTGAACTACTCGGACCTGCCAGCGGCGCGCATGACCGGGCTGACCCGCTTCGCCACTTTCTGGGTAGAAGACGGGCAGATCCAGGGGCCGGTGAGTACCATGCGCTTCGATGACAGCTTGTACAGCTTGCTGGGCAGCCAGCTGGAGGACCTGACCCAGGAGCGCGAGATGATCCTGTCGACCAGTACTTATGGACAGCGCAGTACCGGGTCGAGTCATTTGCCCGGGGCACTGGTCAAAGGCCTGACCCTGACATTGTGACTGGACTTGCCGGCCCTTTCGCGGCTAAAGCCGCTCCTACAAGGAACGCGTAACCCCTGTAGGAGCGGCTTTAGCCGCGAAAGGGCCGGCACTGACAAACGAGGACGTCATGCCCGAACGCACCCCGCTGGACCCCGTCACCGCCCGCTGGATCCCTTGGGTGGTGGCCATCGCCTTCTTCATGCAGTCCCTGGACGGCACCATCCTCAACACTGCCCTGCCGGCCATGGCCCGCTCGTTGGCCGAAGACCCCTTGCGCATGCAGGGTGTGATCATTGCCTACATGCTCACCGTGGCCCTGCTGATCCCTGCCTCAGGCTGGATCGCCGACCGATTCGGCACCAAGCGCATCTTCTTCAGCGCCATCTTGCTGTTCAGCTTTGGCTCGCTGCTGTGCGCTGCAGCCAACAGCCTTGGCTTCCTGATCTTCGCCCGCGTGGTGCAGGGCCTGGGCGGTGCGCTGATGCTGCCGGTCGGGCGGCTGGTGGTGCTGCGCGCCTACCCACGCAGCGAGCTGGTGCGGATCATGAGTTTCATCACCATCCCCGGCCTGCTCGGGCCATTGCTGGGCCCAACGGTCGGTGGCTGGCTGGTGGAAATCCTCAGCTGGCACTGGATCTTCCTGCTCAACCTGCCAGTCGGCCTGCTTGGCTGCATTGCCGTGTGGAAGTTCATCCCGGACTTGCGCGGCGCCGAGCGCACCACCTTCGACGGCCCTGGTTTCCTGCTGTTCGGCGCAGCCATGGTACTGATCACCATTGCCATGGAAGGCCTGGGCGAGCTGCACCTGCCGCACTTGCGGGTAATGTTGCTGCTGTTCGCCGGCATGGCCTGCCTGGCCGCGTACTGGCTGCGCGCCGGGCGCGACCCGGAGCCGCTGTTCTCGCCAAGCCTGTTCCGCGTGCGTACTTTCGCCATCGGCATCCTCGGCAACCTGTTCGCCCGCCTGGGCAGCGGCGCGCTGCCGTTCCTGGTGCCATTGCTGCTGCAGGTTGCGCTGGGCTACTCACCCGCCCAGGCCGGCATGAGCATGATCCCGCTGGCGGCGGCGGCCATGCTGGCCAAATCCATTGCCCGACCGCTGATCGAACGGTTCGGCTATCGCATCATCCTCACCGGTAATACCTTGCTGTTGGGCATCCTGCTGGCAAGCCTGGGCCTGGTGGACGAGCAGACCCCTTATTGGCTGCTGTTGGTGCAACTTGGCCTTCTGGGCGCAGTGAACTCCATGCAGTTCACTGCGATGAACACAGTGACGCTCATCGATCTCGACGACGCCAGCGCCAGCAGCGGTAACAGCCTGCTGTCGGTGGTCGCGCAACTGTCGCTGAGCCTGGGTGTGGCCTGCGCCGGCGCACTGTTGGGCGGCTTTACTGCGGCAGGCAGCGCCGAAGGCGTGGAAACCACCCTGGGCGCGTTCCAGCTGACCTTCGTCACCATCGGTGTAATGGCCATGCTGGCAGCAGCGATCTTCCTGCAGCTGGCGCCGACGGACGGAAGGCGTGCCCGTCGTCCGGAACAACACATGGAGTCGTAGGGCGAATGGCCACGAGGCTGGTAGACTATGCGGCATTTTTCGCTTCGCACCGCAGGCCCGCCTCGTGACCACCGAATCCACCGCCTTTGCCACCTTGCCGCTGTCCACTGCCATGCTGGCCAACCTGGAGGCCCTCGGCTATGCCTCGATGACGCCGATCCAGGCCCAGAGCCTGCCTGTCATCCTCAAAGGCCAGGACCTGATCGCCCAGGCCAAGACCGGTAGCGGCAAGACTGCCGCCTTCGGCATCGGCCTGCTCAACCCGATCAACCCGCGCTACTTCGGCTGCCAGGCGTTGGTGCTCTGCCCTACCCGCGAACTCGCCGACCAGGTGGCCAAGGAGCTGCGCCGCCTGGCCCGTGCCGAGGACAACATCAAGATCCTGACCCTGTGCGGCGGCGTTTCGCTGGGCCCACAGATCGCTTCGCTGGAGCACGGCGCGCACATCATCGTCGGCACCCCAGGGCGCATCCAGCAGCACCTGGACAAAGGCACCCTGGTCCTGGACGGGTTGAACACCCTGGTGCTGGACGAAGCCGACCGCATGCTCGACATGGGCTTCTTCGACGCCATCGCCAGCATCATCGGCAAGACCCCGTCGCGCCGCCAGACCCTGCTGTTCTCGGCCACCTACCCGGCCGGCATCAAGCAACTGGCCGCCGACTTCATGCGCAACCCTCAGCAGGTCAAGGTCGAAAGCCTGCACACCGACAACCAGATCGAGCAGCGTTTCATCGAGATTGACCCGCAGCAACGCCTGGAAGCCGTCACCCGCGTGCTCGGCCATTACCGCCCGCAGTCGTGCGTAGCGTTCTGCTTCACCAAGCAGCAATGCGAGGACGTGGTTGCCCACCTGACCGCCAAGGGCATCGTCGCCCAGGCCCTGCACGGCGACCTGGAGCAGCGCGACCGTGACCAGGTGCTGACCATGTTCGCCAACCGCAGCAGCTCGGTGCTGGTGGCTACCGACGTGGCCGCGCGCGGCCTGGACATCGATGGCCTGGACATGGTCATCAACGTGGAGCTGGCGCGTGATGCCGAAATCCACGTGCACCGCGTGGGCCGTACCGGCCGCGCCGGCGAGAAAGGCGTTGCGGTCAGCCTGGTGGCACCGGCCGAAGGCCACCGCGCCCAGGCCATCGAAGCGCTGCAGAATAGCCCGCTGCGCTGGGACCAGCTGGACAGCCTGAAAAACAAGGGCGGCGAGCCCCTGCTGCCGGTGATGACCACACTGTGCATTGCCGCTGGCCGCAAGGACAAGCTGCGCCCTGGCGACATCCTGGGGGCCCTGACCGGTGATGCCGGCATCCCGGGCAAGCAAGTGGGCAAGATCGCCATCTTCGACTTCCAGGCGTTTGTGGCCGTGGAGCGGGCGCTGGCCAAGCAGGCCATGCAGCGGCTGAACAGCGGCAAGATCAAGGGGCGCGCCCTGAAAGTCCGCATTCTCTAAAGCCAGGCAAAGCCCCCTGTAGGAGCGGGTTTACCCGCGAATGCGGCAGTAAATGCATCGTCGCATTCGCGGGTGAACCCGCCCCCACAGGGTTCAGCATTTCAAATCTGAAGGTTCATACCGTGCACTCCACCGACGTGATCATCCTTGGCGCCGGCGCCGCCGGCCTGATGTGCGCCCAGCTCAGTGCCCGTCGCGGCCGCCGGGTGCTGCTGCTCGACCACGCCAACAAGCCAGGCAAGAAAATCCTCATGTCCGGCGGCGGGCGTTGCAACTTCACCAACCTGTACACCGAGCCGGCCAACTTCCTTTCGCACAACGCGCACTTCTGCAAGTCGGCCCTGGCCCGCTACACCCAGTGGGACTTCATCGAGCTGGTGTGCAAGCACGGCGTGGCGTACCACGAGAAGAAGCTCGGCCAGCTGTTCTGTGACAACAAGGCCAGCGACATCCTCGACATGCTGCTGGCCGAGTGCGACGAGGCCGGTGCCGAGATCCGCATGCACACCAGCATCGAACAGATCGAGAAGACCGAAAGCGGCTACCTGCTGCAGACCAGCGGCGGCCAGTTCGCCTGCCAGTCGCTGGTCATCGCCACCGGCGGCCTGTCGATCCCGACCCTGGGCGCCACCGGTTTCGGCTACCAGGTGGCCCGCCAGTTCGGCCACACCCTGCTGCCAACCCGCGCTGGGCTGGTGCCATTCACCATCACCGAGCCCCAACTCAAGGCGATGTGCACCGAGTTGTCCGGCACCTCGCTGGACTGCACCGCCAGCTGCAATGGCACCAGCTTCCGCGAAAACCTGCTGTTCACGCACCGCGGCCTGAGCGGCCCGGCAATCTTGCAGATCTCGTCGTTCTGGGAAGCCGGTGACACGGTCGAGATCAACCTGTTGCCCGACCGCGATGCGCTTTCCTGGCTGCAACAGATGCAGGCCGAACGCGCCAACGCCGAACTGAAGACCGTGCTGGGCGAGGTGTTCACCCGCAAGCTGGCCAACTTGCTGGCCGAGCTGTGGTTCGAGTCGAAGCCAATGAAGCAGTACACCCCGGCGGAACTGGCGCAAATCGCCGAAAAGCTGGCGAACTGGCAGGTAGTACCGGCCGGCACCGAAGGCTACCGCACCGCCGAAGTGACCCTGGGCGGCGTGGATACCCGCGAGGTGTCGTCCAAGACCATGGAATCGCTGAAAAGCCCGGGGTTGTACTTCATCGGTGAAGTGCTGGATGTCACCGGCCACCTGGGCGGTTTCAACTTCCAGTGGGCTTGGGCATCGGCGAACGCCGCCGCGCAGTTCGTGTAGAGTAGAATCCTTTCAGCAGCACGGAACGCTTCTTGCTGGCCCGTGCTTGGCGCCGTTATTGGGGCCGCTGCGCGCCCCAATAACCGGCCCTGAAAGGTATTCTTCTGATCACCGCCTGGCAGGCCATCATGTCATCGAGCTCGTTCCGTCAGTCACTGCGTCGCCTGTGGGGCCAAGACAAGTTCAGCTACAGCATCCGGGTCACCATTGCCCTCACCGGCAGCCTGGCCCTGTGCTGGTACCAGAACGAGATGGCCCTGCTGATTCCGCTGTTCCTCGGCATCATCGCCAGCGCCCTGGCCGAAACCGACGACAGCTGGCAGGGCCGCCTCAGCGCCCTGGCCGTTACCCTGGTGTGCTTCGCCATCGCTGCACTGGCAGTCGAGTTGCTATTCCCCTACCCCTGGATCTTCGTCGTTGCCCTGGCCCTGGCTGCCTTTGGCCTGACCATGCTCGGGGCGCTGGGCGAGCGCTACGGCGCCATCGCTTCGGCCACCTTGATCACTGCGGTCTACACCATGATCGGCGTGGACCAGCGCGGCGGCCAGGTCACCGACTTCTGGCACGAACCGCTGCTGCTGGTGGCAGGTGCGGCCTGGTACGGGCTGTTGTCGGTGCTGTGGCAGGCGCTGTTTTCCAACCAGCCGGTACAGCAGAGCCTGGCCAGACTGTTCTTCGAGCTGGGCAGCTACCTGAAGCTCAAGGCCAGCCTGTTTGAACCGGTCCGCACGCTCGACGTCGAGGCACGGCGCCTGGAACTGGCCCAGCAGAACGGCAAGGTGGTGGCCGCGCTGAACGCAGCCAAGGAGATCATCCTGCACCGGGTGGGCAACAGCCAACCAAACTCGAAGGTAAGCCGCTACCTCAAGCTGTACTTCCTGGCCCAGGATATCCACGAGCGTGTCAGTGCCTCGCACTACCCCTACAACGCACTGACCGAGGCGTTTTTCCACAGCGACGTCATGTTCCGCTGCCAGCGCCTGTTGCGTAAGCAGGGTTCATCCTGCCAGGAACTGGCCCGCTCGATCCGCCTGCGCCAACCGTTCGTGCTGGCCAGCGGTTATCCAGAAGCCCTCGAAGACCTCAACGCCTCGCTGGAGCACCTGCGCATCCAGAGCAACCCGGCCTGGCGCGGCCTGTTGCGCTCACTGCGGGCACTCGCCGCCAACCTGGCAACACTGGACCGCCTGCTCAGTGCCGCCAGCAACCCGGACAGCCTGGCCGACGCCAGCGACAGCAGCCTGCTCGACCGCTCGCCGCGCTCGCTGAAGGACGTGTGGACGCGCCTGCGCACCCAGCTCACACCGACCTCGCTGTTGTTCCGCCATGCCTTGCGCCTGCCGCTGGCGCTGTCGATCGGCTATGGCATGGTGCACCTGATTCACCCGACCCAGGGCTACTGGATCATCCTCACCACGCTGTTCGTCTGCCAGCCCAACTATGGGGCCACGCGGCGCAAGCTGGTGCAGCGAATCTTCGGCACTGCCGTTGGCCTGACAGTGGGTTGGGCCTTGTTCGACCTGTTCCCCAACCCGGTCATCCAGTCGTTGTTCGCCGTGGTTGCCGGGGTGGTGTTCTTCGTCAACCGCACCACCCGATACACCCTGGCCACTGCCGCGATCACCCTGATGGTGCTGTTCTGCTTCAACCAGATCGGCGATGGCTACGGCCTGTTCCTGCCGCGCCTGTTCGATACCCTGGTCGGCAGCCTGATTGCCATTCTTGCAGTGTTCCTGTTCCTGCCTGACTGGCAGGGCCGACGGCTGAACAAGGCGCTGGCCAATACCCTGGCCTGCGCCAGCGTGTACCTGCGCCAGATCATGCAGCAGTATGCCCACGGCAAGCGCGACGACCTGGCCTACCGCCTGGCCCGGCGCAATGCCCACAACGCTGACGCGGCGTTGTCCACCACCTTGGCCAACATGCTGATGGAGCCGGGGCATTTCCGTAAGGAGGCCGACGTTGGCTTTCGCTTCCTGGTGCTGTCGCACACCTTGCTCAGCTACCTCTCGGGGTTAGGCGCGCACCGCGACACGGCGTTGCCAGCCGAGGTGCAGGAGCAGTTGATCGAAGGCGCCGGGCAAAGCCTGGCCAGCAGCCTGGACGAAATTGCCAACGGCCTGGCCGCGCGGCTGCCGGTGGCGATTCACAGTGATTCCGAAGAGGCGTTGGCCAATGCCCTGGAGCAGATGCCGGAAGATCTGGATGAGCATCAGCGGTTGGTGCAGACGCAGCTGGCGTTGATATGCCGGCAGCTGGGGCCACTGCGGACCCTGGCGGCACACCTGATCAAGGAGAATGCCCCGGCCTGATCGTTTTAGTGCCTGTGCTCAAAAGCCGTACTGACGCAGCAGCCGGGCATAGCTGCCATCGGCCTTCATCGCCGCTATCGCCTGCTCGAAGCGCTCGACGATCCGATCATGCTCCGGGTGCTTCAGGCTGACCAGAATATGCAGGGTGTTCTCCCCCAGCGGCGGATCCACCAGCATCACCCCATCACGCACGTCCTGCGGCTCACGCTGCAGGTTGTAGCGGGCCACGTACTCGTCTTCCACCGCCAGGCTTACCCGCCCTGCCGCCAACATGCGTACCGCAGAAGAAAAGTTGCGCACCGGCACTTTGTGCAGACGGGGATCCCCGTCGAATTCCGGTGAATAGGCGTAATCACGCACTACGGCAATGCTATAGGCATAAAGGTCAGACAGACGCTTGTAGCTAAACGCCTCGCCCTTACGCTGCAGCAGGCGAATACGATTACTCAGGTAGGCGCTGGAGAATTGCCCGATATTGGCGCGCGAGTCGTTGTACCAGGCATTGATCAGCACGTCGTAGCGCCCTTCACCTACCCCCAGCAACGCACGCGCCCACGGCACCTCTTCATAGCCGCTGGCGTAGCCGGCACGCGCCAGTGCCGTGGTAACGATGCTGGTCGCAAGGCCACCGCCCGGCATCTTGGCATCGGTGAACGGTGGCCAGCTATCGGCCACCAGGCGTAGCTTGGCGTGACCCGGGGCAGGTGTTGCCAGCATCGTTGCCAGCAATCCCAGAACACAAAGCAGTGGCCGCATGCTCACGTCCTTTCGCAATGGAGGGCAACACTGCCAGTGAGATTACACAAAGCGGTTGCCGAGGGCAGCGGCCAATAGTGTCATTTAGCCTCTATTTTGGCCGAAGCACATGCAGCATGCGATGATCGAGCCCCATCCAAGGAGTTCGTGCCCATGTCAATCGACTGGATCTGCAAGCACCACGCCGACCTCGGCAAGGAGCAGCTCTATGCCATCTTGCAGCTACGCACTGAAGTACTCGTGGTGGAGCAGCGCCACGCCTACCAGGAAGTCGATGGTCAGGACCTGACTGGCGATACCTTGCACCTCATGGCCTGGCAGGAAGACAAGCTGGTGGCCTACCTGCGCCTGCTGGATCCGCAGTCACAAGGTGGGGATGTGGTGATCGGACGAGTGGTGACATCACCGCAGGCGCGAGGTTTGCAGCTCGACGAAAGCTTGCTGCTCAAGGGGCTGGAAGCGGCGGAGCATTGTTGGCCGGGGGTGCCGGTTTATCTGTCGGCTCCGGCGCATTTACAGGCGTTTTATGCCCGCCATGGGTTTGCGGTGGTGGGCGAGGAGTTTTTGGAGGACGGCATCGCGTCCATTGGAATGCGCAAGGGATGAGCCCACCCTGTGCGGGCCGCACATCAGGGGTAACCCAGCACTTCGCGGATCTGCCGCAAGTGACGGATGATCCACTGCTTGTCGATCGCCCCCCAGTCATGAATGCGATAATGCCCGGCGTGGTTGCGTGCGCCTTCCTGCTGTTCGAACTCGCAGACGATGTCCAGGTCGGCCAGCGCGACGATAGTGTCCTGAGCTGTGCGACGGGGCATGCCGGTGGCCTCCATCAGGGCGGGCACGCTGGTCGCGGTCTGGCTATCGATCAGCCAGGCCACGTACAGGCGGCGGTAGAAGCTGCTCTTGGTCTTGCTCACTTCCATGCTGCATGTTCCTTAGAGGTTGCCCGGCAGCTCCCGATAGGTCAGGTAGACGCGCAGGTCGAATTCCAGTTGGTGATAGTCCGGCTCCATGTGCTGGCAGAGCTGGTAGAACGCTTTGTTGTGATCTCGCTCGCGCAGGTGCGCCAACTCGTGCACAACAATCATGCGCAAGAACTGTGGCGCGGCCTCCTTGAACAGCGAGGCAATGCGGATTTCCTTCTTCGCCTTGAGCTTGCCACCCTGCACCCGCGACACCGCCGTGTTCAAGCCCAGGGCCCGATGCGTCAGATCGAGGCGGCTGTCGAACAGTACCTTGTCCAGGTTTGGCGCACTTCGCAGGTACTGTTGGCGCAGATCCTGGGCATAGCCGTACAGCGCCTTGTCGCTTTGCACGTCATGGCGGTCAGGGTAACGGCGCTGCAGGTATTCACCCAGGCGTTCGCTGTCGATCATCTGCCGCACCTGCGCCTGCAGGTGCGGGGGGTAGGCTTGCAAGTAACGTAGTACGGTCATGGCGCTGTATTCGGCGTAACGAATGCCGATTCTAGCCAATCACGGCCCTGGCCAGGAGAAAATTGCCGGGAAGCCGCTAGCGTCAGTCGCGGTCATCGGATAAGCCACCAGGAAACCCTGAACGTATTCGCAACCATTGGCCTTTAGCCAGGCGGCCTGCGCCGGGGTCTCCACACCCTCGGCGATCACCGTGATACGGTAGTCGGCGCACAGGCCGATCACGCTGCGAACCAACGCAGCATCTACCGTCGAATCGGGCAGACGTGCCACTAGATGACGGTCGAGCTTGAGAGTGTCGATAGGCAGGTCGCGCAGCATGCGCAACGAACAGTCACCCGCACCGAAGTCATCCAGGGCCACCCTCACGCCCAGCTCACGCAAGCGGTGTATCTGTTTGACGGCCGCGTCGATGTTATACATCAGCGACGTTTCCGCCACTTCCACCTCCAACTGCGTCGGGACAAGCTGGTAAAGCTGGATGACCCGTTGCAGCTCTTCGACCAGGCCAGGCATGACGAACTGCGCGCGGCTCAGGCTGATGCCGAGCACAAGGTCCGGCGGAAACCGGTCGTACCAGGCCTGCCGCTGGGCGGCCCCCTGGCGGTAGATCCAGCTGGCCAGGCGGTTGATCAGCCGTGCTTCTTCCAGCAACGGGATGAACAGCCCCGGCGGCACATCGCCAACGCTGGGGTGCTGCCAGCGCAGCAAGGCCTCGAAACCACGCAGGCGGCCATCGTGGAAGGCGACCTGTGGCTGGTACACCAAGGTAAAGTCCTGCTGCTCGATGGCCATGCGCACGCTGTCCTCGAGCATCAATCGCGAGCGCGCCCGTCCGTTGAGTTCCTGGTCGTAGAAGCGGTATTGCTGACGCCCCGCTTGCTTGGCTGCGTACATTGCTGCATCGGCCGAACGCAGCAGGCCTTCGACATTGGCGCCACAGTCCGGGTAGGTGGCAATGCCGATGCTGACCCCAAGGCACACATCGAGCCCGTCTACCTCATGGCTGATGGAAACACGTTCGAGCAACCGTTCGGCAAAACGCCCGGCCTGCTCCGGGTAGGGCAAGCTGTCAAACAGTGCAGTGAACTCATCACCGCCCATACGCGCCAGCAAGGCCTCACTGCCCAGGCAGTCCTTGAGCTGCTCGGCCACCCAGCGCAACACCCGGTCGCCCGCGTCGTGGCCGAGCGAGTCGTTGATGCGCTTGAAGCCATCCAGGTCCATGTACATCAGCGCCTGCGCCTTGTCAGAGCGCTCGTTGCGCAACAGTGCACCTTCAGCCGCCTGGTAGAAACCACGGCGGTTGAGCAGGCCGGTTAGCGGGTCAGTAATGGCCTGGTATTCCAGCTGCTGGTGCAAGTTACGCACTGCCGACATGTCCAGCACGGTCACCACCATGGCCTGTTGATCGGCCGGCAACGGCGCACAGGACAGCGCCACCGGCACAAGCTCACCGCCTTGGGTACGCAGTTGGGCATCGTGTACGCGGTAGATCTGCCGCCCCTGGTAGGCCTTGTAGAAGTCCGACTCGCGCCACAGGCTGGTACTGGTCAGTTGCACAACGTCGAGCAATTGGGTGCCCTGCAGGTGTTGCACCGGTGCCGCCAGCAAACGGGAAATGGCCGGATTGGCAAAACGGATGATGCCATGGGCATCAACCACCAGAATGCCTTCGGCGGCATTTTCCAGGATGGACGCATTGAAGGCCCTGGCCGTCTCCAGCTCACGACTCAGCTGCTGCAGCATGCGCCGGTTGCGCTGCTGGTCGAGCAGCGCCTGGACCTTGGGCTTGAGGATTTGTGGGTCGAACGGTTTGAACATGTAGTCCACGGCGCCGCTGGCGTAGCCTTTGAGCACGGCCGCTTCGGACTGTTCGTTGGCGGTGAGGAAAATGATCGGGGTCAGTCGGGTACGCTGATTGCCGCGCATCAGCCGGGCGACTTCAAAGCCGTCCATTTCCGGCATCTGTACATCCATCAACACCAGGTCGACTTCGTATTCAAGCAACGCGCTCAAGGCTTCTATCCCAGAGCTTGCCGTCAATACTTGCCAATCCTGCCGGGCCAGCAAGGCCCGCATGCTGATGAGGTTCTCGGGGTAGTCGTCTACCACCAGAAGAACTGAGCTGCCATCCAGTGGCTGCTGTTGAGGGTAAGCGCCATCCATGCTGCTTCTCTGTTATGTGACCGACTTCAAAATACGGTTGGATCCATTAGTACTCTAGACCTGAGGCTGCAACACGCAATGCAATCAGAACGCTATCAATGATCAAACTGTACGGTAGCCGACTAACGGTCGGTCTGCCGGAATTATGTACAGGTTTCCCTCGCCCATAAAAAAACCCGCATCGCTGCGGGTTTTTCAGGGTTACCTGTCGATCAGTTGACCTTGGCGGCCAGTTCACCTTTCAGGTAGCGCTGGTACATGCCTTCCAGAGAGATCGGCTTGATCTTCGAGGCATTGCCCGCGGTGCCGAAGGCTTCGTAACGCGCGATGCACACGTCGCGCATGGCCTTGATGGTTTCACCGAAGAACTTGCGTGGGTCGAACTCGCTCGGGTTCTGCGCCATCAGACGGCGCATGGCACCGGTAGAGGCCAGACGCAGGTCGGTATCGATGTTGACCTTGCGCACGCCGTGCTTGATGCCTTCAACGATTTCTTCAACCGGTACACCGTAGGTTTCTTTGATGTCGCCGCCGTACTGGTTGATGATCGCCAGCCACTCTTGCGGTACCGAGGACGAACCGTGCATCACCAGGTGGGTGTTGGGGATGCGCTTGTGGATTTCCTTGATACGATCGATGGCCAGCACGTCACCGGTTGGTGGCTTGGTGAACTTGTAGGCACCGTGGCTGGTACCGATGGCGATCGCCAGGGCGTCGACCTGGGTCTTCTTGACGAAGTCGGCGGCTTCTTCCGGGTCGGTCAGCATCTGGCTGTGATCCAGCACGCCTTCGGCGCCGATCCCGTCTTCTTCACCGGCCATGCCGGTTTCCAGGGAGCCCAGGCAGCCCAGTTCGCCTTCAACCGAAACGCCGCAGGCGTGAGCCATGGCAACGGTCTGCTGGGTAACGCGGACGTTGTACTCGTAGTCGGTCGGGGTCTTGCCGTCTTCACCCAGCGAACCGTCCATCATGACCGAGCTGAAGCCCAGCTGGATCGAGCGCTGGCAGACGTCAGGGCTGGTACCGTGGTCCTGGTGCATGCACACCGGGATGTGCGGGAACTCTTCGATGGCAGCCAGGATCAGGTGGCGCAGGAATGGCGCACCCGCGTATTTGCGGGCACCGGCCGAAGCCTGAACGATCACCGGGGAGTCGGTCTTGTCGGCCGCTTCCATGATGGCGCGCATCTGCTCGAGGTTGTTGACGTTGAAAGCTGGTACGCCGTAGCCGAACTCGGCGGCGTGGTCCAGCATCTGGCGCATGCTAATGAGTGCCATTGTGTATCTCTCTCCCGACAAGCGTCGTTTGTTTCGTGCAAGCCTGCCGCAGGGGCGGTTGCTGTTCAAGTAGTGTGGGCCACCCTCGCGGCCCGGCCAGTCACGGTGCCTTGCAGCCCCGCCCAATCAGATCGTTGGTTGCCACCCAGTACACCAGGCCTTCTTCGCCCTTGGTGTGGAAGGCCAGCATGCCATCGCTGTACAGCGCACCCGAGGCACCCGGTTCAGCCTTGAGCCGGTACACCTGGTCGCCGCCGCCAAGGCGCACGTCAACCTGGTCACGTTGCGCATCGGCGAAGCGCCAAAGCACCTCAGCCTGGGTGTCGCAGACCCAACGGGTCCAGTTGTCTGCCGGGGCCGGTTGCGCCGGCTGCAGCAGTGAGCATCCTGCCAGCGTCGCCAGGGCCGTCACGGCCAAAAGCGCTTTCATTCAGTTTCCTCGATTTGGGGCTGCTGTGCAGCCCTTCGCGGGCACGCCCGCTCCCACAGGTACAGGTCAGTCTCTGTGGGAGCGGGCGAGCCCGCGAAGGGCCGCACAGCGGCCCCTTCTTCAAGACCACAAATCAACGTTCAGGTTGCCTATTACCCGATCAAGGGCAACCCGGCGCCTTGCGCTGGTGGTCTTCGTCGTACTTTTCCAGGCCTTCCGGGCCCACGCGCTTGCCGATGACCGGCACAGTCTCGGCCTGCCAGTCGGACTGATAGCAACCGCCCTTGTGCGACTGCGCCGGGTCGGCATCCGAGGCCGGGCTGCCCGCGCAAGCGCTCAGCAGACCGGCCAGCATCATCACAGGCAATTGTTTGACCACCAGGCCACTCCCTTTGCCAAGCGCCGACGTCATCAGGCCTTGGCCCGCTCTTCCAGAATTGCCACAGCTGGCAGGACCTTGCCCTCGACGAACTCGAGGAAGGCGCCACCACCGGTAGAAATGTAGGAGATTTCCTTGCTGACGCCATATTTGTCGATGGCTGCCAGGGTGTCACCGCCACCGGCGATGGAGAACGCGGCGCTGTCGGCGATGGCCTTGGCCAGTACCTTGGTGCCGTTGCCGAACTGATCGAATTCGAACACGCCAACCGGGCCATTCCAAAGAATGGTTTTCGACGATTTCAGCAGCTCGGCGAAATTGGCCGCGGTTTGCGGGCCGATGTCCAGGATCATGTCGTCGGCAGCTACGTCGGCAATGGCCTTGACGGTGGCTTCGGCGCTCTCGGCAAACTCCTTGGCAACCACCACGTCGACTGGCAGCGGCACGCTGACCTTGGCGGCAATGGCCTTGGCGGTGTCCACCAGGTCAGGCTCGTACAGCGACTTGCCCACCGGGTGGCCGGCAGCGGCCAGGAAAGTGTTGGCAATACCGCCACCGACGATCAGCTGGTCGCAAACACTGCTGAGGCTGTTCAGCACGTCCAGCTTGGTGGAAACCTTGGAGCCGGCAACGATGGCCGCCATTGGCTTGGCCGGGGCTTTCAGGGCCTTGCCCAAGGCATCCAGTTCGGCTGCCAGCAGTGGGCCGGCAGCGGCCACCTTGGCGAACTTGGCGACGCCATGGGTCGAGCCTTCGGCGCGGTGTGCGGTGCCGAAAGCGTCCATGACGAATACGTCGCACAGGGCTGCGTATTTCTGCGCCAGCTCGTCGGCGTTCTTTTTCTCGCCCTTGTTGAAGCGCACGTTCTCGAACAGCACCAGTTCACCGGCCTGTACCGCGACACCGTCCAGGTAGTCGGCAACCAGCGGCACGTCGCGGCCCAGGGCCTTGCTCAGGTAATCGGCGACCGGCTTGAGGCTGTTCTCGGCAGAGAATTCGCCTTCGGTCGGGCGGCCCAGGTGCGAGCAGACCATTACCGCTGCGCCCTTCTCCAGGGCCAGCTTGATGGTCGGCAGCGCTGCCAGGATACGCGCATCGCTGGCTACCACACCGTCCTTCACAGGCACGTTGAGGTCTTCGCGGATCAGTACGCGCTTACCTTGCAGGTCGAGGTCGGTCATCTTCAACACGGTCATGAATGCAGTCCTTCAGGGCTGTTTGGTGCGGGTTGGGTGAACGAGGTGCAGAAAGTGTTCGGCAACGTCGAGCATACGGTTGGCAAAACCCCATTCGTTGTCGAACCAGGCCAGCAGGTTTACCAGGCGGGGGCCGGAAACACGCGTCTGGCTGGCATCGACGATCGCCGAATGTGGGTCATGGTTGAAATCACAGCTGGCGTGCGGCAGCTCGGTGTAAGCCAGCAAGCCTTTAAGCGGACCTTCCAGCGCAGCCTCGCGCAGCACTCGGTTGACTTCGGCCGCACTGGTGTCGCGGGCAGTCTGCAGGGTGATGTCCAGGCACGAGACGTTGACGGTCGGTACACGTACCGCTTTGGCCTGGATTCGCCCGGCAAGTTCCGGAAGCAGGCGCTCGATGCCACGCGCCAGGCCAGTGGACACGGGGATCACCGACTGGAAGGCCGAACGCGTGCGGCGCAGGTCTTCGTGGTGATAGGCATCGATCACCGGCTGGTCGTTCATCGCCGAGTGGATGGTTGTGATCTGCACATATTCGATGCCAAACGCTTGGTCCAGCACACGCAGCAGCGGCACGCCGCAGTTGGTGGTGCACGAGGCGTTGGACACCAGGCGCTCGCTGCCGGTCAGGCAGGCCTGGTTGATGCCGTAGACAACCGTGGCGTCAACGTCGGCCTCGCTGGCCATGGGCTGCGAGAACAGCACCCTTGGCGCACCGGCTTCGAGGAAACGCTGGCCATCGGCACGGGTGTTATAGGCACCGGAACACTCCAGCACCAGGTCGATGCCCAGCGCAGCCCAGTCGATGCCTTCGGGGGTGGCACTGCGCATTACCTTCACGCAGTCGCCATTGATGTGCAGACAGTCGCCGTCGACCTTGACCTCGCCGGGAAAACGCCCGTGGGTGGAGTCGAAGCGTGTCAGGTATTCGAGGCTGGCCTGATCGGCCAGATCGTTCAGCGCGACGATCTCGAAACCGGCCTTTGCCCCCCGCTCGAACAGCGCGCGCAGGACACAGCGGCCGATACGGCCATAACCGTTGAGTGCAACTTTGTAGGGACGGTGGGGCATTCGGGGCTCACGAGACAGTTCAATTGTCGTCAGCCTGCGGAATTTGCGGTGTGGCATTCGCGGGCAAGCCCGCTCCCACAGGGTTTCATGCAACCTCTGTGGGAGCGGGCTTGCCCGCGAATGAAGGCGACACCGCCCGCAGATCTTTAAATCAGTCTTCCAGCAGCTCTTCGGCAGTACCGAGGATGTTCTCCAGGGTGAAGCCAAACTCTTCGAACAATGCCGAAGCCGGCGCCGACTCACCGTAGGTGGTCATGCCGATGATACGACCTTCCAGGCCGACGTACTTGTACCAGAAGTCAGCGTGGGCAGCTTCGATGGCGATACGCGCACCGACTTCCAGCGGCAGCACGGACTGCTTGTAGGCAGCGTCCTGGGCATCGAACACGCTGGTGCACGGCATGGAAACCACGCGCACCTTGCGGCCTTGCTCGGTCAGCTTGTCGAAGGCCTGAACAGCCAGGCCCACTTCGGAACCGGTGGCGATCAGAATCAGTTCAGGCTCGCCGGCGCAGTCCTTGAGCACATAGCCACCGCGGCTGATGTCGGCGATCTGCTGGGCATCGCGGTCCTGGTGCTGCAGGTTCTGGCGCGAGAAGATCAGCGCCGATGGGCCGTCCTTGCGCTCCAGGGCGTTTTTCCAGGACACGGCGGATTCCACCGCGTCGGCCGGGCGCCAGGTGTCCAGGTTCGGGGTGCTGCGCAGGCTGGTCAGCTGCTCGATCGGCTGGTGCGTCGGGCCGTCTTCACCCAGACCGATGGAGTCGTGGGTGTACACGTGGATCACGCGCTGCTTCATCAGGGCCGACATGCGCACGGCGTTGCGGGCGTATTCCATGAACATGAGGAAGGTCGCGCCGTAAGGCACCAGGCCACCGTGCAGGGCAACGCCGTTCATGATGGCGGTCATGCCGAACTCGCGCACGCCGTAGAACACGTAGTTGCCGCTGGCGTCATTGGCTTCGACGCCCTTGCAACCTTTCCACAGGGTCAGGTTGGAGCCGGCCAGGTCCGCCGAACCGCCGAGGAACTCGGGCAGCAGCGGGCCGAAGGCGTTCAGGGCGTTCTGGCTGGCCTTGCGGCTGGCGATGGTTTCGCCTTTGGCAGCCACTTCGTTGATGTAGGCCTGGGCCTTTTCGCTGAAGTCGGCCGGCAGCTCGCCGCTGGCACGGCGCTTGAACTCGGCAGCCAGCTCCGGGTAGGCCTTGGCGTAGGCGTCGAAGCGCTGGTTCCACTCGGCTTCAACCTTGGCACCGGCGGCCTTGGCATCCCACTCGGCGTAGATGTCGGCCGGGATTTCGAACGGGCCGTGGTTCCAGTTCAGGGCCTGGCGGGTCAGGGCGATTTCGTCGTTGCCCAGCGGGGCACCGTGGCAGTCTTCCTTGCCCTGCTTGTTCGGCGAACCGAAACCGATGGTGGTCTTGCAGCAGATCAGGGTCGGGCGATCGCTCTTGCGGGCGGTCTCGATGGCCATCTTGATTTCTTCGGCATCGTGGCCGTCGACGTTGCGGATCACCTGCCAGTTGTAGGCTTCGAAGCGCGCCGGGGTGTTGTCGGTGAACCAGCCGTGCACTTCGCCGTCGATGGAGATGCCATTGTCATCGTAGAAGGCGATCAGCTTGTTCAGGCCCAGGGTGCCGGCCAGCGAGGCGACTTCATGGGAGATGCCTTCCATCATGCAGCCGTCGCCGAGGAACACATAGGTGTTGTGGTCGACGATATTGTGGCCGTCACGGTTGAACTGGGCAGCCAGCACTTTTTCGGCCAGGGCGAAGCCCACGGCGTTGGCGATACCCTGGCCGAGCGGGCCGGTGGTGGTTTCAACGCCTGGGGTGTAGCCGTATTCCGGGTGGCCCGGGGTGCGGCTGTGCAGTTGGCGGAAGCCTTTGATGTCATCGATGGTGACGTCGTAGCCGGTCAGGTGCAGCAGCGAGTAGATCAGCATCGAACCGTGGCCGTTGGACAGCACGAAGCGGTCACGGTCGGCGAAGCTCGGGTTGCTCGGGTTGTGCTTCAGGTAGTCGCGCCAAAGCACTTCGGCGATATCCGCCATGCCCATGGGGGCACCTGGGTGGCCGCTGTTGGCCTTTTGCACGGCATCCATGCTGAGGGCACGAATGGCGTTGGCACGTTCACGACGGCTGGGCATCGCTGATCTCCTAGGGGGCTTGAATAGGTGGTGTCACGAAAAAGGCGGCCATTTTCGCCCACTGGGGGCGCTTGGGGCAAACATTTAAGCGCCAAGCGCCGGCTTTAAGCCGCAACTGAAGAAGCAGAGCGCGACTCGGGGCGCCCCAAAGCGTGTAACTTGAGGCTTTCGGCTTGCAGCTCATCGCCAATATCAAAACTTTTTGATATTGGCCTTGCTAGGGCATCGATGCCTGTCTAGACTGCCGCCCCATGAATCTGCGTACGCAATCGATCCCCGAGCAACGCGAAACATTGGCAGCCCTGTGCAAAGCCAGTGGCGATGCGCTGCGCCTGAACGTATTGCGCGCCTTGGCCAATGACTCGTTCGGCGTGCTGGAACTGGCGCAGATCTTCGACATCGGCCAGTCGGGCATGAGCCATCACCTCAAGGTGCTGGCTCAGGCCGACCTGGTGGCAACCCGCCGCGAAGGCAACGCCATCTTCTACCGCCGTGCCCTGCCCGATGGCCTGCGCCTGGGTGGCCGGCTGCACGCGGCGCTGCTCGAAGAAGTCGACGACCTGGCCCTACCGCCCGATGTGCAGGCGCGCATAGCCCATGTCCAGCAGCGACGGGCGGCCACCAGCCAGGACTTCTTCCTGCGCGTGGAAGAGAAGTTCCGTGCCCAGCAGGACCTGATCGCCGGCCTTCCGCAGTACCGCGACAGCCTGCTGGCGCTGCTCGACAAACTGCATTTCGACCCGGCCGCCAGCGCGCTGGAAGTCGGCCCCGGCGACGGTGGCTTCCTGCCCGACCTGGCCCGGCGCTTCGCCCAGGTCACCGCCCTGGACAACAGCCCTACCATGCTCGAGCTTGCGCGCCAGGTGTGCCAGCGCGAAGGGCTCGACAACGTGAACCTGCAGTTGGCCGATGCACTGGGTGCAACGGATGTGGCCGCCGACTGCGTTGTGCTGAACATGGTGCTGCACCATTTCAGCGACCCGGCCCTGGCCTTGCGCCAGCTGGCCAAACGGGTGAAGGCAGGCGGCAGCCTGCTGGTCACCGAACTGTGCAGCCATGACCAGGGGTGGGCGCGCGAAGCCTGCGGCGACCTCTGGCTGGGCTTCGAACAGGACGACCTGGCGCGCTGGGCCAACGCTGCCGGGCTGGCCCATGCGGACAGCCTGTACGTGGGCTTGCGTAACGGTTTCCAGATCCAGGTCCGCCATTTTCAGCGGACGGCTGGCGACATACACCATCGGTAAATTTCAGGAACCTTCGAGATGAGCGAATACTCCCTTTTCACCTCCGAGTCCGTGTCCGAAGGGCATCCGGACAAGATCGCCGACCAGATTTCGGACGCAGTCCTTGATGCCATCATCGCTCAGGACAAATACGCCCGCGTAGCCTGCGAAACCCTGGTCAAGACCGGTGTCGCCATCATCGCCGGCGAAGTCACCACTTCGGCCTGGGTCGACCTGGAAGACCTGGTACGCAAAGTCATCATCGACATCGGCTACAACAGCTCCGACGTCGGCTTCGACGGCGCCACCTGCGCCGTGATGAACATCATCGGCAAACAGTCGGTAGACATCGCCCAGGGCGTGGACCGCTCCAAGCCGGAGGACCAGGGCGCCGGTGACCAGGGCCTGATGTTCGGCTATGCCAGCAACGAAACCGAAGTCCTGATGCCTGCACCGATCTGCTTCTCGCACCGTCTGGTAGAACGCCAGGCCGAGGCGCGCAAGTCCGGCCTGCTGCCATGGCTGCGCCCGGATGCCAAGTCGCAGGTCACCTGCCGCTACGAGAACGGCAAAGTGGTCGGTATCGACGCCGTGGTGCTGTCGACCCAGCACAACCCGGAGGTTTCGCAGAAAGACCTGCAAGAAGCCGTGATGGAGCTGATCGTCAAGCACACGCTGCCGGCCGAACTACTGCACAAAGGCACCCAGTACC
Organism: Pseudomonas sp. TYF_14; assembly: GCF_043105275.1. Lineage (NCBI taxonomy): Bacteria > Pseudomonadati > Pseudomonadota > Gammaproteobacteria > Pseudomonadales > Pseudomonadaceae > Pseudomonas > Pseudomonas sp. TYF_14. Next base: position 367,170 of record NZ_JBICLK010000086.1, read on the forward strand.
ACATCAACCCGACCGGCAACTTCATCATCGGTGGCCCGGTGGGTGACTGCGGCCTGACTGGCCGCAAGATCATCGTCGACTCCTACGGTGGCATGGCCCGTCACGGGGGTGGCGCGTTCTCCGGCAAGGACCCGTCCAAGGTCGACCGTTCCGCTGCCTACGCCGGCCGCTACGTGGCCAAGAACATCGTCGCCGCCGGTTTGGCCGAGCGTTGCGAGATCCAGGTGTCGTACGCCATTGGCGTGGCCCAGCCGACCTCCATCTCGATCAACACCTTCGGTACCGGCAAGGTCTCCGACGACAAGATCATCCAGCTGGTGCGCGAGTGCTTCGACCTGCGTCCGTACGCCATCACCACCATGCTCGACCTGCTGCACCCGATGTATCAGGAAACCGCTGCCTACGGCCACTTCGGCCGTACTCCGCAGCAGAAGACTGTCGGCGACGACACCTTCACCACCTTCACCTGGGAGCGCACCGACCGCGCCCAGTCGCTGCGTGACGCTGCCGGCCTGTAAGCTTCCTGCAGCGCCAGACGAAAGCCCCTGCCGAGCGATCGGCAGGGGCTTTTTTGTGCCTGTTACGGCATTTTCATCGCCCGTCAGATCGAGCGCCGCGCTCGTTTCTTGCTCCGTCTCGGGCTTGGAGACGAGCACCAGCGAAATATCACCTGACAACTGCACGCACCGCCCGCCCCGCCACCCGCCTACGCTAAGCGCTTCCCCGCCATGCAAGGATGCCAGGCCATGCCGTACCTGTTGTTGTTCGCCCTGCTATTTGTGCTGAACACCCCATTGGCCAGGGCTGCCTCATGCCCACACTGGAACCCGCAACAGGCCAAGGCCGAAGTTGCGCAACTGCGCGCCACGCTTGCCCGATGGGACGAGCACTACCATCGGCACGGCATAGCCCTGGTGGCCGACGAACTGTACGACCAGAGCCGCGAGCGCCTGAACCACCTGCAGCAGTGCTTCGCGGTTGGCACCAGCCCCTCCCCCCTGGCCAGCGCTCGCGGCCCGGTCCCCCACCCCGTGCCGCATACCGGCGTCGACAAGCTGGCAGACCGCCAGGCCGTGGCGCGATGGATGGCCGGCAAGACCGGCGTGTGGGTACAGCCCAAGGTCGACGGCGTTGCAGTTTCCCTCACTTACCAACAGGGCCGATTGGTGCAGCTGACCAGCCGGGGGGACGGTGTACACGGCCATGACTGGAGCCGACACATCCCACAGCTCGGCGCTGTCACCCGGCAGTTGCCTGAGGCGGTCGACCTGCACTTGCAAGGTGAGCTGTATCTGCGCCTGGACGAACATGTGCAAGCCAAGGCAGGCAGCGCCAACGCGCGGGGTACCGTGGCAGGGCTGCTCGCACGCAAGCAACTGACTGGCGCACAAGGCAACGCTATCGGCCTGTTCGTGTGGGGCTGGCCGCACGGCCCCGAGCAACAGGCCGAACGCCTCGCCCAGCTGGCACGACTGGGTTTTCCGGACAGCCAGCTTTACAGCATCGCCATCGACACGCTGGAGGATGCAGCACACTGGCGCGAGCACTGGTATCGCTCTGCTCTGCCCTTCGCCACCGACGGTGTGATCCTGCGCCAGGGCAATCGGCCACCTGCCGAGCGCTGGCAGGCCAAGGCGCCCTACTGGATCGCGGCCTGGAAGTACCCCTATGCACAAGCCTTGGCCGAAGTACGCGACGTGCGCTTTCGGGTCGGCCGCACTGGCAGGGTCACGCCCGTTCTTCACCTGCAACCCGTTACCCTCGATGACCGGCGCATTACCCAAGTCAGCCTTGGGTCGCTGGCGCGCTGGCAACGCCTGGATATTCGCCCCGGCGATCAGGTGGCCATCAGCCTTGCCGGGCTGACCATTCCGCGGCTCGAACACGTCGTGCACCGCGCTGTAGAGCGCCAACCGCTAACCGCGCCAGCCCCCGACCAGCATCATGCCCACAGCTGCTGGCAAGCCAGCGAGGGCTGTGATGAGCAGTTCATTGCCCGCCTCACCTGGCTTGGCGGTAAACAGGGCCTGGCCCTGCCACGCACCGGGCCCGGCACATGGCGTCGGCTGGTCGAAGCTGGCTTGGTAACGTCCATGACCGACTGGCTGCAGCTCGATGCCGAGCGCCTGCAGCAGGCCCCCGGTATCAGCAGGCTCACTGCGGCACACCTGATGGGCAGTTTCGACGAAGCCCGCTCACGCCCATTCGATCAGTGGCTGCGCGCCCTTGGCGTGCCCATTGGCAAGCATTTGCCACTGACTGGCGACTGGCAGGCGCTGGCTTCACGCAGTGCCGGGCAATGGCAAACCGTGCCCGGCATCGGCGCAAAACGCTCGCGCCAACTTGTGGAATTTTTCGCGGCCTCCGAGGTGCAAGCCATTGCCGCACAGTTGGCCGAAGCCGGCATAGAAGGTTTCCGGACCCCACCCCAGCGCATTGAGCAATGATTTTTTACCAAATAGTGCGTAGGAAAAACCCGAGACTCCGGCAGAAAACCTCACCAAGGGTTTCTAAATGGGCAAAACCAAGGCAGGATTTCCCCCAACTTTTGCTGCCCCGCCCCGTTAGGGAGGCTTTTCATGAAACGTATTTCGACTCTTTTCCTGCTCGCAACACTGGGCCTGGCCGCGGGCACTGCTCAGGCTGCCCAGCCGGATGCCGGCCTGACCGGCTGCGCCGCCAAGCGCAGCGCCATCGAAAACCAGCTGAAAATTGCCCGTGACCACGGTAACAGCGACCAGGTTGCAGGGCTGGAGGAAGCCCTGCGCGGTGTGGACAACTGCACCGACGCCAGCCTGCGCAAAGAACGTGAGCAGAAGGTGCTCGATGCGCGTCACGAAGTGGCGCAGCGGGAAAAGGACTTGAAGAAGGCAGAGAAGAAAGGCGACGCCGAGAAGATCAACAAGCGCAAGGACAAGCTGGCCGAGTCGCGTAAAGAGCTGCAGGAAGCGGTCGACGATCTCGACCGCTAAGGCATCTGGCCGGCAAGCCTGGTCTTTGTGGAATTTGTACACGCCTCGAAGGTTTGCGCAAACAGCACAGCCATTCAATGATTACGAAATTCGCTATGACAGGCCTTGCACGCAGCCTCGACCTTGTCCATCGGTGCCTTCAGTTGCGCAGCATCCAGTGGCTGGTTGCGGGTGACATCGACCAGTTCGCCGGTGACGCCCTCAAGCTGCCGGGCCAGGTCATGGAACCGCGCCTGGCGCTCCCACACTTCGGCACGGGCGGCGCTGTCACCACCATCGCGCACCTGTGGAAAATGCTGCCACGGCTGATGCGACAGGCTGTCCAGCTTCAGCGCACCGTCGGCAAACTTCACCCCGTCGAACGGCAACCGGCCACGCAGCATGCCGCCGAGGTCCTCGCTGGTCTTGAGCATGTCCTTGAAGATCACCTTGCGTTTGCCCAGCGGCGAATTCGGGTCAACCCGGTCACAACCCGTCAGAGCCCCTCCCAGGGCAAGTGCTGCCAGCAGAACAACGGTCAATCGCTTAAACATCACGCTCACTTCGGCCTACGCAAATGGGCGGCCAGTATCGCTGCCCCTGGGCCAAACACCAATAGCCACATAAAAGACAGGGGCGAACCTTCATGTTCGCTCATGACAGGAATGCACACATGAAATCTGCCCTGCGCCACCTGGCCTGGACACTGCCGGTGCTGGCTTTGCTGGCCGGCTGCAACGGCGGCGAGAGCGCCAAGCCCGAGCCCCACGCTGTCGCCACCTATGCCCCGGCCACTTGGAAAGACTTGCCGCCCGTCAGCGATGAAGACCTGCTGGCAGGCTTTTATGCATGGCGCAACGGCTGCGAAAAACTCAAGCGCGACCCGGTGTGGGCGGCCACCTGCGAAGCGGCCGGCAGCGCCACAGCCAGCGCCGCCCAAGTGCGAACCTTCCTTGAACAGAACCTGCAGGTGTACGGCCTGCGCTCTGCAGAGAACAATGCCAACGGCCTGATTACCGGCTACTACGAGCCTGTCTACCCAGGCAGCCTGAGCCAATCGGCAACCAACCATGTGGCGGTCTACGGCATCCCTGATGACATGATCGTGGTCGACCTGGCCAGCGTGTACCCCGAACTGAAGGGCAAACGCCTGCGCGGCCGCCTGGAGGGTCGGGTGCTCAAGCCCTACGACACGGCCGAAGTCATCAACCGTAACGGCGTCAAGGCACCGGTGCTGGCCTGGCTGACCGACCCGATGGACCTGCAATTCCTGCAGATCCAGGGTTCTGGCCGGGTGCAACTGGAGGACGGCCGTCAACTGCGCCTGGGCTACGCCGACCAGAACGGCCACCCCTATCGGCCGATCGGCCGCTGGCTGGTGGAGCAAGGTCAGCTGAAAAAAGAAGAAGTGAGCATGGGCGCCATTCATGCCTGGGCCCAGGCCAACCCGCAGCGCGTACCAGAGCTGCTGGCCAGCAACCCCAGCTACGTATTCTTCAGCACCCGCCCGGACAGCAACGAAGGCCCGCGCGGCTCGCTGAACGTACCGCTTACCGCCGGCTACAGCGTGGCCATTGACCGCAAGGTGATTCCCCTGGGCAGCTTGTTGTGGCTGTCTACCACACGCCCGGACGGCACGCCTGTGGTACGACCGGTTGGCGCGCAGGACACCGGCGGGGCGATTACCGGCGAAGTGCGTGCCGACCTGTTCTGGGGCACCGGGCCGGAAGCAGGCGAACTGGCCGGGAACATGAAGCAGCAAGGGCAGATCTGGATGCTGTGGCCCAAGGGCCAGCCACTGCCTGAGGTACCCAAGGTACCTTGATCGTTGTGGCTATCTTCGCGGGGGCTGCCCGCGAAGATGGCCAGCCGGTTTCAGATGGAAACCACGAAGAACGACACGATCAGTGCCAGGCTGGCAAACCACACCAGCGACCGCAAGGCAGCCCAGTCGGCCAGGTAGCAGATGATGTAAAGCAAGCGGCTGGTGATATACATCACCCCCAGCACATCCTGGGTCACCTGCTCGGCATTGCCCACGATATCCGCCACAAGCACCGCCGCAGCAAATGCCGGAAACGCTTCGTAGCCATTCTGCTGCGCTGCATGAGCACGCCGCGGCAGGCCCGACAAGGTATCGAGGAAGGCTCGCGGATCGTGATTGTCCTTGAGGCCGAAGCGGCCACTGCTCGCCTTGGCGATCAAGGCACAAAGCGGGTTCAACAGCAGCGCAATCAGGATGCACCACAGGGCAACAGTCATGGACAGGACTCCTTGTTCAGTTTTCAGGTCAAAGCTTCATTACCAGCATGCCGGCCAACACCAGCCCGCAAGCTAGGAGTCTCGGCCCGCCAAAAGGTTCTTTGAGGTAGCGCATGCCCAGCAGCACCACCAGGATCACGCTCAACTCCCGCAGTGCCGCCGCTTCGGCCACTGACCCCAGGTGCATGGCCCACAGCACCAGGGCATAGCTGAACAATACGCAGAACCCTACCGCCAACCCAAGGCGCCATTGGGTTCGCCAGAACAGTACGAATGGCGCCCGCCGCGCTACGCCAGCCAACAACGGGAATTGCCAGGCGCTGAGCAGGGTCAGCCAGACCAGGTAATCCCACGGCTTGCCCCACAGGCGCACGGCCTGGCCGTCGAACCAGGTGTAGCAACCAATGCACAGGCCAATCAAGGCAACTACCGGCAGCATCGACCATGGCAGCCGGTCACCGCCGCCGCCCTGCCACAACAGGCAGGCCATGCCACAGGGGATCAACAGGATACCGATGATCTGCTGCTGGCTCAGCGATTCCCCGGCAAAGGCCAGGGTCAGCCCCAGCACCACCAGCGGTGACAGCCCGCGCATCAGAGGATAGACCAGCCCCAGGTCGCCCACGCGGTAGGCCTTGATCAGCAGATAGCGGTACAACTGCTCAGCCAGTGCCGAGGCTACCAACCAGGGCCAGATTTCAGCAGGCGGAACATCGACGAAGGGCACCGCCAGCACCGCGAAGGCCAGCGCTACCGTGTCCATGCTGGCAATGACCAGCAAGCGCTCGCCACTGAATTTGATCAAGGTATTCCAGGTTGCATGCAGCAGGGCGGCAACCAGCACCAGAGATGTTGCCAACACGCCTTCTTGTCCTTATGGCTTTTCATGGCTGTGAATATATAGCGTTCAGGGGGGGGTTGTGGGAGCGGGCATGCCCGCGAAGAATGCAACTCGGTGTATGGCACCGGCTTTGCCGGTGTTCGCGGGCACGCCCGCTCCCACAGGGTAACCAGTGCAGACTGTCACGGGAACGATTTGGACTAATTCGGTCAAACCCTGTGCCCCGAACCCCGTGCCAGGTCATCAAAGAACTGCCCGAGTCACTCGGGTAACGACTTGGAAGCCACTGTTACAGGATTCGGGATGCTTGAATTAGTTGCCGCGTTTATCTGCCTCACCACACTTCTGACCTATGTGAACTACCGCTTCATCGGCCTGCCCCCCGCTATCGGCGTGATGGTTACGGCGCTGTTGTTTTCCCTGATATTGCAAGGCCTGAGCCTTGTCGGCTTCCCCGGCCTGGAAGAGCGCGTCGAAGGGCTGATGAACCAGATCGACTTCAACGATCTGCTCATGCACTGGATGCTGGCGTTCCTGCTGTTTGCCGGCGCCCTGCACGTCAACCTCAGCGACCTGCGCAGCTACCGCTGGCCGATCGGCCTGCTGGCTACCTTGGGCGTGCTGATCGCCACCGTGGTCATCGGCTACCTGGCGCATTGGGTGTTTGCCCTATTCGGCTGGCAGGTGCCCCTGATCTACTGCCTGCTGTTCGGTGCACTGATCTCACCGACCGACCCGATTGCCGTGCTTGGCGCGCTGCGTACTGCCAATGCGCCCAAACCGCTTAAAACCACCATCGTCGGCGAGTCACTGTTCAACGACGGCACGGCAGTCGTGGTATTCACCGTGTTGCTGGGCATCATCCAGCTGGGTGAAACACCGAGCATGGCCGACACGGCGATCCTGTTCGCCCGCGAGGCCATTGGCGGTGTGGTGTTCGGTGGCCTGATCGGCTACGCCACCTACCGCATGATCAAGAGTGTCGAGCAGTACCAGGTGGAGGTCATGCTGACCCTGGCGCTGGTAATCGGTGGTTCGGCAATGTGCTACGAGCTGCATGTGTCGGCACCGATCGCCATGGTGGTGGCAGGCCTGATCATCGGCAACCTGGGGCGCAACCTGGCGATGAATGACATGACCCGCCGTTACATGGACGGTTTCTGGGAGCTGATCGACGACATGCTCAATGCCCTGCTGTTCGCATTGATCGGCCTGGAGCTGTTGCTGCTGCCGTTCAACTGGATGCACCTGGCGGCCGGCGGCGTGCTGGCGCTGGCAGTGCTGCTGTCTCGCCTGTTGACGGTGGCCCCGGCGATCGTGCTGCTGCGGCGCTGGCGCCCGGTGCCCAAAGGCACGGTGCGGGTGCTGACCTGGGGTGGCCTGCGCGGTGGCGTGTCGGTGGCACTTGCACTGTCGCTACCGCTGGGCGAGGAACGGGACCTGCTGCTGTCGATCACCTACATCGTGGTGTTGTCGTCGATTCTGGTGCAGGGGTTGAGCATTGGGCGGGTGGTGCGCAAGGTCAGCGCCCAGCCTTGAGAATGCCGGGGCCGCTTTGCGGCCCATTCGCGGGTGAACCCGCGAAGAGGCCGGCACAGGCAACCAGGGTCTATTCGACTGCCGAATCCGGGAACTGGTCCTGCACGTACTTGATCTCGGTGCGCCCATGGGCTGCCGGCAAGCCATCCTCGCCCAGGTTGACGAACACCATCTTGTCGACAGTCAGAATGCTCTTGCGGGTGATCTTGTTACGCACTTCGCACTTGAGGGTGATCGAGGTGCGGCCGAACGCGGTAGCGGTGATGCCCAGCTCGATGATGTCACCCTGACGCGAAGCACTGACGAAGTTGATTTCCGACATGTACTTGGTCACCACACGCTGGTTGCCCAGCTGGACGATGGCGTAGATCGCCGCCTCTTCATCGATCCAGCGCAACAGGCTGCCACCGAACAGGGTGCCATTGGGGTTGAGGTCTTCGGGTTTAACCCACTTGCGGGTGTGAAAGTTCATCTGTACTCCTGACCTGCTTGGCTAACGTGTAGCAATGATGGCAGAGCGGCTGCCTTCGCTCCATTGAACATCGACTATCGTCGCGATTAATCGACGGAAAACCTTGGGCAAGCCGGCGGGGGCAGCTATAATCTGCGCCGTTTTACATGGTTGCCCACAGCGGTGCCATGCCCGCCACCTGTCCGAGGGGCGCTGCAGCAGGCTAGGCCTGTCAGGCTCGGATGGGGCGTTGCTCGCTCCCGCGAGCGCTTAACGCACAACGGCGCCCATTCGCACATTACGAATGGAGGCTCTCATGAGCGCTGCAAACATGCCTGCTGGTTTTACCGATTACAAAGTCGCCGACATCTCCCTGGCCGCCTGGGGCCGTCGCGAAACCATCATTGCCGAATCGGAAATGCCTGCGCTGATGGGCCTGCGTCGCAAGTACCTGGCCGAGCAACCGCTCAAGGGTGCGAAGATCCTGGGCTGCATCCACATGACCATCCAGACCGCCGTGCTGATCGAAACCCTGGTTGCCCTGGGTGCCGAAGTGCGCTGGTCGTCCTGCAACATCTTCTCGACTCAAGACCAGGCCGCCGCCTCGATCGCCGCCGCCGGTATCCCGGTTTTCGCCTGGAAAGGCGAAACCGAAGAAGAGTACGAGTGGTGCCTGGAGCAGACCATCCTGAAAGATGGCCAGCCATGGGACGCCAACATGATCCTCGACGACGGTGGTGACCTGACCGAACTGCTGCACAAGAAGTACCCGCAGGTACTGGACCGCGTGCACGGCGTGACCGAAGAGACCACCACCGGCGTACACCGCCTGCTGGACATGCTGGCCAAGGGCGAGCTGAAAGTCCCGGCGATCAACGTCAACGACTCGGTCACCAAGAGCAAGAACGACAACAAGTACGGCTGCCGTCACAGCCTGAACGATGCCATCAAGCGTGGTACCGACCACCTGCTGTCGGGCAAGCAGGCCCTGGTGATCGGCTACGGTGACGTGGGCAAGGGCTCGGCCCAGTCCCTGCGTCAGGAAGGCATGATCGTCAAGGTCTCCGAAATTGACCCGATCTGCGCCATGCAGGCCTGCATGGACGGCTTCGAGCTGGTCTCGCCGTTCATCGACGGTATCAACGACGGCACCGAAGCCAGCATCGACAAGGCCCTGCTGGGCAAGATCGACCTGATCGTGACCACCACCGGTAACGTCAATGTCTGCGACGCCAACATGCTCAAGGCCCTGAAAAAGCGTGCCGTAGTCTGCAACATCGGCCACTTCGACAACGAGATCGATACCGCCTTCATGCGCAAGAACTGGGCCTGGGAAGAGGTCAAGCCGCAGGTTCACAAGATCCACCGTACCGGCGCTGGTAGCTTCGACCCGCAGAACGACGACTACCTGATCCTGCTGGCCGAAGGCCGCCTGGTCAACCTGGGCAACGCCACTGGCCACCCAAGCCGCATCATGGACGGCTCGTTCGCCAACCAGGTTCTGGCACAGATCTTCCTGTTCGAGCAGAAGTTCGCTGACCTGCCGGCCGAAAAGAAAGCCGAGCGCCTGACCGTTGAAGTGCTGCCGAAGAAACTCGACGAAGAAGTGGCCCTGGAAATGGTCCGCGGCTTCGGCGGCGTGGTCACCCAGCTGACCAAGCAGCAAGCCGACTACATCGGCGTGACCGTCGAAGGCCCGTTCAAGCCGCACGCCTACCGCTACTAAGCGGAAAGCTTGAAGCTGCAAGTGGCAGGCAAAGGCATACCGTGCCGTTGCCACTTGCAGCTCCGGAAACACAGATCTTGAACGACGCCCAAGCCAGACCGGCCATCACCGATCTGGCTTTTACTTGCAGCTTGCCGCCAGACGCTTGTTGCCAGAGGAACGCCTGATGTCACAAGAACGCCGCTACAGTTTCGAGTTCTTCCCGACCAAGACCGATGCCGGTCACGAAAAGCTGATGGGCGTCGCCCGCCAGCTGGCCACCTATAACCCGGACTTCTTCTCCTGCACCTACGGTGCCGGTGGGTCGACCCGCGACCGCACGCTCAATACCGTGCTGCAGCTGGAAAGCGAAGTGAAGATACCTGCCGCGCCGCACCTGTCGTGCGTGGGCGACACCAAGGCCGAATTGCGTGCCCTCCTGGCCGAGTACAAGGCAGCCGGCATCAAACGCATTGTCGCGCTGCGTGGTGACCTGCCGTCGGGCATGGGCATGGCCAGTGGTGAACTGCGCTATGCCAGTGACCTGGTCGAGTTCATCCGCGAGGAGACCGCTGATCACTTCCACCTGGAAGTGGCTGCCTACCCGGAAATGCACCCGCAGGCGCGCAACTTCGAGGCGGATCTGGCCAACTTTGTGCACAAGGTCAAGGCCGGTGCCGACAGCGCCATCACCCAGTACTTCTTCAACGCCGACAGCTACTTCTACTTCGTCGAGCGTGCACAGAAGCTGGGCGTGGAGATTCCGGTGGTACCGGGCATCATGCCGATCACCAACTACAGCAAGCTGGCCCGCTTCTCCGATGCCTGTGGCGCCGAGATCCCGCGCTGGATCCGCAAGCAGCTGGAAGCCTATGCCGACGACACTGCCAGCATCCAGGCGTTCGGCGAAGAAGTGATTACCCGCATGTGCGAACAGCTGTTGCAAGGCGGCGCGCCAGGCCTGCACTTCTATACCTTGAACCAGGCTGAACCGAGCCTGGCGATCTGGAACAACCTGAAGCTGCCGCGCTGAAATCTTTTGGCAAAGTCTGCTTAAGAAATGATTAAGGCTTTGGTCATAGACTAAAGCCTTATTCATTTTCGGGTTAAACAGGTCTTGCCTGCCATGCAGCACACCCAACCTTCGCGCCCACAGCTTGTATACCTGGCTTTTGGCCCGGCAACCTACCATCAGGAAGCCTGCTTCAGCATCGTCAGCGCCCTCGCCCAGCTAGGCAGCGCAGCCGGCGAGGCCATGGACATACAGGTCTACACCGACAATGCGCAGCCATACGCCAGGCTGCCCGTCACCGTCCACCTGCTGGACGAGGCCACGCGCCAGGCATGGAATGCCCCGCACGGTTATCACTTTCGCAGCAAGCATGTGCTGTTGCGCCAGGTACTTCAGCAACACCCGCTGGCAGTGCTGATCGACACCGACACCTTCTTCCGCACTTCGCCGTTGCATCTGTTCGCCCGCGTGGCGCCCAACCGCCTGCTGTGCAACGCCATCGGCACGCGCTACGGCGCTGACCAGAAGTGCCTGTTGTACAAGAACCTGCTGGCCATTCTCGAGTCCCGGGGACTGGCCGACTGCCAGATGCCGCTCGTCAATTCCGGCGTTATCGGCCTCACTGCCGAGAACTGCGACACCCTGGACCGCTCCATCGCCATGATGGACGAATTCTACCCCTTGGCTCGAGAGGCCTATACCCTCGAGGAGTTCTGCCTGGCAGTGGCGGCCTACCGCAACCTGGAGCTGGCCGAGTGTACCGATGTCATCCATCACTACTGGAGCCGGAAGGCGCAGTTCCGCGCCAAGATCCAGGCCTGGCTGCGCAAGCACGAGCACGACCCACTCAGCCCCCCGGCCCTGGCCGACGTTGCGCTGGTCAACGATCAACTGCCGCGGCCACCCACTCTGCACCGCCTGGGTTACAAGGCGTTGAGCCTGACCCTGCCCAGTCACGAGCGCCAGTTCGCCCGCGAATTGCTCTATGGCTGCTACCCCTACCCCAATGAGTTCGATCGCGCCTGTGCGTCTGCCTGGTGGGACAAGGCCCTGGAAAACCTCAATGACCGCTACGGCCACGTGGAGCCCGAGCGGCTGCGTCAGTGCCTGCGCCATCCGGGGCTACGGCTATCGCTGGGCGAGCGGCGCAAGGATATCGAGGCGCATCTGCTGCGATCCACCCAAGCCTGATGTGCCCGCAAAACTCATTGCCTTGCGCGGACTTGTGGGAGCGGGCGTGCCCGCGAAGAGAGCAACCCGATCGTTGGCACCGGCTTCGCCGGTGTTCGCGGGCACGCCCGCTCCCACATCGATAATGCATGCCTTTACCGTACACCGGCCGAGCGCGTAATCTCCGGCCATGCCACATATCGCCCGTCTGTTCTGGATCCTGCTGCTCGTTTGCCTGAGCCCGTTGGCTCTGGGCGAACGCTTGCGCCTGGTAACCGACGACTGGGCACCTTATGTGTTTCAGCACAACGGCCAACCGCGCGGCATCGACTACGAAGTCGCCAGCCAGGTCTTCGCACGCCTCGGCGTCGAGGTAGAGTGGCAATTCCTGCCTTGGAAGCGCTGCTTGGCAATGGCTGAGCAAGGCCTGGCCGATGGCATTCTCGACATCTTCCAGACGGACGCGCGCCAACCCTACATGGTGTACGGCTCCGAACCCATGTCGGAGGTCGAATTCGTCCTGTTCCAAAGCCGCACGCGCCGCCATGCCGTCACCCACCTGGACGACCTCGCCGGCCTCACCGTCGGCACATCGCCCGGCTACGCCTACGGTAAAGGGTTCACCGAGGCCCCGCACTTCAAGCGCGAAGCCGCACCTACTCAAGAAGCCAACTTCGGCAAGCTGATACTGGGCCGCATCGACCTGGTGATCACCGACCGCAGGGTGGGGCATTACCTGCTCCGCCAGCTCGGCCTGCAACAGCAAGTCGAAGAACTGCCGCTGGTAATCAGCCGCCAGGCGCAGTACCTGGGCCTGGTGCGCAAGCCTGGGCGCGAGGCACTGGCCGTGGCCTTTGCCGAAGAGCTGCAGCGGTTCAAGCAGGAGCCGGCCTATGCAGCGATCAGCAACCGTTATACAAGCGACACTGGAAACATTCTCAACGCCGTTGAGCAGCAGGAAAGCAGCACAGCGCGATAGCTCTGTTATACTCGGGCCTTCCCGCCCGGCTCACGCCCGGACGCTCGGCCTCGCAACAGGCATCCCGATCGGTACCGACGCCCCTTCGCGTCCAGCCTCCGTTTCCCGGATGTGCAGTGAAAGCCCAGCTGGACCGGACGCGATCGCATTTCACCGATGCCCGTCGCGCCAGGCAGAACATCCCAACGGGCCCAGCCCACACGAGAACAGGATCGCCCATGTCCTTTGCTTCCCTCGGTCTCTCCGAGGCTCTTGTCCGCGCTATCGAGGCTGCGGGCTACACCCAGCCGACCCCCGTGCAACAGCGGGCTATTCCCGCCGTGTTGCAAGGCCGCGACCTGATGGTTGCCGCACAGACAGGTACGGGTAAAACCGGCGGCTTTGCCCTGCCGATTCTCGAGCGCCTGTTCCCGGCCGGCCATCCCGACAAATCACAGCGCCACGGCCCACGCCAGCCTCGCGTGCTGGTCCTGACACCGACCCGCGAACTGGCAGCCCAGGTGCATGACAGTTTCAAGGTCTATGCCCGTGACCTGCCACTGGTCAGCGCCTGCATCTTCGGCGGCGTTGGCATGAACCCGCAGATCCAGGCCATTGCCAAAGGCGTTGATGTGCTGGTCGCCTGCCCAGGCCGCCTGCTCGACCTCGCCGGCCAAGGCAAGGTCGACCTGGCCCACGTGGAAATCCTGGTACTGGATGAAGCCGATCGCATGCTCGACATGGGCTTCATCCACGACGTCAAGAAGGTCCTCGCCCGCCTGCCGGCCAAGCGCCAGAACCTGCTCTTCTCGGCCACCTTCTCCAAGGACATCACCGACCTCGCCGACAAGCTCCTGCACAACCCGGAGCGTATCGAGGTCACCCCGCCGAACACCACCGTCGAGCGTATCGAGCAGCGGGTATATCGCCTGCCTGCCAGCCACAAGCGTGCCTTGCTGGCGCACCTGATCACCCTGGGCGCCTGGGAACAGGTGTTGGTGTTCACCCGAACCAAGCATGGCGCCAACCGCCTGGCCGAGTACCTGGAAAAGCAAGGCCTGACCGCCGCCGCGATCCACGGCAACAAGAGCCAGAACGCCCGCACCAAGGCGCTGGCCGACTTCAAGGCCAACAGCGTGCGCGTACTGGTCGCCACCGACATCGCTGCCCGCGGCCTGGACATCGACCAGTTGCCCCATGTTGTCAACTTCGAGCTGCCGAATGTCGAGGAAGACTACGTCCACCGCATCGGCCGTACCGGCCGTGCCGGTCGTTCGGGCGAAGCTATTTCCCTGGTCGCGCCAGATGAAGAGAAGCTGCTCAAGAGCATCGAGCGGGTGACCAAGCAGCGCATCGCGGATGGCGACCTGATGGGCTTCGACGCCAGCCAGGTAGAAGCCGAGAAGCCCGAAGCACGCGAGCGCCCGCAGAATAACGGCCGCGGTGGCCGCAACCAGCAGGCCCGTGGCGAAGGTGGTAAAGACACCAACGGCGGCCGCAAGGACAAAGGCAAGGACAAAGGCAAAGCCAGGCAGCAAGCTGCGGCCAAGCCGGACGACAAGGAAAAGAGCGGCGACAAGCAGCAACCGCGCAAGCCGCGTGACAAGAAGTCACGCCCGCAGCAGGCCAGCAATAACAGCGTGCCGAAGCCGCCGGCAGACCGCGACCCGGAAGAGTTCCTGGACGACGAACTCGATAACTTCGGTAACCGCGCGGACTATGTCAGCCCTTACCAGGGCAAGAACCAGGGCCGCAACCGCCGCCCGGGTGGTGCTGGCCAAGGTCAGGGGCAAGGCAATGGCCAACGCAGCAACGCTGGCGGCCAGGGCCAAGCCCGAAATGGCGGCCAGCCACGCAGTGGTGGCGGAGAAAAACGCCCGCCCCGCGCCAACAACGGTGGCGGTGCCCGTCGTGATGGCGGCGGTGGCCGTGGTCGCCCTGCGCGTGACGATGCTGCCCGGCAAGAGCCGGCCGTGCGCAACCCGCGTCAGCCGGAAAAACAGCCAGTGATCATTCGCAAGGAGTCCAAGCTGGACCGTTTCCCGACGCCTGAGCAACTGGATGACCTGCCAAGCCGCCCACGCGGTGAGCGCCCAGCGCTGCTGACCCGCAAGGGCTGATAGAAGTACCGAGGGGGCTGCTTCGCAGCCCTATCACGACACAAGGCCGCTCCTGCAGAGAATTTCTTGATCTCTGCAGGAGCGGCCTTGTGTCGTGATAGGGCCGCAAAGCGGCCCCCTCGGTTTTCAGCTGGCAGAAATTACTTCTGCTTCACACCTTCGACACTGATATCCAGGTCCAGGGTCTGCGAAGTAGCACCCGGGCCTTTGATGCCGAAGTCGTTCAGGTTCAGCGTGGTGGTGGCGTTGAAGCCAGCGCGCTCGCCACCCCATGGGTCCTTGCCTTCACCGTTGAAGGTAGCCTTGAACGTCACCGGCTTGGTGACACCGTGCATGGTCAGGTCGCCAGTCACGTCAGCCGTCTTGTCGCCAGTAGACTTGACGCTGGTGGAGACGAATTTGGCGTCCGGGTACTTCTTCACGTCGAGGAAGTCGGCGCTGGCGATGTGCTTGTCACGCTCGGCGTGGTTCGACCACAGGCTGGCAGTTTTCAAGTCGACGCTGATCTTGCTGGCTTCAGGCTTGGCACTGTCCCAGGTGAAGCTGCCGTCGAAATCCTTGAAAGTACCGTGGATGAAGCTGTAGCCCAGGTGGCTGATTTTCCAGTCAACGAACGCGTGCTGGCCTTCCTTGTCGATCTTGTACTCGGCAGCCATGGCCTGGCCAGCAGAGAGCAGAGCGGTACCGAGCGCCAGAGCGGCAAAAGTCTTTTTCAACATCCTGTTCCTTCCTGTGTAATTGAGGTTGAGAGTCAAGCTTTGCGGCCCAGCATGCGAGTCAGGGTCGCGTCACGGTCGATGAAATGATGCTTGAGCGCGGCAAGGGCATGCAGCACGGCAAAAATCACCAGCCCCCAAGCCAGCCACAAATGAACCACACCCGCCACATCTGCCTGGTCAGGCAGGTCGCTGATCAGTGCCGGCACTTCGAACAGGCCGAACACCGGAATGCCGACGCCGTCGGCGGTGGAAATCAGGTAACCGGCAACCATCACCGCAAACAGCCCAAGGTACAGGGCCAGGTGGCCCAGCTTGGCCGCCAGGCGTGTGACCGCACCATGGTTGGTTGGTGCCGGTGGTGGCGGGCTGATGAAACGCCAGACTACCCGCAGCAGCATCACCGCCAGCAGCACCAGGCCGATGCTCTTGTGCAGGTCCGGGCCAGCTTTGCGCCAAGGGCTGTAGTAGTCGAGGCCGACCATCCACAAGCCCAGGCCGAACAGGCCGAAAACTGCCAGCGCCACGCCCCAGTGCAGGATGATGCTGACCACGCCGTAGCGAGAAGGTGAATTGCGCAGTTGCATGTTGCGTGTTTCCCCGTGAAAGCTATGCACAGACTAACGCGTAACGTATCGAAGAAAAGCGGAAAAAATTGCTTTGGATTATCGAGGAATCCGATATTTATTCTGTTAGCTGACCATTAAGAAAACATTAACGATAGTCGGAGAGTTAGGGTTGCAGTGCCGGCCCTCAGGCGAACAGGCGAACAGGCCGGCACTGTCGATCGGTCAGCCCGCCTTGGCCTGGGTATTGGTTACAGGCTTCTTCGCAGGCTCCGACTTGGCTGTCGCCTTCTTCGTCTCGGCAGGCTTGTGGGCTGGCTTATGCACGGGCGCATGCTTGGCGGGAGCGGCTTTGGTTGCCGCAGGCTTGGCAGCCGTTTCCTTGGCCACAGGCGCAGGTGCTGCAGGAGCCGGAGCTGCCTGTGGAGCGGGCGCAGGTGCAGGCGCCACTTCCTCAGCCTTGGCAATTGGCTCAACCTTCGCCTCTGGCGCTTGCGCCCCGCCAAACAGGCGCTTGAAGAAGCCTGGCTTGTCCTGCTTGGCCTCTTCGGTCTGCTTGGGCTCAGCTTTGGCCGGCGCCTTGTCAGCTTTGTCGCCCTTGTCGGACGAACCGTCGAACATATTGGAGAAGAACCCGCCCTTGCTCTCCTTGGCGGCGGCCGCACCTGCCGCCGCCGCAACCGGCAGCGCCTTGGCCGGGTCGAACGACTTGCCGGCCAACAGGTCCTGTGCCTGGCTGGCCGCACGCTGGCCACTGCGCAGGGCGCCTTCCAGGGTGCCCGGGTACAGGGCATCCGTGTGCTCACCGGCAAAGGTCATGCGCTGCACCGGACGTTCCCACAGGCGCCAGTATTTACTGATCTGCCCTGGGCCGTAGGCCAGGTAGGCACCACCCGTGCCAGCATCAGCACTGTATCGCTTGACCTCGTAACCGGTGAATGCGCCACGGGCCTGGGGGTAGAACGCATGCAGCCGGATCAGCACCTGGTCGACCATCTGCTTTTCACCAAAGGCCTGCAGCAGGCGTGCGTTGTCGCCGGACAGGTTGATCACCACGTTGGCACCACCCTTGAGCGCCGGCTCGACCCACAGCATGCCGAGGCCGGCGTTACTGTAGATTTCGCCCGACATGCGTGCACGGCTTTCCCAAACGGGTTTCTTGAACTTGAGCATGATCTGGTCGCGCCAACCATAGTTGGTGCCCTTGAGCGCCGCCAGGTGCTGGCTGTCCAGGCCAGGGGTCATCTGAATCTTGGCTAGCGCGCGTAGGGGCACAGCCATGACCAGATAGTCCGCCTTGTAGCCGACGCTGCCGACTTTTACCGTGACACCATCCTTGTCCTGGACAATGGCGGTAACCGGCGAGTTGGTCTTGATGGTTTTCAGCTGCTTGACGAAAGCCTGGGCCAGCACCGGGCTGCCACCGGGCAGGCGCGCAGCGCGCAGGTCGCGGTCGCTGACGCCGCGGTAGACGCGGTTCTGCTGGGCGAAGTACAGCAGCGACAGGCGCGACGGTTCATCGTAGCGGGTGCGGATCTGCTGATTGATCAACTGACGGGCGGTGGCCGGCAGTTGCAGTTTGTCCAGCCAGGTGGAGACGTTGATCTGGTCAAGGGCGAACAGCGTGCTGGTTGCCTGCGGGTTCAGCGGGTCATCGATCGAACGGGCCAGGTCATCGAGGGTTTTCTCGTAACGCTTGAGCGCCTCGGCAGTGGCCGGTTGCTTGGTGGCCAGGTCGCTGGCGCTGAAGTACTCGCCGTCGATCAGGTAACCCGGGGTACGCACGAACTCGGGCGCCGGCAGTGTTTCAAGCTTGAAACGGTCGAGGTACTGGTTGAGCACCGGCTGTGCCTTGGCGTTGCCGATCCACTCGCTGGTGGCCAGGCCCGAACGCCCGCCCATGCCCGCCTTGGCCTCCAGCAGGGTCACCTGCCAGCCTTTGTTCTGCAGCTCGTAGGCTGCCGTCAGGCCTGCCAGCCCCCCCCCCACGACAATCGCCGTGGGCGTCTTGTCTTTTGCCAGCGCAGCGCCGCTGGACACACCAATCAATACCAACGCGCACAGGCGCACCCAAGCAGCAGCCATGTCGGCGAACTCCGAGTCAGAGGTTACAGAAACGGGGAGAGGCAGGAATGCCCCAGGAAGATGCGTTAAGAATACGTCAGGTCCGAGCACCCTGCCAGCGCAGTGACATCAAGTCCTTTTGGCAGCTCATATTTTTGTCGGTAGCTATGCCACACAGTAGCAGGACCTCTGCATGAACCTGGTGACTGCGCACAGCCTCAGGCCTGAGCCTTCACTCCGGCACCACATCCTGCAGGGCTTTGCTCTGTGTATGGCAGCAGGCTCGAATGGACCAGCCCCCACCTCCATTGAACGGCAGCGGTTGTCCTGCCCTGCGGCATTGCTTAGGCTTACGCGGTCGAACCACGCCGCAAAGCCAGGAGAAGTGCCCATGGGCCTCAATGATCAGTGGATGCAACGCGACCTCAAGGTCCTGTGGCACCCCTGTACCCAGATGAAAGACCACGAGCAGCTGCCGCTGATCCCTATCAAGCGCGGCGAAGGCGTGTGGCTGGAAGACTTCGAGGGCAAACGCTACCTGGATGCGGTGAGCAGCTGGTGGGTCAACGTGTTCGGCCATGCCAACCCGCGCATCAACCAGCGCATCAAGGACCAGGTTGACCAGCTCGAGCACGTGATCCTGGCCGGTTTCAGTCATCAGCCAGTGATCGAGCTGTCCGAACGCCTGGTCGCCATGACCCCGGCCGGTCTCGACCGGGTGTTCTATGCCGACAATGGCTCGTCGTGCATCGAAGTGGCGCTGAAAATGAGCTTCCACTACTGGCAGAACATCGGCAAACCGGACAAGAAGCGCTTCGTCACCCTGACCAACAGCTATCACGGCGAAACCATTGCCGCCATGTCGGTGGGTGATGTGCCGCTGTTCACCGAAACCTACAAGGCGCTGCTGCTCGACACCCTCAAGGTGCCAAGCCCTGACTGCTACCTGCGCCCCGAGGGCATGAGCTGGGAGGAGCACTCGCGCAACATGTTCCAGGCCATGGAGCAGACCCTGGCCGAACACCACGCCTCGATCAGCGCCGTGATCGTCGAGCCGCTGATCCAGGGTGCCGGTGGCATGCGCATGTACCACCCGGTGTACCTCAAGTTGTTGCGCGAGGCCTGCGACCGCTATGACGTGCACCTTATCCACGACGAGATCGCCGTGGGCTTCGGCCGCACCGGCACGATGTTCGCCTGCGAGCAAGCCGGCATCCGCCCGGATTTCCTGTGCCTGTCCAAGGCCCTGACCGGCGGCTACCTGCCGCTGGCCGCCTGCCTGACCACCGACAAGGTGTACCAGGCGTTCTATGACGATTACCCGACACTGCGCGCATTCCTGCACTCGCACAGCTACACCGGCAACCCGCTGGCGTGCGCTGCAGCGCTGGCGACCCTGGATATCTTCGAGCAGGACAACGTGATCGAGGCCAACAAGGCCCTGGCCACGCGCATGGCCACAGCCACTGCACATTTGGCCGATCATGCTCATGTTGCCGAAATACGCCAGACTGGCATGGCCCTGGCCATCGAAATGGTTCAAGACAAGGCAGGCAAGCTTGCCTACCCCTGGCAGGAGCGCCGTGGCCTGAAGGTGTTCGAGCACGCCCTGACCCGCGGCGCCCTGCTGCGACCGCTGGGCAGCGTGGTGTACTTCCTGCCGCCGTACGTGATCACCCCCGAGCAGATCGACTTCCTTGCCGAAGTGGCCAGCGAAGGCATCGATATCGCCACCCGCGACAGCGTCAGTGTCGCAGTACCGCCCAACTTCCACCCCGACTTCCGCGACCCGGGCTAGGCCCGGCAATTCGCCACACCACTTTTCCTGTGGGAGCGGGCGAGCCCGCGAACAAGGGCGAAGCCCTTGCCAGGCACCGCGGCGCCTGATTCGCGGCGGTTCGACGCATCGACACGCCCGCTCCCACAGGGATCTGCGTCTCTCTATTTTCCGAGCAAACCCATGAGACTGTCCCGCTTCTTCATCGACGCCCCCCTGAGCCTTGGCGAGCACGACCTGCCCGAGGCCCAGGCCCATTACATTGGCCGCGTGCTGCGCATGGCACCCGGCGACGCCGTGCAGCTGTTCGATGGCAGCGGCCAGGAATACCGTGGTCAGTTGCTCGAGGTGGGCAAGAAAACTGTCCGCGTCAGCCTTGACCAGGCCTTTGCCGGCCAGGCCGATTCACCGCTGCATGTGCACCTGGGCCAGGGCCTTTCCCGTGGCGAGCGCATGGACTGGGCGATCCAGAAGGCCACCGAGCTTGGTGCCAACGAAATCACCCCGATCGTCAGCGAGCGCTGCGAAGTGCGCCTGAAAGACGAACGCGCCGACAAGCGCCTGGCCCACTGGCGCCAAGTGGCGATCAGCGCCTGTGAACAATGCGGGCGTTCTACCTTGCCCGTCATCCACCCACCCGTGACCCTGGCCGAATGGTTGAGCAGCACCAAGGCTGACCTGAAGCTGGTCCTGCACCCGGTGGCTGAGCCGCTTATCAGCCATGAAAAGCCCGCCACCCTGGCCTTCGTGATCGGCCCCGAAGGCGGCCTTAGCGAAGCCGAGGTCGAGCAGGCCAAAGCCGCCGGCTTCCACGCAGCACGCCTTGGCCCGCGCGTGCTGCGCACCGAGACCGCGCCGGTGGTGGCGCTGTCGGTGGCACAGCAGTTGTGGGGCGACTTTTAACTAGCGCACGTAGAGCGACACCGCCACGAAGTGCATCAGGCTGCCAGCGATGACGAACAGGTGCCAGATGCCATGCCAGTGGCGGAAACGGCTGTCGAAGGCGAAGAAAATGATGCCGACGGTGTAGAACACGCCGCCGGCAGCCAGCCAGGCGAAGCCGGCCGTGCCCAGCGAGTTCAGCAGCGGCTTGACTGCCACCAGCACGATCCAGCCCATTACCGCATAGATGATGATCGACAGGATCCGCGCCTCGGAGCGCGGCTTGATCTCTTGCAACATGCCGATGATCGCCAGCCCCCAGACCACGCCGAACAGGCTCCATCCCCAAGGGCCGCGCAGGCTGACCAGGCAAAACGGCGTGTAGCTGCCGGCAATCAGCAGATAGATCGACAGGTGGTCGAGCTTGCGCATGATCACTTTCGCCCGCCCACGGGTGCTGTGGTACAGGGTGGAAATGCTGTACAGCAACAGCAGCGTGCCGCCGTAGATGGAGAAGCTGACGATCTTCCACGGGTCGCCTTGCAGGCCCGCGGCCACGATCAGCCAGATGGCACCAATAGCAGCGAGGACGGCACCGACCAGGTGGGTCCAGGCGTTGAAGCGTTCACCGTAATACATGCAAACACAGACCTCCTGAGGTGGGCTGGGTTCCTGTTGTGATGCTGATGGCTTCGTT